>DWWD01000016.1 GCA_019119895.1 Candidatus Anaerostipes avistercoris | reverse complement strand
GATCGCACTGCGGCGGAACGGAAACTGCCGCTCATGCGCCCCGCCGCAGGCGGAGAATCCTGCAAAGCAGGATTCTTTCTTGTGTCAGATCTTACATTACGGTTCCGGAAGGAAGACCTGGGATTTGAATTCATGCTGAATGTGAATCCTCAGAAATGCTTTTATAATCATTTCCAATTCTTTCTGCACTTCCTGACTCACCCGGAATGTATAAAGTTTTTCCACCGGACTGCAGAGAATAAACTGCAGAGTATAAAGAGTAGAAGGGCTCACCGGATAAAGAGATTTCCCGCAGGAAGCACAGACAACGCCTCCTTCCGAAGGCTGAAATCCTGTAAGATTTTCACGGCTTCCGCATCTCACGCACTGGAACACTTCCATTCCCAGTCCGTAAAACGCCATAATCTTGATTTCATAAATCCGCCGGATCAGCGGAGGCGGTATGGTCTTCTTTTCCAGCGCCCGGAGACTCTGATACAGCAGTTTCAAAATCTTCATCTCATCGTTATTTTCTCTCGTAAGATATGAGGCGAACTCACTGAAATAGCTGGCATAATAGATCAGATCCAGATCTTTTTTCAGTTCCGCAAAATAATTGTCCACCTGAGCCCACATCACATTAAAAGAGTTTTTTCCTTCATAAAGGGAAAACGTTCCAAAGGTAAACGGCTGGCATGCCGCGGCATACGGACTGGTCGCTTTTTTCGCACCGCGGGCAAAGGCGGAGATTCTTCCCCGCTCTTTTGTCAACAGCACGATTCTTTTATCATACTCGCCGATATTTCCCGCCTGCAGCACCAGGCCCAGCACCTTGATTTCCTGACCCATGATCAAACTTCTTTCTTATCGTATCCGTAATTCTTCAGCAGGTAGTCACTGTCCCGCCAGTCTTTTTTTACTTTCACCCAAAGCTGGAGGTTTACTTTTGTATCCAGCAGATTTTCCATTTCCGTACGGGCAAGGCTTCCGATTTTCTTAAGCATCGCCCCTTTTTTCCCGATGATGATCCCTTTGTGGGAATCTTTCTCACAAATGACAGTGGCATCAATATCGATGATATGGCCGTGCCGTCTCTCTTTCATGGAATCAATGACAACAGCGATTCCGTGAGGAATCTCCTGGCTCAGACACCGCAGCGCCTTTTCCCGGATTAATTCCGCACAGATCTGCCGTTCCGGCTGATCTGTGATCGTATCCGCGTCATAATACATCGGTCCTTCTTCCAGATATTTGAAGATCGTGTCGATCACATCATCCGTATTTTTTCCTCTCAGGGCAGACACTGGTATGATTTCCGCAAAATCCAGCACATCTTTGTAGGTGCTGATCGCTTCCAGTATTTCCTTTTCTTCCACCGTATCAATCTTATTGATGATCAAAAGAATCGGTGTTTTTATTTTGGAAAGCTGCTCCACGATATAACGCTCTCCGCTGCCGATAAATGTGGTCGGCTCTACCAGCCAGAGAACAACATCTACTTCATTTAACGTTCTCTCTGCCGCCTGGAGCATATAATCTCCCAGCTTATTTTTTGCTTTATTGATTCCCGGAGTATCCAGGAAAACAATCTGCCCTCTGTCATCTGTATATACCGTCTGGATCCGGTTTCTCGTGGTCTGCGGTTTGCTGGATGTAATGGCGATCTTCTGTCCGATCAGCCGGTTCATCAGCGTTGATTTTCCCACATTGGGGCGCCCGATCAATGTTACAAATCCTGATTTGAATGCGTGTTCCATAACTATCCTTTCTTTTTACAGTAAATTCCTGATCTCGCCGAAGCAGCCTTCTGCCTGACGGATCTTTTCTTCGTTTCCGATACAGCAGCGGTTTCCTGCATCCACAACGGCCTTTACAAGCGGCGCCAGGGCCCTGATATCGTCTCTGGTGCATCCAAGCACCTGATCTCTGTCTTTCTGCAGTTCTTCTTCTGTTCTTCCCATCAGATACGCATTGAAACTTCTTGCTCCCATATCATCCGGTCCCATCGGCATATCCATATTGCTGATGGTTCCGATGATATATTTCTTCATATCTCTTTCATCGGCGTCAAATTCCTCTACGAACTGAGCAGCGTGGTCGTAGACATCGTAGGTTTCTGTAAGATTCGGATCTCTGTAAGTGACAAACATGGAATCACCCTGATTTCCAAAGCTGCACATACAGCCGTAGGCTCCTCCTTTGACCCTAAGCTGGATCCAGAGATACTCATAAGAGAAAATCATCTGCAGCACTTTCAAAGCTCCGGTATACTCGAATCCCTGATCCATGAAATTGCCTGCGCAGGCAACATAGCACACGCCTCCTGCCGTGGTAAATCCCTCATTTCTCCGGCTGCACGCCACAGCGATCCCGGCTCCTCTCTCCTGATCCGGATACAGCCGTCCGGCAAAATGAGAGAGACTTTCTGCCAGAAATTCCGGCTCTTTTTCTTTTCCCGTATAACTTACGATCATATTCTGTTTCTGGAAAATCGCTTGTCTGGCCTGTTCCAGTCCATTTACAATATTTTCATATTCTTCATCGAAATTCTCGTACCAGTTCTTCACAGATTCAAACATGGAAATTCCCTGGATTACCTCTTTGTACTGCGCATATCCGGAGAAATATGACATGGCGCGGCTGGCTGCTGTCTTATGTCCGCTCTCTGTCAGCATCATCTTCAGATTCGTGTAAATCTGTCCCATGATTTCTTTCAGACGTTTCTTATCATCCAGCTTACTTTCAAATACAATTTCTTCCATCAGCTCAAATGCCTTCTCTGTCTTTGGATAGAAGCATTTGGTCTTTATCGTAAACATCGGAAGGAAATCTTCTTTTCCCTGCGGCAGAACATCCATGGAAGCCGCAATGGCTCCGGTCTCGATGCTGATCTCATTGCCCAGTTCCTGATAGTCTCTCTGTTCCGTGTCCACGCCCATCAGCACTTCAGTCAGCAGAGAAGCATACGGCACCAGTTCCATCGGGACATAGCTCATATCAAAAGCAAGTTTCAGATAACAGATCTGATTGGTAAAATACGGATGCCACAGGACTTTGACGCCTCCTGCTTCCTCTTCTTTGCTGCTGAGCGGCTTGATTTCTTTTCGAATATCTTCGATGTCGAGAACCGGTATTTTCTCCAGTTCTTCCTTCGTGGACGGCGTTTCCTGGATTTCTTTCAGACGTTTTGTCTCTTCCACCAGCTCGTCAATTTCCTCTTTTGACAGAGAGTCTTTGTATGTCTTCAATTTATCAGCTTCCTGCTGATCTTTTTCTTTCTGAAGTCCTTTCTTCGGCTTCATGACCACAATAGATTTGTGCGGATTGTCCAGAAGATACGTCCGGATCAGATTCTCAAAATATCCGGTCTCCATCTTCCCTCTCAGAGTCTCAAAAATCTCATTGGTTTTAATATGAATAAACGGTTTCTCATCATCATACAGCCAGCTGTCATACATCTGGAGTCCATACATCAGTCCTTTCGGGAAACGTCCGAAATTGGCTTCTTTATAACGGAATTCATAGAAATTAAACGCCGCTGTCAGACTTCGTTTCGGGATTCCTTCCTCTGCGATCTTTTTCAGATTCTCCTCGATGATCCGGATAAATTCCTTCTCCTGTTCTTCTGCCGCCTCCTGAGCGATAACAGAGAAAATCGGCTGCTCAATGCCGTTGTCATAAGAGCTGGATACATCCTTTCCGATCTGCGCCTCCTGCAGAGCTTTCTTCACCAGCGCGCCCGGCGCTCCGAATAATGCGCGGTTCAGAATCTGGAACGCCAGATAAAGTTCCCTGTCCAGACTGGTCCCGATCACTGCGTTGTATGCAAAATAAGTCTTCTCTTCCTCTGCGTCATTTTCTCCGACCGGATAGTATTCCTCAATCCGTTTCGGCTCCTCAAACGGCGCCTGCATATTCCAGGAAGAATCCACTGTTTTTTCATCAAAATCTTTCAGATAATGTTCATGGATAAATTCCAGATACTCGTCCGGATCCATGTCTCCATAAAGATATATATAACTGTTGGACGGATGATAATACGTCCTGTGGAAATCCAGAAATCCTTCATAGGTCAGATCCGGTACTGCCGCCGGGTCTCCGCCGGACTCAAATCCATATGGCGTGTCCGGAAGCAGGGATTTCTGAATGATCCGCGCCAGCTGCTGATCCGGAGAAGAGAAGACTCCCTTCATTTCATTGAATACAACGCCGTTGTAATGAATCGGCGCGTCAGCAGATTCCAGGTCATAATGCCATCCTTCCTGCTTCAGGATTTCAGGTTTCTGGTAAATATTCGGATAAAATACTGCATCCAGATAAACATGGACCAGGTTAAAAAAGTCTTTGTCATTCTGGCTCGCCACCGGATATACGGTCTTGTCCGGATAAGTCATGGCGTTTAGAAAAGTATTTAAAGATCCTTTTACCAGTTCCACAAACGGGTCTTTCATTGGGAATTCCCTGGATCCACACAGCACGGAATGTTCCAGGATATGAGGCACCCCGGTATCATCTTTCGGAGGCGTCTTAAATCCGATCTGAAATACTTTATTATCATCTTTGTTGGAAATGACTACCACTCTGGCCCCTGTCTTTTTATGACGGAGAAGGCAGCCGGTTCCGTCCAGTTCTTCGATCGGTTCTTCTTTTATTAATGCATAATTCTGATTCATCCGGTTCATACTCCTTTTTCTTTTTATTATTCCTGTCTTCTTCATTCTTATTATATCAGATAAAATAATCTTATGTACATGAAAAGGCGCCATGCGAAAAAGGCGCCTTTTGTCCTGTTTTATTTTAAGAATCCGTTGATGATCTGTTCTTCTGCTTCTTCTTCTGTCAGACCAAGGGTCATCAGTTTGATGATCTGTTCTCCGGCGATCTTGCCGATGGCAGCCTCATGAATCAGAGACGCGTCGGAACAATCCGCTGTGATCTCCGGAACCGCGCTGATCTTGGCATCTCCGATGATGATCGCGTCGCACTCGGAATGGCCGCTGCATTTGGCGTTTCCATGAATCTTGGAAATAAAGATCTGGTCAGACGCATCCTTTGCCACAGATCTGGATACAATATGAGCTCCGGAGTCATCTCCATTCAGGTCCACTTCAAACTCGCTTTCCGCATACTGTTTTCCATGGGTCATGAGACGCTCCATAACGGTAAACGTCGCACCTTCCGCCAGTTTCGCTGTAGTCAGACGTTTGGTGGAATCTACGCCCTTGATCTGGGCCGTATCCATCTCCATATATCCGTTTTTGCCGATTTCCACAATGGTCTGAGGGTTCATGATTCTTTCTCCTGTTCCCTCTCCGCTTCCATAATGCTTTTCCACATAGCGGATTCTCGCATTCTCTCCTACAAAAAAACGATGGATTCCGTCATGCTGGCTGTTCTTTTTGCCGCCGTTGTGGATTCCGCAGCCGGCAACAATAGTCACATCGGCATTTTCGCCGATATAAAAATCGTTATATACAACTTCTGTGAGCCCCGCCTCACTGAGCACCACCGGAAGATGCACACTTTCATTTTTAGTGCCCGGCTTGATTTTAATATCAATTCCTGTTCCGTCATCTTTCGGAATAATTTCGATATTGGCAGAACTGTGTCTTGCCACGCCTTTTCCATTGGCTCTGATATTGTAAGCGCCTGCCGGAATCTCATGAAGTCCCGTCACTTCCTCCAGCAGATGCATCTGGATCGGGTCAATTTTAATATCCATCTTAACATCCTCCCTTCTTCCAGCAGTGACATGATTCGTCCCGGCTGTCTGCATCATTTAAAAGTTTCGGAAGGAATTCCTCTGCCTTCTCATGCTCCAGCACTTCGCCGTCCGCGATCACTACAATCTCATCAGCAATGCGCAGGATTCTTTCCTGATGAGAAATAATAAGAATGGATCCCTTAATATCATTTCTCATTTTCTCAAATACCTGAATCAGATTCTGAAAACTCCACAAGTCAATTCCTGCTTCCGGCTCATCAAAAATGGAAAGTTTCGTTCCTCTTGCAAGAATTGTGGCAATTTCAATTCTCTTGATTTCCCCGCCGGAAAGGCTGGCGTCTACTTCGCGGTTTACATAATCTCTGGCACAGAGTCCAACCTCTGACAGATACTCGCAGGCTTCTGATCTGGAAATCTGATGTCCCACTGCCAGTTTGATCAGATCAAACACTGTAATTCCTTTAAAACGGACCGGCTGCTGGAAAGCAAAGCTGATTCCAAGATCCGCTCTCTCAGAAATGCTGAGGTCCGTGATATCCTGTCCATTCCAGATAATCTGGCCGGATGTCGGTTTCTCAATTCCTACGATGATCTTGGCCAGTGTTGATTTTCCACCTCCATTTGGCCCGGTGATGGCAATAAATTTGTCATCTTCCAGTGTCAGGCTGATGTCTTTTATAATTTCTTTGTCTCTATTTTCTTCATCAGAGACGGTAAATGATATATTTTTTAATTCTAACATACTTCCTCCATCTCCAGAATGATATTCATCATTCATATATTCAATCCTTTTTATGCTACTACAAATGGAACTGAAAGAAAAGACTTTCCCCTATATTTTTCATATTTTTTGTAAAAATTTGCTCAAATCTTATTTCCATGTTATGATTTTATCACTAATGATGATAATTGCAAGAACGCACTTAAAAGATATATAGTACCCAAAAAGATACTAAAGGAGGTTCCTATGGAAAATATAACAAAACCGACACCCTGTTACTGTCCCGTAGAGACGACACTGGATCTGATCGGAGGAAAATATAAGTCTCTGATTCTGTGGCATCTGGTCAATCAGACGCTGCGTTTCAGCGAATTAAAACGGAGGATTCCTGCCGCCACCCCGAAAATGCTGACGCAGCAGCTCCGGGAGCTGGAAGCAGATGAACTGATCCACCGGGAAGTCTATCCCGTCGTTCCGCCGAAAGTAGAATATTCTCTGACTGAGCTGGGCCAGAGCATCGTACCTCTGCTCCGTTCCATGTATGACTGGGGCGATTATTATCTGGAGCAGAGAGGCGTTGAGAGCAGCTGCAGCATGCACGGACTCCACAAACCCACTTCATGACAGATGCAAGGGCAGGTGCGGCTCACACAAGTCACACCTGCCCTTGTCAGAAACGATCTGTTTCCCGGCAGCTTCTTTCTGCTGTCTTATAATTCTTCTCCGTCAGAAGCAATTACTTTCTTGAACCAGTCAAAGGATTTTTTCTTCTTTCTCTCCATGGTTCCGTTTCCTTCGTTGTCACGGTCCACATAGATCATTCCGTAGCGCTTCTTCATTTCCCCGGTCGTAAAGGATACCAGATCAATGATACCCCACGGCGTATATCCCATCAGATCCACTCCGTCATGGAGCAGTGCTTCCTTCACCGCTTCAATATGACTCTTCAGATAATCAATTCTCGGCTGATCATCGATGGTTCCGTCTTCTTCGATCTGGTCAATGGCTCCGAATCCGTTTTCTACTACAAACAGCGGTTTTTCGTAGCGCTCTGCCAGTATATTCAGAGAATATCTCAGTCCTTCCGGATCGATCTGCCATCCCCAGTCGCTGGCTTTTACGTAAGGATTATCCACAGAATTCGGAAGACCTCCGTTGACAACGCCTTCCAGATCCTCATTTTTCACATCGGCTTTGACTACCGTGGACATATAGTAGCTCAAAGCGAGGAAATCTGCTTTTCCTTCTTCCAGAATCTTGTCGTCGCCCTCTTCCATGACGATATGATATCCTTCCCGTTCAAATTCTTTCTTCGCATAAGAAGGATAATGCCCTCTCATAAACACATCCGGGAAGAAAAATCTCTGATGCATGGCTTCCTCTGCTGCCATCACATCAGCAGGATTGCAGGAATACGGATAAATCGGAACACATGAAATCATACATCCGATTTTTGCGTCCGGACAGATTTCATGGCATTTCTTTACTGCCAGCGCGTGGGCCATCAGCTCATGATGACCTGTCTGGAACATAACTTCTCTCGGATTATCTCCCTCTTTGAGCATCACTCCGGAATTGGTCCAGAGGAAAATCGGATTGTTAGTATCCATCTGATTGTTGATTTCATTGAATGTGATCCAGTATTTTACCTTATCTTTATATCTTCTGAAGCAGACTTCCGCAAATTTCACGAAATAATCTACAACTTTGCGGTTATAAAATCCGCCGTATTCCCTTGCAAGATGCAGCGGCATTTCAAAATGAGAAAGTGTGATCACCGGTTCAATGCCGTATTTGAGCAGTTCATCAAATACATCATCATAAAACTGCAGCCCTTCCTCATTCGGCTCTTCATCGTCGCCGTTTGGAAAGATTCTGGTCCATCCGATGGATGTCCGGAAACATTTCATTCCCATTTCCGCAAAGAGGGCAATGTCCTCTTTATAGTGATGATAAAAATCAATGGCTTCGTGATTCGGGTAGAATTCTCCTTCTTCTACCGTATCTGTGATCCTTCTGGCAACTCCGTTGGCTCCCGCTGTCATGACGTCCACGACGCTCGGTCCCTTGCCTCCTTCGTTCCATCCGCCTTCAAACTGGTGGGCAGCGACGGCTCCGCCCCATAAAAATCCTTCTGGTAATCTGCTCATTTCTTTACCTCCTGCAAATCATCTTTTACTCGATAACAGATAATAACGCGTCACCCGGTTCTACTTTTTCGTTCGGGTATGCCAGCACATCGGTGTAATCATCCGTATTGGATACAATGACCGGCGTTACCAGCGGAAGTCCCGCTTCTTCGATCTTCTTCATGTCAAACTCCAGCAGCAGGTCTCCTTTGGATATTTTCTTTCCTGCTTCTGTCTTTAATTCAAATGGTTCTCCATTGAGTTTTACTGTGTCCATTCCCACATGGATCAGCAGTTCCACTCCGTCATTGGATTTCAGTCCCATAGCGTGTTTCGTATCAAAAATACTTTCCACTGTTCCATCAAACGGCGCGTACACCTTTCCTTCTTCCGGCTTAATGGCTGCTCCTTTTCCCATAAGCTGACTGCTGAATACTTCGTCTTCCACCTCTGTCAGAGGGATTACTTCCCCTTTGATCGGAGCATACACATCTTTGTGTGTCTGCGCTCCGCTGTTTGCACTGGCGTCTGTCTTCTCCGGCAGCGCTTCTTCCTCTTCTTCCGGTTTCGGATCATCAAAACCTACAATCTGCACGAGAACAATGGCTCCCACAATAGCGATCGCGCATCCGATTGCTTCTCCGAGGAAGGACGTCGGATTATCGGAATTGATGGCGTTGACCGTAGTGAGCAGTCCCGGAAGTCCTGCGTAAGCATAATAATATGTGTTGAAGAAACTTGCCACGATGGCTCCGACAGCGCCTGCCACACATCCGCAGGCAAAAGGTTTCTTCAGGCGGAGGGTAACACCGTAAATCGCAGGCTCTGTAATACCGAAGATTCCTGTGATTCCGGAAGAAAGGGCCACGCCTTTAAATTCTTTGTTTCTGGATTTGATGAAAACGCCAAATGCTGCTGCCATCTGTGCCACAACAGCAATGGTCTGGAATGCCTGGAACGAATCTCTTCCGTACATATCAAAGTTAGCAAGTACCACCGGCGTAATTCCCCAGTGAACGCCAAAAATAACGATAACCTGCCATACGCCTCCGATCACGGCTGCTGCCAGTGCCGGAACTGTTTCAAACAAGGTATTATATCCATTTGCGATACCTGTCGCCAAAAGACTGGAAAGAGGTCCGATTAACAGAATGGTCAATGGAACCATAACCACCAGACAAATCAGCGGAGTAAACAGGGAACGGATATTTTCATGGAGCCTCTTCTCTGCAAAATGTTCCAGATAGGAAAGAATCCATACAAGGAACAGCGGCGGCAGAACAGAGGATGTATAGGTTGTTTCTGAAAGATTGAAAATCAGAAACTTGATTGTCTCCCCGTCCGCGATTCTGGCTGCCATCTCTGTCCATGTCGGGCTTACCAGCGCACAGCAGCAGAGAACCGCAATGTAAATGTTGCACTGAAAATGCTTGGATGCCGTAATCGCGATAAAGATCGGCAGGAACGTAAACGGCGCCCAGGACATAAAACTTAACACTTCATAAGTTCCTGTATTGGCAAAAGACGGCACTGCCAGATTGATAAGAATCAAAATACCCTGTAAAATACCGGCTGCCGCCAGCACATAAATAAATGGAGCAAAAACAGCAGACATAGTTGCGATGACCCGGTTTAATACTCCCTGTTTCGGTTCTTCCACCACACGGTCGGAATTATCCAGATCCAGTTCTTTTGCCACCTGCGTATAAACCTCTCCGACATGGTTTCCAATGACTACCTGGAACTGTCCGCTGTTTTCCACAACTGTAATGACTCCCGGAAGCTTTCCAACTCTTTCTTTTGCGTCACCTGCTGTCTCTTTCAATACAAGTCTCAATCTAGTCGCACATCTCGTCGCATTGATAATATTTTCTTTTCCGCCGACTTCCTGAATAATATCACTGGCCAGCTTTGTGTAATCTCTGACTTTCGTCGCCATTCTTTTTTCTCCCTTCTTTTCTTCGATCATAATGAATCGTAATCATTTACTTTCTTCCATGCGCGCCATTAAGAAAATAATAAAGCATTTTATGCCCCAGGAATCCCAGTTGGAATTTCCTGTAGATATAAAAAAACCTGAACCAATTGAAAACACGGATCCGCAGACCGCCTATCTGTGTTCTCAATCAGCTCAGGTATCGCCTTCTTCAGTAACAATCCTGACTTCGGGGAAATCCCTCTCCCCTGTCACTATTTCCAATTTCTGTAAATTATTATAATCTGTTCCATTCTATTTGTCAAGGCTTTTTTTGTTAGAAATTGAATTTGTAATTCCCTGAATATGAATGGTCAGGTACACCAGCTCATCATCGTTGATGTCCATGTCATATTGTTCCGTTACGAGCTGTCCGATCTTCACCGCACAGCCGAAAGCCTTGCTGTACTGCTGCTTAATCATATCAATAAACACAGGATCATTCTGATCCAGCAGTTTCTTTTTCATCAGTCTGCCGACAAAGTATTTCATATGAACAACAAACCTTCCATAATCCAGTGAATCCTCATCCAGCTCAATCTGATAGGTCAGTTTTATGATCTTCAGCGCCGCCTTCAGAATCTTTGTGGTAACTTCTACTTCCGCAATGTCCCCGTCCGATCTTGCATTGGCAATATGAAGAGCAATAAACGCTGCCTCATCCTCAGCCATCTGAATCCCTGTTTTTTTGGCGATTACCTCGATGGCGTACTGGCCAATGGCAAATTCCTGTGGGTAGAACTGCCTGATCTCCCACAACAAAGCATTTCGGAAAATAATGCCTTTCTTTGTCCTTTCCATAGCAAACACCATGTGGTCGTCAGCGTCACATAAATGTTTTCATCCAAATCTGTCCCCAGCGCCGCCCTGGCATACTGAATGATATGATCCGCCAGCTTAAAGTCCTCGGAGGAAATCTTGGACAAAAGCTCGATCAGCCGTTTCTGTTCTTTAAACCTGCTCAGCAGAAACGTCTTTTCAATCCTGGATTCATCCGCCTTCATTCCCGGCTTCATTTTAAACCCAATGCCGCTTCCCACAAGAATCAACTCGTTTTTCTTCCTGTCCTCCACAAATACGACATTGTTATTCATGATTTTTTTAATAATCATAAAATTCTCCTCTTTTTTCTGTGTCATAGATTTTCATAAATTTCTTTTCCGCTCCAGTGCAGTCGCTGCAGAGCATTTTCTATTTCACGGGAAACTGTATCCTGTGAAATAAAAAAACCCAGGTTTTACAAAAGAGCATATCTATCCTGTTATGCTGTCTTGTAAAACCCAGGTATCGCCTTCTCCAGTAACAATCCCGGCTGTCAATTATCTTATTTCTATATATTTTTATATCACAGCGCCGGGGAAATGTCAACAAAAGTCCGGCATTTCCCCGTGTATACATGATTTCAGCATCCCATCCTCGTCATTTCCTTTTTCAGACGCTTGATGATTTTCTTCTCCAGCCTGGAGATGTAAGACTGGGAAATTCCCATCATGTCCGCCACCTCCTTCTGCGTCTTTTCCTCTCCATTTTTCTGATTGATTCCGAATCTCAGTTCAATGATTCTTTTTTCTCTGTCTGTAAGGATTGTCATGGCCTTCATGAGAAGTTTTCGGTCCACTTCATGTTCCAGGTCCCGGTATATGATATCCTCATCGGTGCCAAGGATATCGGACAAAAGCAGTTCATTGCCGTCCCAGTCCACATTCAGCGGCTCGTCAATGGACACTTCCATCCTTGTCTTGTTATTCCGTCTCAGATACATGAGAATCTCGTTTTCGATGCATCTGGACGCATATGTTGCCAGTTTGATATTCTTTGCCGGATTAAAGGTATTGATCGCCTTGATCAGCCCGATGGTACCAATGGAAATCAGATCTTCCACACCGATTCCTGTATTGTCAAATTTCTTCGCGATATAGACCACCAGCCGGAGATTTCTCTCGATCAGCATGGCTCTTGCCTCCGGTTCATCTGCCGTTCCCAGCATATGTATCATCCTCTGCTCTTCCCTGGCCTCCAGCGGCGCCGGCAGGATCTCCGCACCCCCGATATAATGAATCTCATTTCCTCTTGCGAAAAAAGTTTTCCGGCCGTTTGTTAATTTTAATTTCAGCACATTACAACCTCCCATATTTCATCAAATCCGGATGAAGCAGAAGCTGATACACTCCCTTTTCCGATAACGGCTCTTCTGAGATCCCAATCACCCCCTTTTCCACCTGAATTTTCCCGTCTTTTCCGGAAATTTCGATGTCATCAACGATAATACCTGTCATAATGCCGCGTTTTCTGCCCACAGAGTGATACGGAATCATCCGGATTCCATTTCCATCATGTTTTTCCGTCAGATGTTCCAACGATTCCTCATAATATTTCTGCAGGACAGAGGCTTCCAGCACGGAAACCGGCATCCTTCCTGCCGGCTCATAAAGAAAATTTCCTGTATCGGCAAAACCGCAGACCCGGATTCTCCTTCCTTTCCAGGTAAAGGAAACATCATACAGGAAATCCTTCTGCCGCAGCACATCTCTCCAGAAAAACCTGTAAAAGCCCCAGAGAGCAGCTGCCGATATGACGCCTCCCAGTATCCAGCTTCCGCCTGGTATGTAAGGACGGCACATGGTCCATATACCGCCGCAGAGGAAGGCTCCCGCCGCCAGACAGCCGGCGAAATACATTTTTTTCTTCCATTTGGAGCCAAATCCTATCTGCACCGTAAGCCAGACAGCGGCAGGCAGGGTCAGTATTTTTCCCGGAAGCATCAGCGCCGCACATCCTGCCGCGCTTCCGGCAGCTGCCGCCACGGTGACTTTCCACATGCTGCTGTTTTGTTTCAATGCTTTGCTGACCATGAACAGCAGGATTTCCAGAACTGCCCACTGCCTCAGAAATATCATAACGAAAAACATACTGCCATTATATGAAAGCCGCCGGAAATTCTTTGTCAGAAAATGGTATAGGCGCATGCTCTCTTTCTACAAATTTTGCGTAAAATCTGCTACAATGAGAAAAAATGACAAAAAGGAGCGCCATAATATGGAACATGTTATACATCAGATTCCCCCTGTTTTTAATCATCAGTCTGAAATTCTGATCCTCGGGTCTTTTCCCTCTGTGAAATCCAGGGAAGCCGGATTTTTTTATCATCATCCGAGAAATCGTTTCTGGAAGGTTTTATCCATTCTGATGGAGGATTCTCTGCCGGAAACTGTAGAGGACAAGAAGATTTTTCTGCTGAAGCACCATATCGCTGTGTGGGATGTGATCGCTTCCTGCGATATCCACGGTTCCAGCGACAGCAGCATCAAAAACGCGGTTCCGAACGATTTTTCCCACATATTAAAAGCAGCGCCAGTCCGTCAGATTTACACCAACGGCGGCACCGCCTTTCAGCTTTATAAAAAATACTGCGAGCCTGTAACCGGCAGTCCGGCTGTCCGGCTTCCTTCCACCAGCCCTGCAAACGCTTCCTATTCTCTGGAACGGCTGCTGGAGGCCTGGAAAGTGATTCTCCCTTCTTAATCAATGATCACAAACTCTTCAGATGGCCTGGTAATTTCATATACCACATCTTTCCAGCGTTTCCCATCGCTGCACCGCAGATAATGCCTTGTGATCTTATAAGAGCCGAAGCAGTGCATCGGGAATACTATGCGGGGATGTATTTTCTCCAGAAAGTAATTCATTCCCCAGCAGTACTTATCTTCCTGTCTCGGATCCAGGAGCATAAAGGCAACATCAATGGAAACTCCTTCCAGACGCCCGATTTCCTCCTGGAATGTCCTTTTGTAATATTCATTCTCCTCATCCGGCTCTCCATTCCAGTGCCACCAGTTAAGATCGCCTGCGTGGAATATCGTTTTTCCCTCGGCTTCCACCAGAAATGCTACGCCCATATCATTGGATTTCAGAGTCTTCACCCGGATTCCTTTGATTTCTTTTATCTCATGAGGTCCCATAAGAACGGCATCTCCACTGGGCCGGATATCATCGGAAAGAATATACGTAATATCCGGATACTCTTCCTTCAATTTCCAGATTTCTGTATTATAATGATCTCCATGACTGTGAGATGCAAATACAAAAATTCTTTTATTCTTTGGAAACTGCGGTATGGTTCCTTTGTAATAATCAAATAACAGCACCGCTCGCTCTATTTCCACTGAAAATCCACTATGTTCAATAAATGTTACTTTCATTTTCCGGCATCCTCCAGTATTCTTTCTTTCATCTTCGGATCGAAGGTTCCTGTTTTCAGCATCTCAATTTCATACCGGTAAGGCGGATAAGATTTCTTTCCATCCGGCTCTTTCACATAAGGCGTCTCAAGAATCTTCGGTACCTCCTCAAAGTCTTTGTGGTTGACAACATACCGGAGCGCATCGAATCCGATTTCTCCAAATCCCAGATTCTCATGACGGTCTTTTGCCGCTCCCATCGGATTCTTACTGTCATTGATGTGAAAAACACTGATCTGATCCTTTCCTATGATCCGGTCAAAGGAATTCATAACGGTGTCAAATTCTTCTTTTACATTCAGTCCGCTGTCGCTGACATGACAGGTGTCAAAGCAGACTCTCAGTTTATCCGGATATCGGACGCCATCGTAGATTCGGGCCAGCTCTTCAAATTCCCGTCCGATTTCACTGCCCTTGCCCGCCATGGTCTCCAGCGCGACCTTTACCGGCGTATCTTCCTCCAGCACCAGATTCAGCCCGCGGATGATCTGGGCGATTCCCTCGTCAGTCCCTGCTCCAACATGAGATCCGGGATGCAGTACCAGGATATCGCTTCCCATAGCTGCCGTCCTCTTAATCTCTATCCTCAAAAAATCCACTGCCAGCTGAAACGTCTCCGGTTTCACCGTATTGGCAAGATTAATGATGTACGGGGCATGCACTACGAAAATATCCATCCCATTTTCTCTCATCAGTTCTCTGCCTTCTTCGATTCTCAGTTCCTCAATCTTTTTGCGTCTTGTATTTTGCGGAGCTCCTGTATACACCATAAATGTACTGGCGCCGTAGGAAAGAGCCTCTTTCACAGAACCAAGGAACATTTCCTTCCCTTTCATTCCCACATGGGATCCTATTAACATTTTTTTCTCCTTTTCCTTTACTTTTTTCTCATAATATGGTACATTATAAACCATGAGGCGGCGAAATTACATATTTTTTAAAGTTTTTCAAAGTTTTTTAAAAAAACTGTTGACATGCCGCTCAGATAATGGTATTATAACTGTGTTGCGCAGTTGTGGCGGAATTGGCATACGCGCTAGACTAAGGATCTAGTCCGGGTTAACTGGGTAGGGGTTCAAGTCCCCTCAACTGCACTTTGCCGATGTGGCGGAATTGGCAGACGCGCTGTGTTCAGGTCGCAGTGAGTGTATGCTCGTGCGAGTTCGAATCTCGCCATCGGCATTAAGAAAAACCAGCATGGAATGTGCTGGTTTTTTTGTTGTATAAAAAAATATATTTTATTCCTCTTCCTTATCTTCTCCTCTGTTCCTGATCATGCTGCTTACCAGGGCTTCCAGCATCTCAACGGCAATCTTTCTCTCTTTTGCACTGCACCGCTCAAGAATCATTTCTGTCTCCGTATAAAGGGCGTCCCCATTCTTCTCCTTTGGATAGCTGTCCGCCAGCAATTCATCCAGAGTGACTCCCAGAAGCTCTGCGAGATCCATGAGCAGGGCAAGAGACGGCTTCTTAGACGCATTTTCTATATTTGACATGTGCTGAGTTGAAATCTCCAGCTTCTCCGCCAGATATTCCTGTGTCATGCCTTCTACTTTTCTTATTTTCCGAATCCGTTCACCCAATGCCTTATAATTAATCTCCATGCCATCTCTCCGTTTCTTCCCATTGGTACTATTTTAGTATGAAACAGAGCCGCAAATAATAAACTAATAGAATATCTTATATTCTTATAGACTAGTTTTCGACTTTTTGATAAAATAAAAATAACTATTATCCCTTTTATTCTCATATGTGAGGTAGTCACGTCATGTATATCAGAAAGAAATATATTATTCTATTTTTCATCATATTTTTCCCCTGCCGCTTTCTTCTCCGGAGACTGATCTTCCTTCTCCGGAGAAAGCGGGCCCGGTTTCTCGTTTCCCAGTGGCGCCGGATCTATCATTCATTTTAGTTAAAATCATGCAGGCATAGCAGCCGCTCTCCAGGCGTATCGCCAACAAAAAATCGGCAGAGTTCAATACTCTGCCGATTGCTTATCTTATGTTCAATTGTTTTATTATCTAACAATTCTTCTTGCGCATACAGGAGTTCTGTAGAAGGCGCTGGAGATTTTAATTCCTCCTTTTGGATATGGAGCGGAATTACTTGCGTGTACAACCTGTCCTCCGCCAATGTAGATAGCTACGTGGTTGATTCCTCCGCCGCTTCCGTAGAATAATAAGTCTCCTGGCTGAAGGTTGCTTGTTGATACTGCAACACCATTGCTTGCCTGTGCGCTGGATGTACGATTCAGACTGTATCCAAAGTGAGCATATACTGACATAACGAATCCTGAGCAGTCTGCACCATTTGTTAAGCTTGTTCCGCCATAGCGGTATGGGTTACCAACAAACTGTCTTGCATAGCTTGCAATGCTGGAACCTGTAGCAGATCCAGATGTTGTAGAAGATGAAGAACTGTAAGAGCTTGAGCTGCTTGCCGCTGTGCTTCTGCTTGTAGAAGAGCTCGTTCTTCTTCTTGAGCTTGTGCTGCTGCTTGCTGTAGATGCAGAAGAGCTTGTGCTGCTTGCTGCAGAAGAACTTGTGTTGTCCGCTGCTGCCTGAGCTGCTGCCGCTTCTTCTTTTGCTTTCTGTTCTGCACGGATTTCAGCCATAGATTTAGCATTTCCGAATGAATAATCAAGTTCTGTATAGTCTTTTGAAAGATATCCTGTCTCTCCGTCTACACTGACTTTCACCCATTCATCATTCTGATTGTTAACTGTATAGGTATCTCCCTCACCAACTAAATCGATAATGTCAGAGTCTGTTGTAGCTTTTTCTCTTACACGAAGAGTTTCTGTATTAACTTTTGCTACCTGTTTTACATTATCTTTTGCATACTCTTCAATGTCATTGTCAAATACCAGATAATCATTCTTTACGTATCCTGTAACGTCTCCGGATTTAACCTTTGTCCATTCGCTTCCTTTTTCAACTACAGTAGCGATGTTTCCTTTTTTCATCTTTCCAACGATTTCTGAATCGAGGCTTCCCTCTTTTCTGATGTTCAGAGTTGTATTTGAACGAACGTCTGCTACTGCCTTATTTTCATATTTACTTTCAGACTGAGCCTTGCTGTTATCGCTGGCAGAATTATCTCCTGCTGCTGCGACTGGTGTTGTTGCAAGCACTGTTCCTGCTAAAGTAACAACTGCCATTGACAGTCTCATTTTCTTGATAATCATTATATTCCTCCTAAGTTGTTACAATTCTGTTAACTTGAATACGTTTTGTATTATACCACGCTCATCTTTCATGTCAACCTTTTTTTAAAAATTTTTGTAATATTTTTGTAACATTTGAATTGCTTTCGTAACTTTTCGTCCAAAATCCTTGATTTTGACATAGTATTTTCAGAAATCTTTCTTATATAATTCACAAATCCGTCTTTTTTCTGACAATTATTAAAAAAAATACATGTTTAAACAAATATAAACTTTTTATAAATTTTTATAAAATGTATCAAAAATATGTCAAAAATTGTATTTTCTTTTAAAAAAAGGAATTTCTCTTCAGTTTTTCAAAATAAAATACCCCCGGTAATAACACCAGGGATATCATTATCATTCGCTTTTATTTCCGCCGATGTAAATTAAGCCAGTTTTCCTTTTGCAACTTCAACTAATGCTGCAAACGCATCCGGCTCGCTGATCGCCATTTCAGATAACATCTTTCTGTTGATCTCAACATCTGCTAATTTTAATCCATGCATTAATTTGCTGTAAGAAAGTCCGTTCATTCTTGCTGCAGCGTTGATACGCGCAATCCATAACTGTCTGAACTGACGTTTTCTCTGTTTTCTTCCTGCATAAGAGCTTGTTAATGCTCTCATGACAGACTGTTTTGCTACTCTATACTGTTTAGATCTGGCTCCTCTGTATCCTTTTGCCAGCTTTAATACTCTGTTATGTTTTTTCTTTGCGTTTACTCCGCCTTTAATTCTTGCCATTTCTTATGTTTCCTCCTTAACAATCCAATCACTCTACAGATATGGTAAAATCTTCTTCATATTCTTCTCGTTTGTTGCATCTGTCATTGCAGCTTTTCTTAAGTTTCTCTTTCTCTTAGGAGATTTCTTTGTTAAGATATGGCTCTTGTATGCCTTATTTCTCTTTAATTTTCCTGTTCCTGTCTTTTTAAATCTTTTCGCAGCTGCTCTGCAAGTCTTCATTTTTGGCATGATGATTTCCTCCTTTATTCTTCCTGTATCTACTCATCACTCGAATTCTATCGGCTCCTGCCTGCTAGTTGCTCTTTGGAGCCAAAAACATAGTCATGCTTCTTCCTTCAAATTTCGGCTTCTTATCGATTACTGCTACATCTTCCAGCGCTTTGGCAAAATCATCAAGAATTCCTTTGCTGGAATTTACATGCGCAAGTTCTCTCCCGCGGAAGCGAAGTGTTACTTTCACTCTTGCCCCCTTTGCCAGGAATTTCCGTGCATGATTGATCTTCGTGTTCAGGTCATTGGTATCAATATTCGGTGACATACGCACTTCCTTGATGTCAATCACCTTCTGCTTCTTCTTTGCAAGTTTTTCTTTACGGGTCTGTTCATATTTATACTTTCCGTAATCGATAATCTTGCACACCGGTGGTTTTGCCTTTGGTGAAATTTTTACAAGATCCAGTCCGGCTTCATCAGCCAGTTTCTGTGCTTCCCTTGCGGACATGATTCCAAGCTGTTCTCCGTTTGTGGATATCAGACGTACTTCCTTGTCTCTAATCTGTCCGTTTACCATTAAATCGCTAATAATCTACACCTCCATAAATACATGTGTTCCTGCATCAGCAATCCATACTCCCAAACTTTTAACTCAAGAAAAAAGTGGACAGTCTTGAGACTATCCACGTAAATTCAAGCATGATCATAATATCATATTCTTAAATATTAACCCAAGTCACTGCTATCATCCTTCGTGCTAAGGTGAGAGTGGATACTCTTCTTTGTTGTTTCCGCTGTTTTAAACAGCTTATACAGCATAGCACAGGAGTCAGCTTCATGTCAATATTTTTTTGCATTTTTTCAGAACCTGTTTCTTCTATTATAATACCGCGTGTCTCTACGCTTCCGGGAAATATACATTCAGGACTTCCCGGTCTGCGCTCTTTCCTGTCCATCCGCCGATCAGCATACAAATCAACGATGCGCCGATTCCAATGAGAATCTGATGGATTCCGCCGGCGGTGATGCCAAGCGCCATGGTTACACAGTAGACAATCGTCCCCGCTGCCATGGCCCAGACAGCGCCTCTCTTATTAGCCTTCTTCCAGAACATTCCAAGAAGGAATACCCAGAAAAATGCGGTTTCCAGACCTCCGAAGGCAAACATATTGATTCTCCAGATGACGTCCGGCGGGCTGATGGAAATGATAAAAATCAGGATCCCAAGGACCAGCGTCCATATCTGGCTTAAAAAGCTTGTCTTTTTCTCAGATACGGTCTCCTTCTTCTTCTCTTTCTGATAAATATAAATGTCCTTCACAATAGAAGACGTTGCTGTCAAAAGCAGAGAAGAAACGGTGGATATGGATGCCGCCACCGGTCCGATGATCGTAATACCCGCGATCAGCGGTTTTAAAGACGCAACGATAGCCAGCGGCATAATGTTGTCCACACTTCCTCCGTAAGCTGCCAGATCATCCGGCAGCACGCCCTGGGCCAGGACGCCGATAAAGTTCATACCGATATTCATAGCTCCGATTACGATCGTTCCAATGATGATCGCGCGGTGAAGGGATTTCGTATCTTTATAGCTGACACAGCGAACCACTGACTGAGGAAGTCCCACGGTGAAGATTCCCACCAGCATCCACTGAGAAATATAGAGGCTCACCGGCATTTCTCCGCCGGACAAAGGTTCCATCATTTCCGGTTTATTGGATGTGATCTGTGTCATAATGGCTTCGTAGCCGCCTCCTGCCTTCAGGATTCCAAACAGCAGGATAAACATACCGATCAGCATGGCAATGGCGCACAGCGCATCTGTGATGGCCACGCCTCTGAATCCTCCGATGGTCGTATAGATTACTACCACAAGGCCGAACAGCACCAGCCCGGTCATATAGGAATATCCCGTAACAGCCTCAAAGAGCTTGGCTCCTCCTACAAACTGCGCCACCATGGTGGCAGAGAAAAACAGCACGATAATAACAGCAGATATATTAGCCAGCGCATCTGACTGATATCTGTGACGGATCACATCGATCACCGTTACCGCGTCGATCTTGCGGGCAGCCATGGCCATTTTCTTTCCAAGGATTCCCAGCACCAGAAACAGGGCGGTCACCTGTACGACAGACATATAGACCCATCCGAATCCAACACTCCACGCCTGTCCCGGTCCTCCGACAAAGGAACTTACGGAACTGTAGGTAGCCACTGTTGTCATAGCAAGGACGAAGCCTCCCAGACTCCTTGATCCGATAAAATATTCCCTTATAAATCCTCCAGAAGATTTTTTCGCAGATTGATTGCGGACATAGATGCTTACCAAAAGCATCAGAAGCATAAATAAAAATACCGGCAGCAGGCCAAAAATATTATGATTCATTTCCATCCTCCTCATCCAGCGCAAAATCTTTAAACACCTTTTTCACGATCCATGACACTAATATAATCGAAAAAATCCATGTGCCCAGACATCCGGTGATCACCCAGAGGGGCGTGTGCCATACAGTAATATCCAGCCTGCTCACACCAAAGCCGGAAATTACCCAAAATACAATGATCAGGATCAGGCCGATTCCGACAGCCTTTGCTTCCTTTGCGGCCTGATCAAATTTCTCTTTCCGAGTCATTTTTTCTTCCTCTCTTTCAGCAAATCTACTCTTTGCTAAACTCAACCAGTTCCAGTCCTTCGTTCCGGTCCAGAACAAACTGAATTCCCCATTCATTCTTAAACAGCAGCAGCGGATTGCCTTTCATATCTTTCACTTTCTTCACTTCCGCCACGCCTCTCAATTTGCTCATATCGGTATCCCTGTCCTTGATCCAGCGGATTGCCTGATACGGCAGAGGCTCCAGACGAATCTGGCAGTTGTATTCATTTTCCAGGCGGAATTTCAATACATCAAACTGCAGCGTTCCCACAACGCCGACGATGATTTCCGCAAATCCTGCTTCATGTTCCTGGAAAATCTGAATGGCTCCTTCCTGGGCAATCTGTTCCACACCTTTGACAAACTGTTTTCGTTTCATGGAATCCAAATGGATTACCCTGGCGAAATGTTCCGGCGCAAATGTCGGGATTCCCTCATACTCAAAGTCATCCTTCGGAAGACAGACCGTGTCTCCAATGGAAAAGATACCCGGATCAAAGACTCCGATAATATCTCCCGCATAAGCTTCTTCCACGATTTTCCTCTCCTGAGCCATAATCTGCTGCGGCTGTGACAGGCGCATCTTCTTTCCGGTCTGCACATGTTTCACTTCCATGTTGGCGTCAAATTTTCCGGAACAGATTCTCATAAACGCGATTCTGTCTCTGTGGTTTTTGTTCATATTTGCCTGTATCTTAAAAACGAAAGCGGAAAATCCATTTTCCACCGGATCCACTTCCTCACCTTTTGACATTCTCGGAAGCGGCCGGCTGGTCATTTTCAGAAAGTGCTCCAGAAAGGACTCCACGCCGAAATTTGTCAGAGCGGATCCGAAAAATACCGGTGATAATTCACCTTTCTGCACCTTATCCATATCCAGTTCCGCGGCTGCTCCGTCCAGGAGTTCGATTTCTTCCATTAAATTGTCATAGAAATCTTCTCCGATCAGTTCTTTTGCCTGAGGATCATCCGCCGGAAGAATGGTTTCCTTTGCTTCCTTGGCACCTCCTGTGGACACGGCCTCAAATCGGAGAATATTTTTGCTTTCTCTCTCATAAACTCCCTTGAACTCTTTTCCACATCCGATCGGCCAGTTGATCGGGCATGTCTCGATTCCCAGCACCTTCTCAATATCATCCAGAAGATCAAAAGAATCCTTTGCCTCCCGGTCCATTTTATTGATAAATGTAAAAATCGGGATATGCCGCATGACACATACTTTAAACAGTTTGATGGTCTGCGGCTCCACACCTTTGGACGCGTCAATGACCATAACCGCGCAGTCTGCCGCCATCAGTGTCCGGTATGTGTCCTCGGAAAAGTCTTCATGTCCCGGCGTATCCAGGATGTTGATGCATTTTCCTTCATATTCAAACTGCAGTACAGATGATGTAACGGAAATTCCTCTTTCCTTCTCGATTTCCATCCAGTCCGACACTGCGTGTCTGGAGTTTGCCTTTCCCTTTACGGAGCCCGCCGTATTAATGGCGCCGCCATACAGCAGGAATTTTTCCGTCAGGGTCGTCTTTCCCGCATCCGGGTGCGAAATAATCGCAAAGGTCCTTCTGCGGTTGATTTCCTGTTCGATCGAATTTGCCATAGCCTCTCCTCTCTCCTATGTGAAGCGGACGTTTCCGCCCGCCGTATCGTTTCCTCGTTCTGTGCATACTTAGACATATTATCACACCAGCGAAAAAAATTCTACTGATCTGCTGAAAAAACACCGCTTTGTCCGGTATCTGCCGGGATTTTCCCCTTTTTCGCACAAATCATGATATAATATTATTATTAGTATAAAGACAAGGTTTCAATCCCCCGGGATTGGACAAAATAAGGAGGGCAATCAACATGATCCAATTGAAAAATGACAAGATTTCCGCTGCTTTTAAAACCATGGGAGCAGAACTTTCATCCCTGAAGGATGCAGAAGGGACCGAATATCTGTGGCAGGGCAATCCTGATTACTGGAGCGGACAGGCGCCTGTTCTGTTTCCGATCGTCGGATGCCTGAGAAACGGCACCGCATCTGTCTCCGGAGATAAAACATGTTCTTTCGGCCGCCACGGAATCGCAAGAAGGAAAGAATTTACGCTGATTTCCGGCACAGATACGAAAGCTGTATTTTCCCTGAAGGCTGATGAAGGAACGAAAGAACAGTATCCTTTTGACTTTGAACTCCAGATGACCTATGAACTGGACGGCAGAAAACTTAAGATCATCCATACGGTCATCAACCATGATTCTGTTCCGATGCCGTTCTGCGTCGGCGGACACCCTGCTTTTAACTGCCCGATTTCAGAAGGGGAAGATTTCGAAGACTATGTGGTGGAATTTGAGTATCCGGAAACCGCTGACTGCGCGCTTCTCAATGAAGACGCTCTGATCGACAACGGAAACCGTGTATCCATCCTTAAGGATTCCTCCACACTGCCGGTCAAACACGAAATGTTCTACAATGACGCGATTATTTTTGACCAGCTGAAATCCAGAAAAGTTTCCTTAAAACACAAAGATCAGGAAAAAGGCATCTGTGTTACCTTCCCTGATTTCGATTATCTGGGCGTGTGGTCCAGCGCCAACGACGGACCTTTTGTTGCCCTGGAACCTTGGAGCGGCACTTCCACCTGCACCGATGAAGACGACGTTTTTGAACATAAACGCGGCATAAAAACCCTGCAGCCGGGAGAAAAAACCAGCTTAAGCTATACGATCGAAATATTGTAAATTACGAAGAAAAGGAGTGATCAGATGAATCACTCCTCTTTTTTGCGTTCCGGCTGTCTGTTACCCGGTCTCCCCGTATAATATTCCAATTCTGCCATTTTGCAGGCCAGTATGGTAAATTTTCCAGAAAACGGATGTATACAGAGCATAAAAGTCTCCTCTCTTAGCCGGATAAATCTCTGTAATCCCTATTTGTCTGGCTAAATCCTCTGTCATCTGTGAATCTGTAAAGACCAGATAATGAAACCGGTCCACATCCATATGCCGGCTTTTTGAAATAAATTCTTCTGAATCCGTCAATATTTTCAGAGTATAATCTCCAAGAATTTTGTCCAGAAATCTCAGGAAGAACCCCAGTCCGCTGCTGTAGAATTTCGTATCAGATAAATCCAAAATGCATACAATCTCCATATTATACTGCCTCCTTTCACAAGTTCAGAATCTGTTTTGTATGGTTTTATCATACTCTGTTCCTGTGAAAAGGAATATCTGATTACCGTCTTTTTCTATCAGAATCCTGCCATTTTTTTCGATACTGAGTCGGAGTGTCCTTTGTGTATTCCCGAAAGATTTTTCCGAAATGACTGCTGCTTCCCAGTCCGCACGCCTGACCGATATATGTAACAGAATCCCGCCCTTCTTCCAGCATTCTGCACGCCTCCTGAATCCGATAGCTTTCGACATAACTGTATGGCGTCATATGAAGATATTTCTGAAACACCCGAAAGCATTCCCGTTCGCTGATGCAGGCCGCTTCCGCCAGATCCCGGACCCGTATTTTTTCTCCATAATGTTCATGAACATATATCATCATCGCCTTAATCTCATCATTATCTTTATCATACTGCTCTTTCTGTTCCAGCTGAGGCATGATATATTCAAAGAGGCTCATCCATATTTTGGAAAGTTCCTCTCTTAACTTTATTTCATACCCTGTTTCGTCTTCGGAAAGGTCAAATGTCTGACGGATTCTCCGGAGGATCTCTGCCTCTTTTGGATGATCCTCGAACAGAGGCACGATCTCAATCTGAGACGCCTGACAGACCGGCTGAATATACTTTTGATCGATTCTTCCGCCTTTGACTCCTGCGATCAGCGAAAGGTCAAACATATGAATCAGCTGTATATTCTTTTCTCTTCCTTTTCTATTTTTTGTGGCATGAAGAACATTGCTGTTTACCAGGCCGCCGGATCCTTCCGGGAATATGATTTTATGCTTTGGTGTGTAATATTCCAGCTGTCCGCTTTCCATATAAAACAGTTCTACTGCCTTATGCCAGTGCCACGGTACGAATCTTCCTGCATATTTGTCCAGTTCCACATAAAGCGGCGCATATGGAAAATCCTCTATAAAACCTTCCATTTTTTCTTCCTGGCTTCCCATATAAAATTCAATATGATGCGTTTTTATCATATCATTCCGCCTTCTCCCCGTTTGCATTGTGCTGATTGTCTTATATAAGAATAGCATAATCCGGGCAAAAAAGGAACGACCGGAAAAGTCTCTTTTCCAATCGCTCCTCCTGCAGCTCAGAGCAGAAAGATTACGATGCAAATAACCGCCGTCGCAAGTCCTGATATGACGCCGAACAACACATCCGTAAAGAAATGTACAAAAAAGTAGATTCTCGTAAATCCGATCACAGCCGCCAGACATAATGCAAAAATTCCTGCCGGAAGGCAGATGGCGCACAGTGCTGCCGCGCACGCAAAGGATACGGCTGTATGTCCGGATGGAAATGAAGAACCATGGGGTCTCTTGATCAATACCGGTATCTTTTTAAACAGGTCGCATGGCCGTTTCCTCATAAAGGTTGATTTTAAAATAATATTATTTACAACTGCCGTGGCAGCCAGCACCTCAAAATAGAAAATCCCGGCTCCTCTGTATCCCGGGATAGCCAGCAGCAGCAATCCCGCCGCAATCCATATCATCCCGCCGTTTGCTGATTTTGTTATTCCCAAAAGCACTTTATCCACTGCAGGATTTTTATGTCTTTGAAGTTTCATCGACGTTCTTACATCAAATCGCATTACTGCATTCATTTTATTCACCCTCCTTTACTACCATCATATCGGATGAATTGAAAATTCCTGCAATCATTCCGTTAATTCTTTCTAAATTTTTGTAAAATCTAAGGAAAATAGAAACTATACTTGCGCAGATGTCTTGTTTTATGCTAGGTTTATCTGGAAAACTGACAGATATTTCAATTCTATTTACTATTTTGGGAGGTTTTATATGGACTGGCACGGAAAACGCTACTATTCCTTTGACAGCTTTTTAAAAAATACATTTGGGGAAAAAATTTATAAAGTATCCCTGGACGGCGGATTTACATGTCCCAACCGGGATGGAACCATCGGAACCGGCGGCTGTATCTTCTGCAGTGAAGGCGGCTCCGGTGATTTTGCTTCAGACGCCCGTCTCTCCATCCAGGATCAGATCACTCAGGGTATCTCTCTTGTAGCGGCAAAAAATCCATCTTCCAGATATATTGCTTATTTTCAGGCTTTTACCAATACTTATGCCCCGGTGTCCCGGCTCCGTCAGCTGTTTACCGAAGCCATGGAAGATCCCCGCATTGCCGCTCTCGCCATTGGAACCCGGCCGGACTGCCTTCCCAGTGACGTTCTGTCACTGCTGAAAGAACTAAATAACCAAAAACCGGTTTTTGTGGAACTGGGGCTCCAGACCATTCATCCGTCTACCGCCGGACTGATCCGCCGTGGCTATCCTCTTTCCTGTTTTGAGGAGGCAGTTTGGAATTTATCTTCTATCGGCGTGTGGACAGTGGTTCATCTGATTCTGGGCCTGCCCGGCGAAACAGAGGAGATGATGCTGGAATCCGTCCGGTATCTCAATTCTCTTCCAGTCCACGGAGTTAAATTTTCCATGCTTCATATACTAAAAGGCACCGACCTGGCAGATATGTACCGGGAAGATCCTTTTCCCGTCTTTACCATGGAGTCCTATATTGATCTGATTCTTCGCTGCATTGGAAACCTTCGCAAAGATATTGTCATCCACCGTCTGACCGGCGATGGTCCAAGAGACCTGCTGATCGCGCCTTTATGGAGCCTCCGGAAACGAACCGTACTGAATGAAATTGCTCATCAGCTGAAGGTTCAGGATATCCGGCAGGGGGATTTCTTACTATCATAAGAAATCCCCCTGAAAAGAAAACAAGCACAGAAAAGACGAGGATTCCTCGTCTTTTCTGTGGCTCAATTTCACTGTCTTTTTACTCTTCTTCCCATATGGTATGGAAAATTCCTTCCCGGTCTGTACGCTCATAGGTATGCGCACCAAAGAAATCTCTCTGTGCCTGTGTGAGATTTGCACTGGTTCTTTCACAGCGGTATCCATCGAAATAATTCAGTGTACTGGTTAATGCCGGAGCATAGATTCCACTATTCACGATATGACACACAATTCGCCGCCATGATTTCTGCGCATCTAATAATTCTTTTTTAAATTTTGAAGTCAGCATCAAATTAGACACTTCACCCTGATCATAAGCAGCTTTGATATCTTCCAGAAAATCAGCACGAATAATACATCCTTCCCGCCAGATCATAGCAATTTGTCCAAAATCCAATACCCATCCATATTCTGCTGCCGCTTTTTTCAGCAATTCAAATCCCTGGGCATAGCAGCATATTTTTGCTGCATATACGGCTGCTTCCAAATCACGGACAAACTCTTCTTTGTCGGTTACTTCCGCAGATAAATTTACTGTTAATTCCAGGCTTGCGCGGACTCTTTCTTCCTTCTGCGCAGAAATATATCTGGAAAATACTGACTCTGCAATTGTCGGGATAGCTGCTCCAATATCCAGTCCCTCCATGCTGG
Organism: Candidatus Anaerostipes avistercoris; assembly: GCA_019119895.1. Lineage (GTDB taxonomy): Bacteria > Bacillota > Clostridia > Lachnospirales > Lachnospiraceae > Anaerostipes > Anaerostipes avistercoris. Next base: position 76,204 of record DWWD01000016.1, on the reverse strand, counting down.
TCCATTTTCCGGTCCCTTTCTGCCCTGCCTTATCCTGAATCACATCCACAAGATATTTTCCGGTTTCTTCATCCTTTTTCTTTAAAATCTTGCTGGTTATTTCTATTAAGTATGATTTTAACCTTCCCTGATTCCACTGTTCAAATACCTGTTGAATTTCTTCTATAGAAAAGCCCGCTCCATTGCGCATCAAATCGTACGCTTCACAAATAATCTGAATATCAGCGTATTCAATTCCATTATGTACCATCTTTACATAATGCCCGGAACCATCTCCGCCGATATATGCACAGCATGGAGCTCCGTCCTTTGCCTTTGCTGAAATATCGGTAAAAATCTGTTCTACGTACTGATATGCTTCCGGATCTCCTGACGGCATCATACTTGGTCCTTCCAGAGCACCTTTTTCTCCACCGGAAACTCCCGTTCCGATAAAATGAAGTCCATATTCTCTTAGTTCCTTAAATCTTCGAATCGTATCTTTAAAATATGAGTTTCCTCCATCAATGATAATGTCGCCTTCTTCCAGGCATTCCTTCAATTGATCAATCACTAAATCCGTCACTTTTCCTGCTGTTACCATAAGGAATACTCTTCTTGGTTTCTCCAGAGAATCTGTAAATTCCTTCAATTCTTTACACGGCTGTACACTTTTGCCCAGTGCTTTTGTCTGGACAAATTTTTCTGTTACATCATAATCAATGTTAAACACAGAAACCTGATACCCATGATTCATCATATTTAAAGCAAGACTCTGGCCCATAACTCCCATTCCGTAGACGCCAATTGAACTTTTTCCCATTACAATCACTCCATTTCTTTTACCGTTTCAAAAACGGATCATTACTTTCTGTTATCACAACAGATGGATGATACTTCACAGCAAAATATCTGCACTGGTGAATGATCTCACGAAATACTTTTTTTCGAAACTGAAATCCATCAATCACAATATGATAAAATGACATATTCCCATTCGCAGATAAATTTCTTTTTAAAATCTCTCCCATCCTGTTTTTATCTTCTGATACCTTTATCCCCATGATTCCGATTTGCAGAGAAGTATTATTCACAACAGTTTCAACTTTTCCCACGTCTTTCCAATCCAGATATATGGTCTTTTCCGGATCTGTATAATCCGTGATTCCTTTCTGATCCAGACGGTACAAAATCTTCTTTTCTTTCAGCCGGCAGATGACTTTCCCTTCCATAATTATCATAAATACGATCATCACACCAAGAAAAAGCTTCAGCCATATGGACATTGCTTCCATCGTCATAAAACACCCGCATATCCCAATCAGAATTAAATTCATAATGAATGACAGGATTTGTTTTGTTCTGTCTGAATAAATAAGATATTCTTCTCTCATATTATAACTCCTTCAAAAGGTTTACAACTTCTTTTAATGATTTACATACAAAATCCGGTCTGCCCCATTTCATATTCTTCCTGTCCAACGATTTTTTTAATTTTATTTTTCCATCATACTCCGGCAATTCTGTAATATCATCTTCAATCCATACACTTTGATATCCGGCTCTGTTTGCGGCCAAAATACCTACCATGGAATCTTCCAGAACCAAAACTTCCTCCGGTTCTGCTCCTGCCTTCCTGCATGCTTTCTGAAAAATTTCCGGATCCGGTTTGCCTCGCCTGACTTCTTCGCCTGAAACAATAAATGGTATCATTCCCTCCATCTGTTCCATCTGCAGATACTGTCTGATCATCATCAAATCATTAGAAGATGCCATGGCTGTCTGAATTTCATTTTCACGGCAGTATTGCAGAAGTTCCAGCAGGCCGGGCTTCTTTCCTATCTTCTGCTCTTTTTCAAGAATCTCCTGTTTGCTTCTCAGCATCTCTTCCCGCCATGTTCTCGTATCGTTCTCGCTTCCGTATAAATTCTTCATTTCGTCATAAATTTCTTCACAGGTACGGCCGGTCAGATAATAATATACATCATGAGTCATCTGATAATCATATTTTCTGGCCGATTCTAGATATCCGCGGAACGCCATTTTCCCACTTTCGAACATCAGACCATCCATATCAAAAATCAATAATTTCTTCATTGTTTTCTCCTGTGGTATTTGCAGCAGAAGCCCTTTTCCACTGAATGAAAAGGGCTTCTGGCTTCATACTATTTCTCTACAGTGCATTCAGGTTTCTGCCCGACAATTATTTTTTCCAGGTCTTCTACACATTTTTCTCCCATACCCTGCAGACATTCGATTGTATAAGCTGATGTATGCGGTGTCACCAGAACATTATCATATCTAAAATACGGATGTGTGTTTGAGGCCGGTTCTTCATGCATCACATCGACTGCCATTCCTTTTATAATTCCATTTTCAATAGCCTTACAGGCAGCCTCTTCATCAATAAGATCTCCTCTTGCTGTATTTGTAATATATACGCCTGGTTTCATTTTCTCAAACATCTGCTGATTCAGAATATGAAATGATGTCTCATTCAGAGTGCAGTTCAGAGAAATAATGTCTGCTTCTGATACCAGAGTTTCCAAATCAACCTGTTCTGCTCCGTGTTCCCTGGCCCATTCAAGATCTAGATTCGGATCTGTTACCAGCAGCCGGGTATTGAATCCGTGTTTTAATATCTCTGCTACCCTGCTTCCGATATTTCCACAGCCGATCACGCCCACTGTTTTCCCTGTAATTCCGTTTCCAACAAAGCTGGCCCGGTCTTTCCACCGATTCTCTGATGCTGCCTTGACAGCTGGAACTGTCATGCGCATGACAGCCATGAGATTTGCTACCGCGTTTTCTGCTACGGCATCCCTCTCCACCAGAGGCGGGACGATTGATACTGTCGTGTTATGTTCTCTGGCTGCTTCTAAGTCGATATTGTTATAGCCGATACCATGCCTGGAAATGATCAGCAACTCGTCCTTATTCTCAAAAAATTCCCGGTCAAAAAAGGGAGTAACGCTGGAAATGATCAAATTATATCCCCGGAGCCGTTCTGCCAGTTCTTTTCCTCTCATCATGCCGTCAACTGTAATTCTTTCCACTGTTCCGATTTTCTGCAGCCTCTCCATTTGATCTGGAAACCTTCTTCCGAAACTGCTGGAATTTACAATTGCAATTCGATATTCAACCATACAGTCTTCTCCTACATTTTCTTCATAGCATCTTCGAAAGAAACTTTCGGTGTATCCGGCACAATCTGGAAGTATACTTCGATTCCCTTGTCATGAAGTTCTTTCAGCTGCTGCGCATCTTCCTGTGTCAGACCTACAGTAGAAATTACAAATGTTGCTTTCGGTTTCTTGGCAATACCGCCGACGCAGAGAGAATCCACAGGAATTCCTGCCTCAATAAATTTTTTGGCATATGCAACCGTCTTAAATAATAAGATGACTTTGTCATCTCCGTACTGATTCTTTTTATACTCTTCTACTGCTTCATCCACGCTGTAAACTTCAATTTTTAAATTTGCTGAAGAATTTGTTGAGATGTAGATATCTTTCATAAAATCATCTGCTGCCGTTACATCATCAATAACATAAATCGCATTGGTTCCCATTCCTTTGGACCATTTTGTCATTACCTGTCCGTGGATCAGTCTGTCGTCAATTCTTACTAAATTAATTGTACCCATTTGTTTTACCTCCTGTTGATTCTATTTTTTTAAAAAATCTTTTGCCAAACGTTTTACGCCCTCAGAACCTGTCGCTTCTGCCCGGTTTAAAAGTTCTTCCGTATCTTCATCGTCCTGATATCCCTGGAATAATTCGATCAGGAGCGGCATATTAACACCTGTAAAAATCTGAAGATCATATTTTGCTGCAAGGAACAGCGCTACGTTGCTTGGACTTCCGCCCAGCACGTCACAGCATACGATGATTTCTTTTCCGTCTTCCTTAAATTTTTCTACCGTTTCCCCTGCTTCTGCCCGCAGATCATCAACGGATTCTCCGGGACGGAGCCCGAGCCCCTTTACATCTTCCTGTGGACCCATGATCATTTCTGCACTTTTAATCAGCTCTATTCCAAATTCTCCGTGTGTGATTACAATAATTGCCCGATTTGCCATTTTGCTTCCTCCAGTTTTATAAAATTCCAATTGCTGCTAATATAATCAGTGAAACAGTCAATACAATCATACCTTTCGTAATCTTTAATCCCTTCTTGTCAAAGAACAGATACAATGCGAGTACTGTCAACAGCGGAAGGAGCCCCGGAAGGATGGAATCCAGAATATCCTGAATGACAAATTCCTTTTGATTGATCGTAAATTCCAGTGCACTGGAAACATCCACATACTGTGCTGCCATGATTCCCATCATAAACAATCCAAGAACTCCCAGCGCATTGATCACTGATTTCATTTTTGCTCCTGTCATGATCTCTTTTGCAGCGCCTCGTCCTAAGCTGTATCCCATTTTGGTAAAGAAAAAGCCGTAAATAAAGGTTGACAATGCAAAACATAAAAATGGAAGTAAAGCTCCCAGACCGCTTCCTGATTTTGCAAACGGAAGAAAAATCGCAATAAAGATATATTGTACTGTACCAGAATCAATGGCATCTCCAATTCCTGCCAAAGGACCCATCAATCCAATCTTAGTATTATTGATCATAGAGACATCTACCGCTTCTTCCGGCTTTCCTTCATGAAGTGCTTTTGCTCTCGCTTCTTCCAAAGAAATAGAAACTCCTGTCAGCGTTCCTCCGCCCCAGACTGCCTGCGTATTAAAGAACATTAAATGTCTCTGAAATGCCTCCGCGAGCATCGCTTTGTCTTTGTAAAGCTTTTTTAATGCCGGAATCATTCCAAAGCAAAATGCCGGAGCCAGCATACGGTCATATGTATGCGGCACTTCATTTGCCCACCACCAGCGAAACCATGATTTGAGCAAATCTTTATTTGTAATTGGTTCCGGTGCATTTTCCAGCTTTGTCATAACACTTGTATCCGCCGTTATCGTTCCTTCTTCATCCATAAACTGTTCGATATATTCACTCATATTTCACACCTCCCTTTACGCTTCTTTTGCAGTAAACAGAATGTACATTCCTGCACAAATACATCCAAAGATTGCATAAGTCACTGTATTAATTTCCAGACTGCTCAGTGAAACGCTCATAAAATATGCCAGGAAGAAGAAAATGAGCAGACTCTTCTTTCCTATAACATGCATAATAACTGCAATTCCAAGAGCTGCGAGTCCGCCGCCAACAACTTCCAGAATATGAAAAATTGGTCCATTGGAAATCATATTAACTACATCCGAAATGACTGGTGCTCCAAAATATAAAGCAATAAATGTCAGCGGAATAAACAAACAGAAAGAAATTACTGTCGGAATCAGCATAATGGAAATTCCCAATCTCCTTCCATCTCCTTCTGCCGCATACTTATCCATTACTTTTGTAAAGAACGTATTCAAAAAGAATCGGAACTGATATAAGTATGATCCCAGCAATCCTACTGGCACTGCAATTGCCACTGCCTGATTCGGACTCAGGTTTCCGATCAATGCTACCGGTACCGCAATTGCAGCAGCAATTGCCGGTTCACTTGGCAATGTTCCTCCTGGCGCAACCGCTCCCATATAAATCAACTGAATGGTTGCGGTTACCATCATAGCCTCAGAAACATTTCCCATGACAGCTCCGCAGACAAATCCTGTCATCAATGGACTGAAGCGTAATGTTAATGTGGCATATCCAAGGCATCTGGATTCAATCAGCGCAACCCAGATTGCAATGATCAATGCCTGAATGACTGTTAACTCCATTTCGTTACCTCCTTCTTTTCATCTGTGAATCTGTGTTAAAAAATTATCCTCCTTTCTCTGATTTTTTTCTTTCCATGCCTTCCTTAAATGATGTACTAATATTAGCACAAAAATTTTTTCTTGTAAATACTTTTTATAAAGAAATTTTTTCGTTTTACAATCATAAAAAAAAATGATATTATTTTATATGAAATTCAATATACAAAACTTTGGAGAATAATTATGAAGCATGAAGAAAAATCTGCCATCACAATCCGTTTGAAAATCAAAGCTTTATATCCTGAATTAAGTCCTACTGAAAAAAGAATTGCTGATTATGTATTAGATTACCCTGAGAAAACATCCAGGAGTACCATCAATGAAATTGCACAGTTTCTCGGAATTGCTGTTTCCACCTTTTTTCAGTTTACAAGGAAATTAGGTTATTCAGGATTCAAAGAATTTAAGATAGCTCTTCTGACGGAAGAGTCAGATGCTTCTGTCTCTATTCATGAAAACATTCAGCAATCTGATAATGACTACACAAAAATTGAAAAAGTTTTTGATTCTACTATTCAGTCTCTGCAGGATACTAAAAAATTAATTCATGCAGAAGATTACGGCAGAACGGCAGATATTTTTTTAAAATCTAATATTGTAAGTTTTTTTGGTATAGGCGGATCCAGCGTTGTTGCTGAAGATATGTATCACAAATTTCTCCGCTCTCCGGTTCAATGTCAATATGTATCCGATTATCATATGCAGCTGATGAATGCCTCTCTTTTAACATCAAATGACTGCGCATTTATTATTTCTCATACCGGTGCTACAAAAGAAACCATTGAAATTGCCAAAACCGCAAGAAAAACATCTGCAAAAATTATTGTTCTGACCAGCTATCCTACTTCGCCGCTCACTAAAATCGCAGACATTGTTCTGACCTGTACGGCTGAAGAGACAGCTTACCGCTCTGAGGCACTGGCATCCAGGATTTCTCAGCTGGCTATTATTGATGCCATCTTTGTTTTGGCAATGTTTCGAAACAGCGAACAGGCAAATCAGTCTTTAAAAACAATTCGTACTGTTATCGCGGATCATAAGTTATAAAAAATTGACAGCAGAAAAGACTTTCCTCTTCTCTGCTGTCAATTTTTTGTCTATTTTGTCAATTTTTCAATTGCTTCCAGCAGTTCTTCCGCTGACCTTACTTCCAGATCCGGCTGTCCGGCTCCTTCCGGTGCCTTTCGTTTCCGGTGATTGAACCATATGATATGCCAGCCGGCATTACGGGCGCCGTCCACATCCACTTCGAACGTATCTCCCACAAACCAGATATCCTTCGGATCCAGATTCATGGAATTTTCTACAGCCTGAAAGGCTCTGACATCAGGCTTGGTAGCTCCCACCTCGTCTGATATAAAAATCCGTTCCTTTGGAAACCACCGCTCCATTCCCAAAACCTCTATCTTCTTTCCCTGATTCACAGCGGTTCCATTGGTCAGAATCCCGATCACGGTTCTCCGTTCCACACAGAAATCCAGCATTTTCCGAATCACTTCCGGTACATGCAGATGCTTCTGATAATAGCGGTACCGTTTTTCAAACCGGTCCGTTTCTTCCCGGTCAGGCTCCAGTCCCGCATCCTGATACGTTTTCCGAATCCGGTAAGCGAATTCTTCTTTCTTTGGCATTTTTCCATCTCTTACCAGATAAAATGCTTTATCACTATATATCCTGGATGCCATAAACAATTGCTCACAGTCTGCGTCGGTCTTATCCCCGAAGACTTCCTCATGAGCTTTCTGAAACGGCTCCATCAGATCATACAAAGTGTCATCCAGATCAAATATTATTTTTACCATATTAAATCAATCCTAGCGCTTCCAATCCTGTGGTAATTCCTTCTTCTTTTACTGTTCCGGTAAACATCGCTGCAGCCTCTCCTGCTGCCTTGCTGTGCTTTCCCATCACCACGCCGGTGCCGACAGTCTTCAGCATTTCCACATCATTGTCAGAATCACCAAATGCATAGCTGTCTTTCCGGTCAATTTCAAACTGATCCAGCAGATAATCGATCGCCTCTCCTTTTGTAATTCCCACTGACATAACATCCAGAATCAGCTTGTCTTCAAACGGAGGTACACACTGCAGCTGCCCGGCAAATTCTTCCCGGAATTGATCCATAATTTCTTTTTTCGTGCAGTTCATGACGATCTTGGTGATATGTTCTCCCTCTTTATGCTCACTCCACGGCGCGAACCAGTGTTCCGGGAGATCCAGGAACAAACGGAATCCTTTATAAAAATCCTGTCCGTGCTCAATGTAATATGTCACATCCTGGGTTTCCAGATGGAGCGCTGATTCTTCCGTATCATACTCTCTGATTACCTTTTGCACTACATCCTGCGGGATATGGATATCACGAACCGAACGTCCCTCAATCTCTGTGTAAGCTCCATTACAGGTGATCGCCCCCTGGAACTTGTCAATATCATCTTCCAGAAAACGTTTGCTCCGCCCGGAACACAGCATCGTCAGATATCCGTTTTCTTTGAGTTTATTTAAAGATTCTATGGTCTTCTGGGATGCCACCAGAATCCCGTCATCTCTGTCTACCGTCGTAAAATCATAATCAAACAATACGACTCCTTTATATTTTCCCATTATATCAGCCCCAATTTCTCCAATGCCTGTGTGATGCCTTCTTCTTTTACGGTTCCGGTTACCATTGACGCCACTTCGCCTACTGCATCACTGTGTCTTCCCATGGCAACTCCGGTTCCGACCACTTTCATCATCTCAACATCGTTATCTGCGTCTCCAAATGCATAGGTATCTTTCTTATCGATTCCCAGTTCTTCGATCAATTCTTCAATGGCGTCTCCCTTTGTGACACCCTTCAGAGTGATATCAATAAAATTTTCCCGCACATGCTTCGCGCATTGGAATACATCCTTATATTCTTCCTTGAAATCTTCCAGCACCTGCGGATCTTTGTAATTTAACACCAATTTATTAATATGATTATCTTTTGTCCGGAATTTCCATGGAGCATACCATCTCTCCGGCAGGCTGAACAGCCGGCAGTAATACTGGAAAAAATCCGCGTCATTATGAAGATAATAGGTCACGTCCTGAGTTTCCAGCTGGATGATCGTATCCCGCGGAAAATACTTGTTGATCACATCAAATAACAGCTCGTCCGGAATGGTAATGTCACGGAAAATCTCTCCGTTTGCCTCCGTATGAGCTCCATTGCAGGTAATGGCTCCCTGAAATTTATCGATATCCATCTCCAGAAAACGTTTTGTACGCCCGGAACACAGCATCGTCAGATATCCGTTTTGTTTTAACTTTTGCAGTGATTCCACCGTTGTCGGCGTTGCGGTTTTAATTCGGTCTACTTCGTCTACTGTTGTTCCATCATAATCAAAAAATACAATTCCTTTATATTCTCTCATACTCTACTATCCAATACCTTTCTCCTTTTTTCTTTCTTATTGTACTGATTTTGAAACACAAATTCAATAGAAAAGGACATAAATCTACAAAACTGTAAATCTATGTCCTTATAGTTTCTGATTAAATCTGTGACAGAATTTCGTCCAAAATCTTGTTTACGATTCCAGGATCTGCTTTTCCCTGTGTCGCTTTCATCGTCTGTCCCACCAGGAATCCTTTAGCTTTTTTCTTACCGGATTTAAAGTCTTCTACAGATTTCGGATTCTCTGCTACAATCTTTTCGATTGCCGCTCGGAGCGCTCCTTCGTCACTCATAGATTTTAATCCGTGCTCTTCTACATATGCCGCAGGATCAATATTTTCTCTGAAAATCTTCTCGAACACTTCTTTTCCGACTTTTCGGTTGATCTCATTGTTCTTGATCATCTCGATCAGTTTTGCCAGATGTTCCGGCGCAAACGCCACATCATCCAGTTCCATTTCTGATTCATTGACCAGACGCATGGTCTCTCCCATCACCCAGTTGGATACTTCTTTCGGATCAGACCCGAGGTCAATGGTCGCCTCGAATAAATCCGCCATATGTTTGGAACCGGTTATAATATCAATATCATAGTCCGGCAGGTCATATTCCTCTTTGTATCTGGCTTTCTTTTCATCTCTGAATTCCGGCTGAGCTGCTTTGATCTGGGCGATCCATTCATCACTGATTTCCACCGGCACCAGATCCGGATCCGGGAAGTAACGGTAATCCTGAGCATCCTCTTTGGAACGCATGGCGAAAGATTCTCCTTTGGTGTCATCCCAACGGCGTGTCTCCTGCACTACTTCCTCACCGGCTTCGATCAGATCGATCTGTCGTTCCATTTCTCCTTCAATGGCTCTCTTAATGGCCTTGAAAGAATTCAGGTTCTTCATCTCTGTCCTTGTTCCGAACTCTTCTGCTCCTTCTTCTCTCACAGATAAGTTCACGTCCGCTCTCATGGAACCCTCCTGCAGCTTGCAGTCTGACGCGCCCAGATACTGGATGATCAGTCTTAATTTTTCCAGGTAAGCGATAACCTCATCGGCAGAGCGCATATCCGGCTCTGACACGATCTCGATCAAAGGAACGCCGGAGCGGTTAAAGTCTACCAGAGAATCTCCGGTCCACGGGTCATGGATCAGCTTTCCGGCATCTTCTTCCATGTGAATCTCATGGATTCTGATATCTTTCTTATTTCCATCCACATCAATTTCCACTTTACCATTTCTGCAGATCGGCAGATACAGCTGGGAAATCTGATAATTCTGAGGATTATCTGGATAGAAATAGTTCTTACGGTCAAATTTGCAGTTCTGGGTGATGTCACAGTTGGCAGCCAGTCCCACTGCGACTGCATATTCCACCACCTGTTTATTCAATACCGGAAGGGATCCCGGCATTCCGGTACACACCGGACATGTATGGGTATTCGGCGCCCCACCGAATTCTGTGCTGCATCCACAGAAAATCTTTGTCTTTGTTGCCAGTTCTACATGGACTTCCAGTCCAATGACGGCCTCATACTGTTTTCTCATGCTCTGGCACCTCCTTTTGCAATCTCCGGAGCCTCATATTCTCTTGTCTGCTCAAATGCGTAAGCTGCCTGGATGATCTTCTTCTCCTGGAAGCAGTCTCCGATCAGCTGCAGACCAATCGGCATTCCATTCTTATCCTTGCCGCACGGCAGGGAAATTCCCGGAAGTCCGGCCAGATTGACAGAAATCGTATAAATATCACCCAGATACATCTTGATCGGGTCGCTCAGGCTTTCTCCCAGTTTCGGCGCCGTTGTCGGAGCGACAGGTCCCAGGATCATATCATATTTCTCAAATGCTTTGTCGAATTCTTTCTTGATCAGCGCTTTTGTTCTTAATGCTTTCAGATAATACGCGTCATAATATCCGGAACTTAAAACGAAAGATCCCAGCATAATACGGCGTTTTACTTCCGCTCCGAATCCTTCGGATCTGGTCTTCTTGTACATATTGTGAAGCCCCTCATACTCTTTGGCTCTGTATCCGTATTTTACACCGTCGAATCTTGAAAGGTTGGAACTTGCCTCCGCTGCCGCAATGACATAGTATGCAGGAATCGCATAGTCTACCAGTCCAAGTTCAAATTCTTCCACAACCGCGCCTTTTGCCTCCAGCGCTTTTGCCGCAGCCAGCACCGCGTCTTTTACTTCCGGATCCAGTCCCTCACCGAAATAATCTTTCGGAATTCCGATTTTCATTCCCTTTACATCGTCTACCAGGGCGCTGGTGAAATCATATTCATCTCTTCCGATGGAAGTAGAATCTTTCGGGTCATGGGAAGCGATCACTTCCAAAAGAGCCGCACAATCTGATACATCTTTCGCGATCGGTCCGATCTGATCCAGAGAAGAGCCATATGCGATCAGTCCATATCGGGAAACCGTGCCGTAAGTCGGTTTCATTCCAGTCACGCCGCAGTAAGACGCCGGCTGACGAATGGATCCGCCGGTATCAGATCCAAGAGCCATAAAGCACTCATTGGCCGCAACTGCCGCAGCTGACCCTCCGGAAGAACCTCCCGGAACCTTCTCCAGATTCCATGGATTTTTGGTTTCTCCAAAGGCAGAAGTCTCTGTGGTGCTTCCCATGGCAAACTCATCCATATTTGTTTTTCCAAGGAAGATCACTCCCGCTTCGATCAGATTCTCCACTGCCTGAGCGGAATAGGTCGGCACAAAATTCTCAAGGATTCTGGAACTGCAGGTAGTCGCATATCCTTTCGTGCAGATATTATCCTTAATGGCCATTGGCACTCCCGCCAGCGGTCCTGTGTATTTTCCTTCCTCGATTCCTTTCTGTACTTCCTCTGCTCTCTTTAAGGCGCTTTCCTCATCGTAGGACACAAATCCATGCACTTTGTCTTCCACGGCCTTCATCTGTTCCAGAGCGGCTTTTGTCGCCTCCACAGCAGTAATTTCTTTCTCTTTTATCTTTCTGCCCAGTTCAAGGGCAGTGCAATCTAAAATACTCATGTCCTGCCTCCTATATGATCGTTCTCGGCACTACGAAAGAATTATCCTGTGCCTCCGGTGCATTTGCCAGCGTATCTTCGCTTCCGTCTCCATTGGTCACTACATCTTCCCGGAACACATTGCGCACCGGAAATACATGAGACATCGGTTCCACTCCGCTGGTATCCAGTTCATTCAATTTATCTACATAATCCAGCATGCTTTCCATATCTTTTTTTGCCTGTTCCTTTTCCTCACCGGACAATTCCAGCTTGGCAAGGATTCCGACATATTCAATCGTTTCATCATCAATATGATTTGCCATGTTTTTTCCTCCTTCATCTTCTGCCGGCACCGCCGCTGTTTTCTAAGAAAAAACCCCGGGGCCTTTGGTGCCTCGGGGCAGAATCTCAATTCCACGGTACAGCCCGCCGGAGCCTCTCTGCTCCGGATATTCCATTACTATTAAATGTATCATACTCCCTCTGTATTTTCAAGCCATATCCTGTCAATTACCGTTCGTCTGTTCATAGAAACGATATTCCACCGCATTTTCAGGGCGGGTATAGACAGACGGTTCCAGCTCCACTTCCATATCATCCGGTACTTTAATCCGCATTCCGTCATAAAAATACACCTGCTGATATCTTTCCGGATCTCCCCACACATCATTGGCGCCGCTGGCAATCATATTATAATCTGTAGTATATTCAGCGCCGTTTTCTGTAATCTGGTAGAGGGTCTGAACCGTGCCCCGGTTCTTTCTGCAGACAATATCGTAAGAACCTGCCGGGAAGTCTTTCCCTGCCGTCATAGTTCCTTTGACTGCAACATTTTCTTTCAGTGGATTCCCCACCAGCTGATATTCTCCCTTTGCACTGTCCGTCTCAAGCCGCATGGTTCCTGCTCCGTCAATTCTCAGATAAGTTCCCGTATACAGCCGGATCTCCTCTGATTTTTTATAAAATCCATCGTCATCCTCCGCATCTGCTTTATAGAAATCATAAAGGCTGATCCTCTGTTCCTGATTTCTCGCCAGAAGCGCGGTTTTCCCTTCCTCAACGGAGACCTGATAAATTCCTTCCGGAAGATCAGCTCCTACCAGATATTCTCCCGCCGTCAGTTCTGTCTCGAAATGTTCTCCCTGAGTATCCAGGGCATAAGTCGTATTTCTGTACGGATCTGATTCCACCGTGTCGCCTGAATCGGTCTCGTCAAAAAACCGGTATTGAACTTCATCCTTCACATCGGAAATTCCCTGGAAAACCATATTTCCAATGAACGGCAGTATACCGGAGACCAGCAGGATAATCACGATCAGAATGATGAGACCGGTCCTTCTGGAATTTCTTCTTCCAGCCGTATTTCTTCTGACCCTCTGAGTTTCCATCCGCTTTTTGTACCGGCTCCATTTTTTCCGGTCTTTCTTCTTTTTCCCGCATTTCTTTTCCTCATGGACAAAGACCGGTTCCTGTGTCCCTGGATCCTGCTCCAGCACATCCCAGTGCCGGCTCTCCGGATTCTGTTTCTTCTCCAGTCGTTTAAAATCATAGCCACAGACAGGGCAGACTCCGTTTCTTAATTTTTCATCACAAATTGGGCATTTTTTATATCTCATACTTCCTCACCCTTAACTGCCCTTACAGCACGCCGTCTTCTCTCAGCATGTTACCTACTCCAACATATTCCGGAACACTGTCCGCCACATACTTTTTCTCTTCCTCAGTCAATGGACGCTTTATTCTTGCCGGGCTTCCCATCACGAGCATTCCGTCCGGTATTTCCACATTCTGAGTCACCAGACTTCCTGCTCCGATCAGGCAGCCTTTTCCGATTTTTGCGCCGTCCATAATGATGGAACCCATACCGATCAGCGTGTGATCCCCGATCTCGCATCCGTGAATGACAGCATTATGCCCAATGGTGACGCCATCACCGATTTTGACGCTTTTCCCCTCATCCACATGAATGGTACAGTTCTCCTGAACATTGCTTTGGTTTCCGATCACAATGGACTCTTCCCCCTCTGCTCTCATAACTGTAAAGAAAAGCACTGTGGATTCTTCTCCGATAGTAATATCACCCAGCAGGACCGCTTCTCGGGCAATCTTTGCTGATGCTGCAATTTTAGGTTTTTGGTAATTCATTTACTTTCGTCCTTTCTTTTTCTCCTCTGCTTCTTTTCTGGCTTCATAGTCAATAAAGGCCACGTCCCCAAAAACAAGCTTTGTAATCCATATCAGACTTGCCGCCGGAACTACCATCCAGATGCTCCTTTCCTCCATAAGTCCAAGATCCAGAATCCCTTCATACTGCAGCGCCAGGGCAAGCGTATACACTACGATCACCCAGTAAGACACCTCATATCCTGTTGTGACTTTTCGGTTCCAGTTCTTGCAGAAGAAAAACTTCTCCAGACTCAGAATGGCGATAGCTACCAGATTCATCCCCATTCCTGCCTGAAAATATGCATTTGCTTCCATGTAGTCTCCCATGTACAGACCCAGAAAGGATGCTGCGAAAAGAAGGATCAGAAGAAAAAATAATATTTTTTCGATTCCGCCCATTCTCTTTTCGATTCTCCTTACTCTCCTGGTGCCTGCGCCTGCCCGGGATTTCTGATTCCCTGCGGTTTTGTTCTGCTGTTTTTTGTTTGCCATTTGTAAATACCTCACATTTCTTTTCATTGTTCCTAGTCCCGGCTCTCTATCATAAGCAGAGTTCCGGACCGGAATCGGATTTCTCCGTAATCCGCCGACAATTCATTGCTAATGCCCCAGGATTCATGGAATACCAGCGTATCATCGTTCAGCGGATACTTAAATCCTTGCAGTGTTACCCCCTTCGCCTCATAAAGAGGAATCAGGGAAATATATTGGCCGAATTGCTGTTCTTTCTCCACTCTGTGACAGTGCTCCAGAACCGTAATTCGATTATGCCCGTCAACCATTTGTGCCTTTACGCCTTTGCGGAAGGCGTACACCAGCTGCCCGATGTTTCCCAGCACATGATCCAGCCGGGTTCCGGCAGCCCCTATTACTAAAATTTCATCGGCTTCCATGGAAACCGCCTTCTGCATGGCAAGACCGGTATCCGTATCATCTTTTTCACACGGCACCAGCAGCTTATCTTTTGTCTCAAACTGATCCATCACTTCCCTGCTGCAGCTGTCGAAATCGCCTAAAATGGCATCCGGCGTCAGCCCCAGCTCCCGGACCGCCAAAAGCCCCCGGTCAGCCGCTATGATCTTGTCTGGTTTCCATTCCTTTATATAAGATGAGGCGAAGACCGGATCAAAGTCTCCGCCTGTCAGTATTAATATTTTCATTACCACTTTCTCTTTTCTTTCAGTTCCTGATAAATATTTACATAATTTTCATACCGGATCCTGCTGATTTTTCCTTCTTCCAGAGCCTTCTTCACCCCGCAGTCCGGCTCATGGGTATGGCTGCATCCCAGAAATCTGCACTGTTCCTCATAAGGCGCAAATTCCCGGAAATAATCTTTAACTTCTTCTTTCTCAAAACTGTCAATGAACAGCGAACTAAATCCTGGAGTATCCAGGACAAATGTCCCTTCTTCTATCATGATTAATTCCGTATGCCTCGTCGTATGGCGTCCTCTATGGATTTTCTCGCTGACGGCACCCACCTGCATATTGGCATCCGGATTCAGCTGATTCATCAGGGATGATTTCCCGACGCCGGAAGGTCCCGCCAGAACCGTTGTCTTCCCCTGAATCAAATCCCGGATCTCATCGATTCCATTTCCTTCTCTGGCGCTGATAAATACTACCTGATGACCGCAGTTTTCATAGATTGTTTCCAGCTGTTCCAGCTCTTTTTCTTTTGCCAGATCCTTCTTATTAAAGCAGACGATCACCGGTATGTCCTGTTTCTCCATTGTCATGAGAAACCGGTCCAGAAGATTATAATTAGGTTTCGGTTTCTTCGCCGCAAAAACGACGATTGCCTGATCCACATTTGCTGCAGCCGGACGGATCAGCTCATTGGACCGGGAAAGGATCTTCGTCAGATTTCCTTCCATGTCTTTTTCATCCAGTATCTCAATTTCCACCCAGTCGCCTACCAGAGGCTTTACGTTCTGGTTTCGAAAAATTCCTTTTGCGCGGCACCGGTATATATTCTCTCCGACTACCACATCGTAAAACCCGGCAACTCCTTTTATTATCTTTCCCTGCATCAAAGTATAACGCTCCTGCTATTCGTTCTCATCCGGTTCTTCCTCATCCGGCTCATCTTCGCTGCTGCTTGTGGTTGTGGACGGACGGCTTCCCAGACTGACTGTGATTCCCACAGCCGTACCTTTTGAAACTTTCGTTCCTGAGGCAATTGACTGGCTGATGACCTGATTTCTCTCTACACTGCTGTCATATTTCCTCGTCACACTTCCAAGAGTCAGACCCATGTTGCTGAGCTGCCGTCTTGCCTCTGATTCTGTGTAATAAGATAAATTCGGCACAGTTACCTGCTCGCTGCCGCTGCTGACCGTGATCGTGATCGTAGATCCTGACGCTCTCTTGGAGCCGCTGGCCGGTGACTGAGAAATAACATCTCCTTCATCTACACTGGAACTGTAAGCCGTTTTTACACTGACCTTAAATCCCGCATTCTGCAGAGTTTTTGTGGCAGAAGACTGAGACTGACCTTTTACATTCGGCACAGTTACCTGCTCGCTGCCGCTGCTGACCGTCAGTGTGATAGTCTCTCCTTTATCTACTTCAGCATCGCTTTCCAGACTCTGTCTTATGACCAGCCCTTCTTTATAGCTGGAAGATGCCTCTGTCGTTGTTTCAATCTTAAGGTTATCGCCAATGGCTTCTTTTGCCTGGCTTAAGGACATTCCGATTACATTCGGCACCTGGTATTTGTCAGTTTCTGTTTCATCCTGTGCATCACCGGAAGATGTCACCTGCTCAGTGGAGGCCTCATCTCCGGACCGGAACAGTCCCGAACTTCTGACGACAAAGGTGATCACCGCGATCAGAATAATGGCTCCCACCACTGCCGCAAGCACGATAACCAGCTTTTCGATTTTAGAATTCATGCCCTCCGGCTCGTCATCATCTTTCTCCAGATAACCGTTTTCATCATCTGCTGCAGGCGGTTCAAATTCCTGGGTCCCGCCGTTCTCATCTTTTTCCATCTGCTGAAGTTCATCCTGATCCACCAGGATCGTCGGTGAATCATCGACCGCCGGAGCGAATCCCACATAGTCGCCTGAAGTATCCTGGAAAACCAGTTTCAGATCCTCGATCAGCTCATCGGCCGTCTGATATCTTTCTTCCGGTTTTTTCATTACACATTTTAAAATAATCTTTTCCAGACTGTCCGGAATTCCCTCCGTGATCTCACTTGGCGGAGTGATTTCATTCTGAAGATGCATCAGGGCGATGGTCACTCCGTTTTCATGGTCAAACGGTACTTTTCCGGTCACCATCTCATACATAGTAATTCCAAGGGAATAAATATCACTTTTTTCGTCACAGAAACGGCCTTTCGCCTGCTCCGGCGAAATATAATGGACAGATCCGATGGCTGTTGCCGTGGACGTTACCGTATTGGCATTGGCTGCCTTGGCAATGCCGAAATCCGTCACCTTAATCATTCCGTCATCGGAAATCAGGATATTCTGAGGTTTGATATCCCGATGGATAATATGATGATTATGGGCATGGGAAAGGGCTGACGCAATCTGCAGAGAGATATCCACCGTCTCCTGCGGTAACAGCCTCCCTTTTTTCTTGATATACTCCTTCAGGGTAATCCCTCCGGCCAGTTCCATTACAATATAATTGACTCCGTCTTCCATGCCTACGTCATATATATTTACAATATTCGGATGCATCAGGCTGGCAATCGCCTGGGCTTCCGTCTGAAATTTCTTTAAAAACTTTTCGTCATCTACATATTCCGGTTTCAGTACTTTTACTGCTACTTTTCGATTCAATTTCTGGTCTTTTGCCATATATACATCGGCCATTCCACCTGATCCGATTCTCTTCAGGATTTCATAACGGCCGCCGAGAATTTCTCCAATCTCTAACACCTGTATTCACCTCATCTCTTTAATTCCACAATGACCAGCGATATATTATCCCGTCCTCCGTATTCATTGGCCCGGGCGATCATCTGACTTGCTTTGTTTTCCAGCTGGCTGTGATCTAAAAGAAGTTCCTTCAATTCATCATCTGCTATCATATTCGTCAAACCATCACTGCATAAAAGCAAATAACCATCCTGAGCCTGAAACTGAAAAAAATCAGGCTCTGCAGATGGCGCTCCTACTGCTCTGGTTATTAAATTCTTTTTCGGATGGAGCCTGCTCTGGTCTCTTCTGAGCGCACCGGCCTGGACCAGCTCCTCCACATAGGAATGATCCACCGTAATCTGCTCAAAATCTCCTGCTCCATAATAAAGTCTGCTGTCTCCAATATTCATAACAGTAATCCGTGATCCGGAAACTGTGGCTGCGACAATGGTTGTTCCCATTCCCGCATAGGCAGAATCCTCCCTGCACTTTTCCAGTATTTCCTGATTCACGGCGGCAATTGCCGCTTTCATAGATTCGATTATATCTTCATCCTCTGATTCGCGCAGCAAGTCCACAAAACGGCTTACCGCATAAGAAGACGCATATCCTCCCGCCCGATGGCCTCCCATGCCATCTGCTACAATATATAGATTATCCAATTTGCCTACCGGCTGGTCGCTCAGAAAAATCGTATCCTGATTTTCCGATCTGACCTTTCCAATATGTGACTCTCCAACGGATCGCATATTCGTACTCCTTTACTTTATAGATTGTAGTTTCGTTCGCCTAAGCTGTCCGCAGGCGGCATTGATGTCTGCGCCCATCTCTCTTCTTATCGTAACATTTATACAGTTTTTTTCAAGTATCTTTTTAAATTCCATAATAGATTCCGGCAGGGATTGTCGAAAATTTCTCTCCTTGATCGGATTTACCGGTATCAGATTCACATGACACGGAAATCCTTTCAATCTCCTGCACAATTCTCCCGCGTTTTCCGGCTGGTCGTTGACTCCTGCCACCAGACTGTACTCGAAGGTCATTCTCCGATTGGTCTTTTTGAAATAATATCTGCACGCCTCCAGCAGTTCGTCCATGGCATATTGTTTCGCGATCGGCATCAGTTCCTTTCGTTTTTCATCATTCGGCGCGTGAAGGGAAATCGCCAGGGTAATCTGAAGATGTTCTTCTGCCAGCTCCCGGATTTTCGGAACGATGCCGCAGGTGGAAATCGTAAGATTCCTCTGGCTGATATTCAATCCTTTTTCCGATGTGATCAGTTCCAGAAACCGCAGGACATTTTCATAATTATCCAGAGGTTCTCCTGTTCCCATCATAACGACATTGGAAACCCTCTCTCCGGTATCTTTCTGGATAAAATAAATCTGACTGAGCATCTCGGACGGCTCCAGATTCCGATCCAGTCCTCCCAGGGTGGAGGCGCAGAATCTGCATCCCATACGGCATCCTGCCTGAGATGAAATACAGACAGAATTTCCGTGTTTGTACTTCATCAGAACACTTTCAATGATATTGCCGTCATGGAGTTCAAACAAATATTTCCTCGTTCCGTCCAATTTGGAAATCAAGCAGTCAATTTTTTTCACTCCATACATCTCGTACCCGTTTTGCCGGAGTTTTTCTTTCAGCTTTTTCGGGATATTCCCCATTTCCTCCCAGGAAAACGCCAGATGCTTATGCATCCATTCATAAATCTGTTTTGCGCGGAATTTTGGTTCCCGGAGAGATACCATACATGCTTCCAGCTCTTCCAACGTCATCGATTTTAAATCCATATTACACTCTCCTTAATTTTCCCACAAAAAATCCATCGCATGGATGAATTCCCGGCAGCAGCTGGATCCATCCCTTTTCTGCCGTATCTGATACAAGGCTTTCCGGCAGCAGCGGCCGCAGATCCTCCGGTCTGAAACCGGACTCCTTCTGAATCCACCGATAATTTTCTTCATTCTCCTCCGGATTGATGGTGCAGGTACTGTAAATCAGCGCGCCTCCCGGCTTTACATAAGCCGCCGCATTTTTCAGAATGTTTCTCTGAAGAACCGCCAGTTCTCTCATCTGATTCCTGTCTGCGTTATACTTGATGTCATTCTTTCTTCCCATAATCCCGAGCCCGGAACATGGAAGATCCGCAAGAACTATATCGGCTCTCCCGATCATGTCCTCATCCAGAATCCTGGCGTCCGCCATTTCCACCCGGATGTTTTCCAGTTCTGTCCGTTCCGTATTTTCTTCAATCAGGTCTGTTTTATCTTCTGTCAGATCTCTGGCAATGACCATTCCTTCTCCCCTCATTTGATCCGCCATATACATGGCTTTTCCTCCGGGAGCGCTGCAGAGATCCAGGACAAGCTGCCCTGCTTCTGCCTGAGCCAGAGACGCCGCCAGCATGGAACTTTCATCCTGCACAAAACATTTTCCCTGACGGAACGCCGGAATTCTCCAGAGGGAATCGTATCCGGAAATCCGCAGTGCTTCTTCACACAGAAATCCATCTTCCGCCTGTATCCCTTCCTCTTCCAGCTCTTTTTTCAAGGCTTCTTTTCCGCCTTTGCCTTTTAGACAATACAGCGTTGTCTTCTTTTCCTCCAGAAACGAAGCTGCCATTTTTTCCACCGTTTCTCCGTCATAAGTTTCCCGGAAAAATTCCACCAGCCAAACCGGCATGGAATATTTCACAGAAATCCAGAGATTTTCATCTTTTTCCCGATCCGGCCATACGATCTTATCCTTCTTGCGGCTGATGCTTCTCAAGATTCCATTGATGAATCCGGACAGTCTGGAAAACCCGCGTTTTTTTGCCAGTTTCACTGCCTCGTTGCATGCCGCGGCATCCGGTACCTGATCCATATACAGAATCTGATAGGTCCCCATCCGAAGCAGCGCCCGGATCAGAGGGCGGCATTTCCGGAGTTTTGTTTTAGAAAACTGATCGATCACATAATCAATGGTAATCTGCCGTTCCAGTGTTCCCTCAGTCAGGCGGGAAAAAAAAGCCCGGTCCCGTTTGGGAGACAGCTGATATTTCTCCAGCACATTTCCAATAATAATATGAGATAACTCTTCTTTTTTGTCTACTTTCATGAGGACATCCAGTGCCTGCTCTCTCGGATTTTCCATCTTACTCTCCTAATCTGATTCCTGTTTCTACAGAACTTCCCAGCAGAAATGCCTGCACCGGCATCCGTTTCTTCCCTGCCAGCTGGATTTCTTTCAGAGCCAGGGCTCCTTCCCCTGCAGCTACCACAATCGTGTTCTTTGTCACATCAACGACAGTTCCTGGCTCTTCAGTTCCATCATAAGAAAGAACATCCGCATCCCAGATTTTCAAAGTTTTCCCATTCATTGTCGTATATGCGCTCGGCCATGGATTCATTCCCCTGATCCACTGTTCCAGTTCTTTTGCCGTTTTTGAGAAATCCATTTTCCCCATTTCTTTGCTGAGCATTTTCGCATAGCTGCTCTCGCTGTCATCCTGTTTTGTCCTGACAATAGTGCCTGCCTCAACCTTTGACAAAGTCGTCAGCAGAAGTTCTGCTCCCAGATTCATCAGTTTATCGTGAAGGCTTCCCGCCGTCTCTTTCGAATCCAGAACGACTTCTGCCTTATCGATCATATCTCCCGTATCCAGTCCTTTTCCCATATACATGGTCGTGATTCCTGTCTTCTCTTCTCCGTTGAGAACGGCCCACTGAATTGGCGCTGCGCCTCTGTATTTCGGCAGAAGAGATCCATGTACATTGATGCATCCGTATTTCGGAAGATTCAGAATACTTTCCGGGAGAATCTGCCCATACGCCACAACAACGATCACTTCAGGATCAAGTTTCGCCAGTTCTTCTATAAACGCTTCATCCCGCGCCCTTTCCGGCTGGAGAACCGGAATATCATACGCCACTGCTTTTTCTTTGACCGGAGAAAATTGTACTTTCTTTCCTCTGCCTCTCTGCCGGTCCGGCTGGGTCACGACGCCTGCCACCTGATGATGATCGATCAGCGCCTGCAGAGAAGGAACTGCAAACTCCGGTGTTCCCATAAATACAACTCTCATATTATTCTCCTTCTTCCTCATAGGTCACATCGCGCACCGGTTCCTCTGCTACATCCGGGTATAAGATTCCATCCAAATGATCCAGTTCATGGCAGATGGCTCTCGCCAGAAGTCCTCTTCCCTCCACTGTAATCGGCTCCATATTTTCATTGTACGCCTGACAGATAACATGATCCGGGCGTTTTACCACTGCCGTCTTCCCAGGCAGGCTCAGGCATCCTTCATCCCCGATCTGTTCTCCGTCACTATAAGTGATCACCGGATTCACAAGCGCAAATTTTTCGCCTTCCTCATAAGTATCAATTACAACGATTCTCTTTAAAATGCCGACCTGCGGCGCGGCGAGTCCCACTCCCATTGCCTCATACATCGTGTCAAACATATCTCCTACCAGCGTTTTGAGTCTGGGCGTCATTTCCTTTACTTCCTTGGAAGTTTTCCGAAGTACTTCATCGCCCATTACACGTATTTTTCGAATTGCCATTTTCTTCTCCTTTATTTTTTTAATAACTGTTCATTGGATTAAAATCAAAATTTATCAGAACATTTCTCTTTTCCTGCTGCTGTTCCAGCCATGCTTCTACATGATCTTTTGCCCGGATCAGATTCTGATAATCCGCGTCTTTTATATAAACCACACGGCGGTACTGATCCTTCATTCTGACCACAGACGCTTCTCCCGGCCCAATGACCAGTAATTCCATCCGCTTCAGAACTTCTGCCGTCTTCCCCGACAATTCCTTTACCTGATCCTCATCACTGCCGGAAAAGAAAATTACCAGCATCTGCCAGACCGGAGGATATTTCATCAGTGTACGGTATCCGATCTCCTGCCGGTAAAATTCCTTATAATCCTGCGCCGCTGCCGTGACAATGCTGTAGTGGTCCGGTGAATACGTCTGTATGACTACTTCTCCGCCTTTGTCTCCGCGGCCGGCTCTTCCTGCCGCCTGGGTCAGAAGCTGGAATGTCCGCTCGCCGGCCCTGTAATCATTAGCATGCAGAGACAGATCCGCCGCCAGGATTCCTACCAGAGTCACATTAGCGTAATCATGTCCTTTGACGATCATCTGCGTCCCCACCAGGATATCTGCCTCTCCCCTGGAAAAGGCTTTCAGAATTTCCTCATGACTGTGCTTTCTCCTGGTTGTATCCATATCCATCCGGAGCACTCTGACTCCCGGAAATTCCTTATAAATGGCAGATTCCACTTTCTGCGTTCCCAGACCAAAGGTTCCGATGTAAGGACTTCCACATTCCGGACAGGTCTTCGGCATCGGCAGTTCGTACCCGCAGTAATGGCATTTCAGGACACCCTCCCGGTGATACGTCATAGACACATCACAGTGGGGACATTCCATCACATGTCCGCAGCTCCTGCAGGAAACAAATCCCGCATAGCCTCTCCGGTTCAGAAACAGCATCATCTGCTCGCCTTTGTTCAGCCGGTCTTCCATAAGACTGCGGAGTCTCCGGCTGAAAATACTCCGGTTTCCCGCCCTCAGTTCTGCCCTGAGATCTTCAATATAAACCTGAGGCAGCACTGCGTTCTGCGCCCGTTTCGTAAGCTCCCATAACCGGTACTTTCCTTCCAGCGCATGTTTGTAACTTTCCACCGACGGCGTCGCCGATCCGAGAATCACCGACGCACCTTCCATAGACGCCTTCTGAATCGCCGTTTCCCTCGCATGGTATTTGGGCGTCTGCTCACTCTTATAACTGCCCTCATGTTCTTCGTCAATCACGATCAGACCAAGATTTGGAAACGGGACAAACAGTGCGGATCTGGGACCGATGATTACATCCACATCTCCCTGTTTTGCCCGGAGCCACTGATCATATTTTTCCCCTTTGGACAGACGGGAATTCAATATCGAAACCCTTTCTCCAAACCGTTTGGTAAATCTCCGGACTGTCTGGTAGGTCAGGGCAATTTCCGGAATCAGCACGATGGCCTGCTGACCTCTTTTTATCACCTCATCAATGGCCGCCAGATACACTTCAGTCTTTCCGCTTCCCGTCACCCCATGGAGCAGATACACCCTATGTTCCTCTCGAAGCAGATCCTGCTTAAATTCGTCCACCAGCTTCTGCTGCTCTTTATTAAGCAGAGCAGGCGGTTCCAGTTCCGTCTCCTGCTGACTGGGATTCCGGTAATAATATTCTGTCACCACCCGGATCACATCATCCTTTACCATGGAATCCACTGTGCTTTTGGAAATCTTCAGCTGATGGGCTGCCTGTTCCCATGAAATCCTGTTTTGATCCAGCAGAGCCGCCAGAAGCCTGGCCTTCGCCGTATAATGTTTCCCAAAATACTCTTCCAGCAGAGCCGGACCATGTACCGGATCTATTTTCAGCTCGATCCATCGGGCAGACCTGCGGTTCATTTTCTCCTGCACCGGCAGAACCGTGCGGAGAGCCTGAATCATAGTCGATCCGTAATTTTCCCGTATCCAGTATGCCAGATTCAGCATTCTGGATTCCGCTGTCACCGCGTCTGCATCAATTCTCAGAATTTCTTTTACCTTATTCTCATCATAATCCGTCCGATTGGAAAAACCAACAACATAACCTTTGCGTTCCTTGTTCCCTCTCCCGAAGGGCACCGTCACCTGCTGCCCGATCCGGATATCTTCCCGTAAGGAAAAAGGCACTTTGTAGCTAAAAACCCGATCCAGTGCCTCATGAGAAATATCTATAATAATTTCCGCATATAATTTTTCCATAAATTATTCAACGACATGCCCTTTCTGTCTCAGCACCTTCACCACTTTATCTACCTTACTGCGGCAGATCTCATGGCTCTTCGCTTCTACCATGACACGGACAAGCGGCTCCGTTCCGCTTTCGCGGACGAGAATTCTTCCTTCATCTCCAAGTTCTTTTTCAACTTCCGCTACCGCCGCCTGCACATCCGGATCATCCTGTGCTGTCTTCTTGTCATGCACACGAACATTTTCCAGAATCTGAGGAAAAATCTCAACGGCTTCCACCAGATGGCTCAGTGCCTGCTTTTGTTCAATCATTGCTTCCATGATCTTCAGGGAAGTAAGAATTCCGTCTCCTGTTGTAGCGTACTTGCTGAAAATAATGTGTCCGGACTGCTCACCTCCCAGGGCATGGCCGTTTCTTACCATGTTTTCATTGACGTATTTATCTCCTACTGCCGTCTTCTCATAAGAAATACCGGCTGCCTCCAGGGCTTTATAAAGTCCCAGATTGGACATAACCGTTGTTACAATGGTGTTATTGTTCAGCTCACCATGTTTCTTCAGATACTGACCGCAGACATAGAGAATCAGATCTCCGTCCACAACCTGACCGTTTTCATCCACTGCGATACAGCGGTCTGCGTCACCGTCATACGCAAAACCAACATCCAGATGATTTTCTTTTACATATCCTCTTAAAATCTCAATATGAGTGGAACCGCAGTTGGTATTGATATTGGTTCCGTCCGGCTCATTATTGATCACATGTGTCTCTGCTCCGAGAGCATTAAACACATTTTCCGCAATGGCAAAAGAACTTCCGTTGGCACAGTCAAGTCCGACTTTCATTCCCTTAAAAGAGCGGGTGGCAGAGGAAATCAGATATCCGATATAATGATTTCTTCCAGCTGTATAATCCCTTGCGCGTCCGATTTCTTTCTTAGTGGCAAATGGGATTTCATCAATCTCTCCGTCAATGTACGCCTCGACTTTTTCCTCGACTTCTGCTTCCATCTTATGTCCTTTGGCATTGATCAGCTTGATTCCATTATCATAAAATGGATTGTGACTGGCAGAAATCATGATTCCACAGTCAAACTGCTCCGTGCGGACAACATAAGCCACACTCGGCGTCGTTGTCACATACAGCATATAAGCGTCCGCTCCTGATGCCGTTAATCCGGCGACAAGAGCATTTTCAAACATGTAGCTGCTGCGTCTGGTATCTTTTCCGATGACAATCTTGGCTCTGGATGTTTTCTGATTAAAATACCATCCGATATATCGTCCCACTTTATAGGCATGCTCTACTGTCAGATTCACATTTGCTTCTCCTCTGAAGCCGTCTGTTCCAAAATATTTCCCCATGATAAACTCCTTCATCTGAATTCTATGTACAATCACTTTTCTTACGTTTCTTTTGAAATACGGCCGTATCCGGCACATATTCCGACGTCCATTATATCATGCCTTTGCCCGGTTATCAAACAGGAATAAAGAAAAAGGATTCTGCGCCGGCAGAATCCTTTTTGCTCTGTTATCACCTGTTACATTATGACATCCACATCCACTCCCGGCAGTTCTGCCGCAGACACGCTTCCATTTCCAAGAACTTTCTCGCGGTTTACTTTGTAAAGCTCTGCCCAGGTTGATTTCTGATATGGTCTGGAATACAGCAGCCCTACGATCCCAAAGGTGATTCCGCTTAAAATATTCCAGCCGATAAAGGACAGATCCAGCACAAAGGCTTCCCATTTCTCTCCCCTCATCATTTCCCTGCTGATCTCAAAGGCTCTCTGACGGGAAATTGCAGGATTTTCCGCTAAAATATACGGAATCATGGAATATTCGTAACTCTTTACGATTCCCGGTATGATCAAAAGAATTGTCCACAATACAAGATAAAGATCTCTCAGGAATAAGGTCAGCACATTTTTTCCATAGTAACCCTGGCGGAATCCTGCAAGAATGCTTCCCAGCGGCGCCTTTCCGGTGCTGTTTTCTTCATAAAAACGCATGGCGCCGATCTCAATCAGGTTTCCGATAAAAATCTTCACAAGAAGCCCGATCAGCATCAACAGCAATCCGATTCCAAAAACCAAAAGCCACAGATAACTGGCAAGTGCCATGATATCACCGTCATTTTCTGTCATAACATCTCTGACACTATTGCTCACTCCATTTCCAGACAGCTCTCCTGTCAGAAATCCCAGAATCAAAGTGACAAGCACCGTGATTCCATAATTTCGGAGAAATGCTCCTTTTCCCCTCTGTTTCAGTTCTCTTCTATTCCACACTTTTCAACCCTCCCTTTTTTCTGTAAGCCATTATACTTCCTGCTGAGCTTTTTGTCTACCTCTCAACTTCACTCAGAGCCGGTATGGACGGAGCTGCTCCCATCCTTGAAACGGCAATGGCGGACGCTCTGGCTGCACGGCGCATATTTTCTTCCACCGGCATATGTTCTGTCATTCCCGCAATAAAATATCCGGTGAACGTATCGCCGGCGGCTGTCGTATCCACAACATCCACCTTGTACGCCTTCTGCCGAACCCGCTGTCCCCTGCCCTGCCATATAGCTCCTTTGCTTCCCAGTGTCAGAACTGTCTGGGCATCCGGATACAGCTGCTGCATTTTATCCAGAATTCTTTCCGGCTCCTGCTCCCCTGTAATCTGTCCGCCTTCGACTTCATTGATCAGAAATACGGATACTTTCTTCAGATCACAGGCTTTTAACTTATCGTCCCATGGAGAAGGGTTCAGAACAATGACCATTCCTTTCGCATATGCCTGATCGATCAGGTAATCCAGTCCATTGACCTCATTTTGCAGCAGAAGAAGATCTCCCTCGCCAAAATGATCCAGCGTTTTGTCCATCCATTCCCTGGTCTGACTCTGATTGGCTCCGCCGTAAATAAGAATGCAGTTCTCTCCGCTTCGATCCAGCTGAATCACAGCGTGTCCGCTGGGTCCTTCCACCCTGCCCAGGCAGGAAGTATCAATTCCATTTTCCCTGCATACCTCCAGAAACATCTGTCCGTCTTCTCCTGTCAGTCCGCCCTGGTACACAGATACTCCGGCGCGGGCCAGCGCCACCGACTGATTCAGACCTTTTCCTCCGCAGAAAACATTTCTCCTGACACAGCTCTGGGTCTCTCCGGGCTGGTTGATGTGATCTACTTCATATACATAATCGTAATTCAGCGATCCGTAATTTAATACCTTCATTGACCGTCCTCCTTTTTTCTTCTACTATACCTGATTTTTTATATCCCGTCCAATCGAACAGGCGAAAATTTCCAGGTTTATCTCATAAACGCAGACGGAGCATACCCGCTTTCCCGCAGATATGCTCCGTCTTATAAAACGTAAATGAGACTTTCTGTTTATTTTACAAAATCTTTTACTTTCTGAGCGATGCTGTCTCCGTCAAGTCCGAACTCTTTGATCAGTTCGACTGCCGGTCCGGAATGTCCGAATACATCATTCACACCAATCTTTAATACAGGTGTAGGAAGTTTCTCAGACAGCACATCACATACAGCGCTTCCAAGCCCGCCGATGACAGAGTGCTCTTCTACTGTAACAACCTTTCCTGTTTCTTTCGCTGCTTCCAGAACCAGTTCCTCATCCAGTGGTTTTACAGTTGCCATATTGATGACTTTGGCATTGATTCCGTCTGCTTCCAGTTTCTTTGCTGCTTCCAGTGCTTCCGCAACGCAGAGTCCGTTGGCAATAATTGCCACATCAGCACCTTCTTTTAATACAGTACCCTTTCCGATTTCAAACTTGTAATCTGCTGTGTCGTTGATCACTGGAACAGCCAGACGTCCGAATCTCATATAAACCGGTCCTTCCATTTCCGCTGCTGCTTTTACAGCTGCCTTTGCTTCCACATCATCGGAAGGAACGATGACTGTCATTCCAGGAATCGTGCGCATTAACGCAATATCCTCGCAGCACTGATGGGTTGCTCCGTCTTCTCCAACGGAAATTCCACCGTGCGTTGCTCCGATTTTTACATTCAGATGAGGATATCCCACAGAGTTTCTTACCTGCTCAAAAGCACGTCCTGCCGCAAACATAGCAAAACTGCTGACAAAAGGAATCATGCCTGCTGCGGCAAGTCCTGCTCCGATTCCGACCATGTTGCACTCTGCGATTCCACAGTCAATATGTCTCTCCGGAAATTCCTTCTTGAACACGCCTGTCTTTGTTGCAGCGGCCAGATCGGCATCCAGAACTACAATATCAGGATTTTCTTTTCCTAATTCTACTAAAGCATTTCCATAGCTTTCTCTTGTTGCAATCTTCTTTACATCTGCCATCTTACTCGCCCACCTTTTCTAAATCTTTCAGTGCCTGTTCACATTGTTCATCGTTCGGTGCGGAACCATGCCATGAAGCCTGGTTTTCCATAAAGGATACACCTTTTCCTTTGATCGTCTTCATGATGATTGCGGTTGGTTTTCCCTTGCACTCTTTTGCCTGTTTGAATGCGTCTGCAATCTGATCAAAATCATGTCCATCAATCTCAACTACATTGAAATTAAATGCAGCAAATTTTTCACCAATCGGATATGGTGAGCATACGTCCTCAATCTTTCCATCGATCTGAAGTCCGTTGTTATCCACGATCACTACCAGATTATCCAGCTTTCTTGCTCCTGCGAACATGGCAGCTTCCCATACCTGCCCCTCCTGAATCTCTCCGTCGCCGAGAAGCGTGTATGTACGGTAATCTTTGTTTTTTAACTTTGCAGCCAGCGCCATACCAACTGCTGCTGAGATTCCCTGTCCCAGAGAACCGCTGGACATATCTACACCCGGAATCTTCTTCATATCCGGATGTCCCTGCAGATATGAATCAATATGTCTTAATGTGAGAAGATCTTCTTTCGGGAAGTATCCTCTCTCTGCAAGTGTTGAGTAATATCCAGGAGCCACATGTCCCTTGGATAAAACAAAACGATCTCTGTTTTCATCTTTCGGATTTTCCGGATCAATGTTCATCTCTACAAAATATAAGTAAGTGAACACGTCTGCCGCTGACAGTGAGCCGCCCGGATGTCCTGATTTTGCAGCATGTGTTGCTTTGATAATGTCTTTGCGGACTTCATTTGCCGTCTTCTTTAATTCTGCGGTTGTCATGATATTTACCACCCTTTCTTATTCTCCAAATACTGCCTTATAATCTGCCTGGAATTTTTCAATTCCCTGATCTGTCAGAGGATGTTTCATCATCTGCTCAAATACATTATACGGCACTGTAGCAATATCTGCACCCATTTTTGCACATTCCATAACATGGATTGGATTGCGGACACTTGCGCAGATGATTTCTGTATCGATATCTCCTGCCATATCAAAGATTTCTTTGATGTCTGCGATCAGGTCTAATCCGTTCTGAGAAATATCATCTAATCTGCCAAGGAAAGGAGATACGTAAGCTGCACCGGCTCTTGCTGCCAGTAATGCCTGGTTCGGATTAAAGATCAAAGTAAGATTTGTCTTGATTCCCTCAGAAGATAATACTTTTGTTGCTTTTAATCCTTCGATAGTTGTAGGGATCTTAACTACCATGTTCTTGTGGATTTTTGCAATTTCTCTTCCTTCTTTGATCATTCCTTCTGCATCTGTTGTTGTTGCTTTTACTTCTCCGCTGATCGGGCCGTCTACGATTGAAGTAATCTCTTTGATAACGTCCTCAAACTGTCTTCCTGATTTTGCGATTAAGGATGGGTTTGTTGTTACTCCACAAATAACTCCCATATCATTTGCTTTTCTGATCTGATCTACATCTGCTGTGTCTACAAAAAATCTCATGTTCTTTTCCTCCTAAAAAATATGGCTTCGTTTGGTTTCTGGTACCATTAAAGCATGGATCTGGTACCTTGTCAAACGCCCGGAGACCGCGATTTTCCAACATTTCCACGAATTCATTAATATTTTCAAAAAATATTAATAAACCGGATTTTTTTCTCTTTTTCCACCTCGGTCAGTACAAAATTTCTGTCTGCAGAAACAGCGGATTTCTCTGTATTTTCCGTCCTTTCTGTGGTATGATAAACATAGTTTTATTAATAATTTCCATATTATATTAGTAATATTTTTATGTATTATTAACAACAATTAATTAATTAAAATAATTTTGATTAGGAGGCTGTTATGGGCAAAAAAAAGAAAGTTACCACAAAAGATATCGCTCAACACGCAAATGTTTCCCAATCGGCCGTTTCCATGATCCTCAATCAGAAACCCGGCGTTTCCTTCACCGAGGAAACCCGGCAGAGGGTTCTGATGGCCGCTCAGGAATTAGGTTATCAAAAAAAGCAGACTGCTGCAGCCCCGGAACATTCATTGTCCGAGGTTATCGTTATCATGTGTCCGTTTTTATCCAACCACTATTATACCATATTGATTCATTCTATTACAGAACGAGCTCACGATTACGGCTATCTGACTTTTATCGCTCCGACTCTCCGTAATCCAAGCACAGAGCAGTATTATCTGGACATGCTGAAACGGGATCTGGAAGTCGCCGGCATTGTCTATCTGTACCCGACTTCTTTCCTTCCGGAAGTAAATAAAATGTCCAAACTCCTCCCGATTGTAAACATCGGGGATAAGAACGATGAGATTGTCTTCGACTCCATTCATGTCAGCAGTACGAAACCAGCATATCTGGTGGCGGAACATCTGATTTCCCTGGGACACAAAAAAATCACTTATATTTCCACTCCGATCAGCAGTGTCGAGCGTTCCCGGTCCAAGAGATACGAAGGGCTGTGCCGGGCCTTTGAAGATTATGGTCTGGGAGACAACTGCGTCACCCTGCGTTCCCTCTCCTCCGGCGAATACAATCTTCTGTCGCCAAACCTTCTGGAATACTCTTCCGGATTCAATCTTACGAAACAGATTCTGATGGAGGGAACGGATTCCACCGCCTTTGTCGGATATAACGACATGGTGGCCATCGGTATCCTTGACGCTCTCTACGAAATGAAATACCGGGTTCCGTCAGATTTCTCCGTCTGCGGTTTTGACAACGTTCCTATGGCATCCATGAACCGAATTTCTCTGACCACTGTGGAACACTCCATTGAAGCCAAAGGCCGGGAAGCTGTGGATATCATCGCCCGGCTGAGAGATTCCAAGACTAAGAACCAGCCGAGAGGATTCGTCACCAATCTGGAATTTGAACCCTTTATCATTAAAAGGAAAAGCACAGGCAGGGCCCGGAATTAGTCCGCCCTGCCTGTTCTCCAGGCTTATTACGCAGAAAGAACGCCTGTCTCCAGACGTTCTTTCTGATTTTCTCAATACAGTCAAAACTGCATTTTACAACATATGTACTTTACCCTTCTCCACGTTAATCTTTACTTTTCGAACTTTTCCAATGACTTCTCCATCCATATGGAAATACTGAGGTGTCCCTGCATGAATTTTCACTTCTTTGCAGCGGTATACATGCACGCCGCGGTATTTTATATGTTTTCCTTTCAGTGCCTGCACAAGCAGTACCGGAAGCTTATGTTTCGGAACCCTTGATATAACGCATACATCCAGTTTTCCATCCATCGGATCTGCCTTCGGGCAGAACGGCACTCCTCCGCCCTCATACGGAAGATTATGTACGGAGCAGAAAAGAATATCTCTCAAAAAGACTTTCCGGCAGCCGTCTAACTCCAGCTCACCCCGGAATCCTTTTGACAGCAGGATTTCCCATGCCCCCAAAAGCAGATATGTAAGTTTACCTATCCTCATATGATTCAGAATAGTCTTTAATCTGGAATGATTGACTCTCCAGCAGATACCTGCGTCATATCCGATTCCGGCACTTACCATAAAACGGCCTTCTCCCCGTTCTGTCTTCACCTTTCCACAGTCCATATTCCAGGTCTCTCCGGGCCTCAGAATATTCTCAGCCTGACGGACAGGCGACCTTTTCCATCCCATGCCTCTGGCAAAATCATTCCCGGATCCTACCGGAATATAACCAACAGAAACATGCTGCCAGTTTTTAATGCCGGATACCATCTCGTGAAGAGTTCCGTCCCCTCCGATCAGGACAAGATGCACCGGCATCGAACCGGATGTTACTTTTGCTGCGATTCTCCCGGCGTCTCCCGCTCCTTTCGTATAAAATTCGCGAAAATCTATCTGATGCTTCAGAAGAATCTTTTTCACCTTTTTCCATGTTCTTTTTCCCATGCCGGAACGTGCCGCAGGGTTAATAATAAAATCGTACAAATGTTACTCCTTCTCTCTTAAATCTTATGCCGTTTCCGCTTTCGTGTGATATCCATGTCCATACCGGCTGGACTCTGCCACATTTACATCCGCATCGTTCAAAATACATCCTTTAATCTCAACACCGGAACCGGACAAGATTTCCATACCATCCAGAATTCTGTCAATTTCTGTGTAATCCTGACGGACAACAAAGACCGCTCCATCTACATACTGCGCTACGATGGCCGCGTCAGATAACAGCGCACTCGGCGGTGTATCGATGATCACGAAATCAGCCTGCTCTTCCAGTTTCTTGACAAATGTCCTCATATTGTCGCCGCTCAGTACACTGGATGTATCCTGAATCGGTGTGGAGCCCGCCAATACCATAACGCCGGAATCCTTGTACGAC
Source organism: Candidatus Anaerostipes avistercoris (assembly GCA_019119895.1). Lineage (GTDB taxonomy): Bacteria > Bacillota > Clostridia > Lachnospirales > Lachnospiraceae > Anaerostipes > Anaerostipes avistercoris. The sequence goes on along the minus strand of DWWD01000016.1, from coordinate 42,503 downwards.
TGAACCGCATCTTTGATATCAGCATCTCCTTTGATGACTTCCAAAGTTCCAATATCCTTCTCTTCCATTCCCAGCACTTTTGCCGTTGAAGGATTTCGAAGATCGGCGTCAACCAGAATCACGCTGTGTCCTTTCATTGCCAGCGCAAGGGCGATATTGGCAGAAACTGTAGATTTTCCTTCTCCCGGCATGGCGCTGGTTACGAGGAATGACTTCATTCCGGTTTCCTTACTCGCACGTTCCAGCCTGCGCCGCACTGTTCTGGCCGCCTCCAGGAAATTCCTTGGAATTCTCGGATTATCCAGTACGATCAGCTCCTGCACCTTGGACCTTCTCTTATGAAATCTGGCATGAGGAATTGTACCAAGGCTCTTAACACTGAACAACCTCTTGAAATCTTCTTCTTTCTTCACCGTATTCTTACCAAGAGCAAATAACAGATCCAGCAGAATACACAGCACGATTCCTATGACCGCACCGATCATAATCTCATGACGGTAGCTGAAAGGATTTGCCGGTGAAGCCGGAACCCCGCTCTCATCCATCAATGTCAGCTGAGAACTTCCAATGACGAACTCTGCCACAGTCGGATAATTTTCCACTACAGATTCGAGAATCCTGTTTGCCATATCCGGATCGTCCGCCGTAACTTTCAGCGTAAACAAATTCGTATTTTCCATTACCGTGGCTTCAATCTTCCCCGGTACAGACTGGCGTCCCAGGTCCTGGGCAATGACATCCTGCAAAACTCCGCTTTCCAAAATGTAAGGGAATGTCTTCGCCATCTGATTGGCTGTCGCATTATCCATGTAAGTATCAGATGCTTCAGCCGAAATACTCGCACTGATCGTAAAAGTTGATGTTGCTTCATAATACGGGGAATAAGTGATTCTCCTATATCCACAGTAAATTCCTGCACAGAGGATAATCAGAATCAGAAAACGCCATTTCATATGAAATGCGCCCTTGATCAAATCATCGACCAGACCGGTGATATCGATCAATCCCTCTTTCTTTTCACTATATCTTTCACTCATTTCTTATCCTCCTGCTGCTGGTCCGCCTTCTTTTTCCTTGATCTGGATTTCTTCTGACTGTCACGTTTTCCGTAGCCGTAGCCATAACCATATTTTCCGCCGTAGCCGTAGCCATAGCTGCCATAGCCATATCCGTAACCGTAGCCATAACCATATCCGTATTTATAACCGTATGTTTTCGCTGTCTCCGCAAATCCCTGGAATGCATCGTTGTAAACACATCCAAGCATGGCGCCTTCGCCGGATCTGAGCACGTCAATTGCCTCATTAATATCCTTCACCAGAGCCTTATGCTGTTTTACTACAAGAATTGACGCGTCTACGATGTCTACCAGCTCTTCCGCATCCGCGGCCTGATTCATCGGAGGCGTATCAATAATAACGTAATCCAGATTTTCCTTAAAGAACTCAATCACCTTTCGGAAAATTGGCGCTGCGATCATCTCAGTGGAATTTGGATACACCATTGTATCCGCGATCAGCAGCAATTCTGAATTCTTCACTGACATGACCAGATTTTCAACATTCTGATTTCCATTCAGTACTTCTCCGAACTGCTTGATTTCTTCTTTGTCAATGCCAAAAATCTTATACTGAGATGGGTTTCTCAGATCCGCGTCAATCAAAAGAACTTTCGCAGATTCTTCTGCCAGCGCCAGTGCCAGATTAGCTGCCACTGTAGATTTTCCTTCTTCCTCTGTCACACTGGTCAACATCAGCGTTTTTGCCTGATGCTCCTGCATCTGACTCCGCACCTTTCGGGCCAGCTTCTTCATATCTTCCACATAACGGAAACTGGTGACAGGGTTGGTCAGAAGCACTTCTGACTTCTTCCGGTGAATCCTTGCCTTCCACGTCTTGTACCGTTTTTCATGATATATTGTCTCCAGAAGTTTCGCATCCAGCTTCTTTGCTACTTCTTTCGGCTTCCTCACAGTATCTTTCATAAAGGAAACGATCGCAATCAAAGCACATAATACTGCCGCTGTTATGAGAAATGTCCTTCTCATAAGACTCGCCGGCTGAAATTCATTGACCGGCTCACTCGGTATCGATGGATTCTGAAGAACATCCAGAACAACATTTCCCATCAGCTGATCTGTCACCACAGAATAATTATCCATAATAGCTTTGTTCAGCCGGAACGCCATTTCCGGGGAATCCGCCCGGACACTGAGCACCAGAAGGTTAGTCTCTTCCACCACTTCTGCAGTTGCCGTGCCCGGAAATGAATCCAGATCCAGCTCATTGGCAACCTTCTTCTGCAGGATGCTGCTGTTGAGAATCTCTGAAAATCTGGAAGCCATCTCCGTGGTCGTGCTTAAATTACTGTAAACATTACTGTTGCTTCCCTTTCCGCTGACAATAAACGTGCTGGACGCCTCATACTGTCTGTGATAATTGCTTCCCACATAGACATAAGTAAAAAGACTCATAGAAGCAGACAATAACAAAATCACTACCGCATATTTCCATATATCTTTCAATATGCTGTACAAGTCAATATTTATTTCATAATCATTTACTGATACATTTTTGCTGTCGCTCATGGTACAACTCCTCCCCTATTCTGTCACGATCACGATTAATCTTACTGTACCGGTCCGGCTCTTGCCCTGCTTTACAGAATATGTAATCTCGTAGGATCCGGCTTTGTCATAATCCACTTCGGAATCATCCACTTCGACCCGGCTGGTATCTATGTCTCCCGGCACATCAGAATCATAATCTCCGCCGAGACATACTTTGGAAATATAATCTCTGGCATCCAGTTTCTTTCCAACCTTTGTATATACCAGATAATCTGTCAAATGAATAAACGGCGTCTCAGACACATTTTCCCGGTCATAAACCTGTACCGTCGCACTGAAAGATACCGTATCTCCGGCGCTGTTGGATACCTGCAGTCTGATCGGATAATTCCCCGGTGTGTAAAGATCAACTGTGGAATTGGCGATTACCTTTACCTGATTGGAGAGATCTCCGTCAATCTTATCTTCCACTGTCAGATTCTCCAGAAGATTTACATCCTCCGTTGATCCGGTAGATTCGAAACAAAGAGGTTTTTCCAGTGTAAACTCCGGAGAAGAATATCCTTTATATTTTACAATCCGGTTGGCCCGGCTGACATTATTGTGAGAATCTACCGCAGCGTATACCACCAGACGGCGTCCGCCCCCCAGAAATGTAGATACATTTTCCACAACCAGAGAAGATGTTACATCTCCATCTCTGTCATCCACGGCTTTGACTCCTTTCAGGAAGTCTTCATCCGTCGCATCCAGATCCACACTTAATTCCTCCTGATCCATTGTTATGACAGGTCCTACCCTGTCTCCTCTTCTGATCTGTGTAAACCAGAAAATCAGGCTTGCCGCCAGGGCAACGCCAAATATGATCAAACAAGCGATCCGCAATTTCCTCATGTTTATGTTTATATTCATGCCTCCGTACTCCTAACTACCTATTTCTGATCTGTTGTCCTCTGCTGCCATTCTTCCCATCAAAATCTTCCGGGGATTTTCATACAGCAGCTCTCTGGAATATCGATAAGAATATCTCTCTTCCATATATTCCTTTATATCCGCCATATAGGGCGTCCTCTCATAAGGCTTATGGGCATCGCTGGCGATGCAGGTCACCCAGCGCCTCTTCAGCAGGATATCCGCACAGTTTTCCGCCCGCTCTCCAAATCTTCCGAACACACTTCCCCGGTTGATCTGTGCCAGGCACCCTTTCCTCATCCAGTCCGCAACCCGCTGCGGCCGCTCCTGCACGCAGGCATAGCGCTCCGGATGTGCAATGACCGGCGTCAGTCCCATTTCCAGGACATTTTCAAGCATCCGGTCCATCTCTCCTGCCTCAATCCCGAATGAAAACTCCATCAAAAAAAATGGTGTATGATTCAGCGAAATCAATCTTCCATCCTCAATCAGCTCAGGAACCTCTTCTGTTGTAAAAATCTCCATGCCGGAAAGAACCGTCAGCGGCATTCCTTCCCGCTGCAGAGCCATGCGGAAAGCATGAAGCCTCTCTTCATATCCTTCCGGGCCATATTCCCTGAAGTAACCGCCGGTATTCGCATGAGACGTAGCCGCCACCGTATGGACCCCGCTCTTTAACGCAATTTCCGCCATCGCGAGGGAATCATCCATATCTCTCGCCCCGTCATCCAGGCCGGGCAGAATATGTGTATGTATATCTATCATCTTGTTATTACCCCTTGTTTATTGAAAATTCAGCTTTTCTATTATATAACAAATCGTTCCATACATCTATACCCGCTGCGCGAATGGACGAATCAGCCCCAAAAAGTTCTCAATTTCACGTTAAAATTCCTAAAAACTTCCTTATATCGATGGATAGGGGAAGATTCCCTTCCCCTATATCGCAAAAAACCTCCAGCCTGCCGACTGGAGGAAATTTGTCTTCGGATTAATACTGCTCTTTTAAGCGTCTTGCGGCATATACAGACATTGCTGCTGCGGCTAATGCTCCATATACAAGAGCTGCCGGTGCACCTTCATCACTTGTCTTTGGTGATGTTGTTCCTGTCGCCGGCTGTTCCGTATAGTCCTTCTCTGTTGAGTCTGTCTCTTTGGAAGGGCTGTCATTTGCCATAACTGTAATGGCAAGTGCGAAACTCATTACCATCGTTGCGAACAATACTAATACCTTTTTCATATAAATTCCCCCTTACTTGGTCTCTAATCAATGCGTGTGTAGAACACATCCAGCACTAATTCAAACAACTTTGTTTCATCCGGATAATACTCTGCGTATCCGCTGTCGCCTTCTTTGATGTCACAGTCAATGCTGTAGATGTCGTCAGATGAAAAGCTGACCCCTAAGGCTTCTGTCGCCAAATATGTAAGCTTTGGAACTGAGACATTCGTTACGGCGTTATCGGAAATCAGATTCAACAGATCGACCGGAAGCATGATATCGTTCCTTGTCTCCTGCAATCCCTTCTGAATAAAGGCTGTGATATACTGTTGCTGTCTCCTCATACGCTCTAAATTCGCATCCAAAGGCTCGTGTTCTCTTGTCCGGACATAAGTTTCCGCCTGATCGCCGAGCAGCGTGACATTCGCTCCCTCCTTCAAGTCAGGATCTACACTTGTCAAGTCTCCAATCACCTGGACATTCACACCGCCCACAGCATCATTCAGAATACTGATGGCTGACAGATTAATGGAAACATATGAATCAATCGGAATTCCATACAGAACATTGGATACGGCATCCACTGCATTGGTACAGCTTAATTCTTTGCCGTCACCGTAGGCATATGCCAGACACAGCTGAGTGTTCCTTGTTCCTGTGTACTTGCCTTTCTCATCATACATTTTTATATCTGCCATCGTATCACGCGGAATGCTGATCAGCGACAGCTTGTTGGAAGAAGTATCCAGCGCCGCGACAAACATCGTATCAGCTTGTCCGGCCCCATGCTCCTTCAGGTACTCTTCATCGCTGTTCACCTTTTCGCGGTCAACTCCCATAACCAGAACACTCGTTATGTTCTCATTATACCGGTATTTGTGACCTTTGTAAATAACCAAATCCCCGTTATTTTGGACATCCGCGCCATCAACCGCGTTTTTCATGTTCACATTTCCCGAAAAAAGGAAATTCTTTCCAAGAGCACGCAGTGTAAAAAATGCTGCAACCGGCACAAGAATAATGACCGCAAGAACGATCAATACTCTTTTTACGATCTGCTTCGGAGTCTTTTTCTTCTTCGGTTTCTTCGGTTTCTTTTCTTTCTTCGGTTTCTCGCTGACCGGCTCATAACCCTGAAACTCTTCCCCGGAAGTCCGGTCCATATGTTCAATCTCCTTCTCCAGATTCAGGTTCAGCTGATCTGCTTCTTTCTTATTTTCATTCTGATTATTTTGCGTCTCTCTCATCTGTTAACACCGCCTGTACTAAATATCGATTATCAGGTTCTCCTCCTACGCAGGTACTCAACGTCAAAATCCGGTCATCCGCCGTTACCTCCTGGTCCTCGCGGATATGACTGTTCATCTGTCTGGTTGCCAGAACATTTTTCAGATAGTTTTCAAACACATCCTTATCACTGAAGTCAAAGGATTTCAGCAAATGCCGGTTGTCATATTTGTACGCTGCAAATATTGTATATGTATATATCTTATCCGGCGTATAAACATATACATTTTCATGCTTATCAAAGAAATCACCGTCTTCAAACTTATGAAGATTCTGGAACATAGATCCGTTCCTCATGTTGTGACCGTACATCACGGTATTGGGATCGGTAAAATCCTTTTTATTATATTTTTCCGTGTAAATACAGCCTGCGAATTCCGGTTCATTCTTATAATTATAATTCAGATAATGAGCATCATCTTCCTCGTTCTGAGCCACCGGGTAATCAATCTTAGTATCCGGAATATAAATCCACGCATATATCTCATCATTGATTTCCTGGAGCTGATCGAAATCAATATCATCTCCGTGTCGGATTCCTTCCGGCAAATCCGGTTCTTCCCCATCTCTTTGTGTAAAGTCACTGTTACTGATTGCTTCCAGCTCCTTCTGAGTCCTGTAATTTCTGTAAGTGATCCATCCGAACAATCCAAGGCATCCAATACAGATTACAATTCCCAGACAAAGAACAATCTTCCATTTCTTTTTGTTCATAAATACTCCTCCGTAAAATCCGCCTGTATTCCAGTCATATTCAAGTCATGACGCAGGATTCCTTTTCCAGTCGATACTCCTGTTATTATAGACCTTTTCCCATCAATGGTCAACAAACTAGAAGTCCATGGCCATCCTGCTGGATTCCTCCTCTGACAGCTCTGTTACCTTCGTCTCCATGACACGGTAAACCCTCTGGCACATATTCAGAACACTCGGCCGGTGCGTCGTCACGATACAGGTCTTATTCGGCCTCTGTTTGATAATGTTTTTCAGCACCTTACGCTCCGTTGTTACGTCCAGAGCCGACGTTGCCTCATCCAGAAGCAGCACCGGCGAATCCCTCAGCACCGCTCTGGAAATAGCGATTCTCTGGGCCTGTCCTTCCGAGAATCCCCGCCCGCGCTCTCCGATATTGGCATTGATCGTATCTGGAATATCTTTCACAAAATCCCATGCGCATCCGATCTTCAGAGCTTCTATAATTTCTTCATCCGTAGCATCTTCCTTCACCATCCGCATATTTTCCGCGATGGTGCCCGAAAGGATTGTATTTCCCTGCGGCACATAAGCGAAAAGATGCCTCGTATCCGCATTCATTTCCACCAGTTTTCCATTGGAAGCCTGGATATACGCCTGTCCTGACTCTGGCCGGATCAGTCCAAGGATCAAACGAATCATCGTCGTCTTTCCCTCACCGGAAGGGCCTACCAGAGCAACAATCTCCCCGGGATTTGCCTGAAACGCAGAATCAGTGATAACTCGGTTTCCTTCCAGATAAGAAAAGTTAACTCCTTTCATCATGACCTTAAATCCATCTTCTGCATAGGCATCCAGCTCTGAACTGTCCGGAATATGTACTTCCTTCGGAAGCTGCACCAGTTCTCTGATCCTGTGGGCGGAAATTGAACTGTTCAGGAAATTCGGAATAATAGAAACTACATTATTAAATGCAGAATTCAGATTACTTCTCTGCTGCAGGAACAGTGTCATAGTTCCATAAGAAATATCTCCCGTCCACAGACGGAACAGACAGTATCCAAATGCGGCATACTGAACGATCATTCCCATAATAGACATAAAAACACCCGTCTTAATGGAGAACATGTTGTATTTCAGACTAATATCCTTGAACTTCCCCTGCCACTCCCTCATCTTCTGGCTGTACAACCCGGAAATTCCAAATGATTTGATCGTATCGAAGTTATAAAATGTTTCCACTTCAAAGGTCATCATATCACTGCTCATTTCCCGGACCTTTTGTCCATATTCCCGCTGTTTGGAAATCAGGAATTTGGACATCAGCAGCATGACCGGCGCGCTGGCAAAGGCAAGCAGGGACATAATCTTATCGTAATGCCAGATAACCACGAAAGTGGCAATAAAGTTATAAACGGCAATGATGATCGTCGGAAGCCAGCTGATGGCATTGCTGCTGACCGTGGTAACATCGCCGTTAAACCGGTTCAAAACGTCTCCGTTGCTGTACTGATTGATTTCCAGCCAGTCGGCATCAATAATCTTATCAAAAATATCCGCCTGGATATCATTATTAATATAGATGCTCAGCTTCGTCGTCACACGATTGATCACATTGGAAAACACCAGATTGAAGACCGCACTTCCCAATGTAATAGCAATCATCGTTCCCAGCTGACTGGTCTGGTATCCGGTAATGATATCAATCATATATTTGCTGGCAACGCTGCTGACCAGCCCCATGGATGTACTGAAAATTCCGAGAATCGTATAAAATACAATGGCTCCTTTATAGCGTTTGCTGTAGGAAAAAATCCATTTCCAGTCATCCAGAATTTCACTGAATGTTCCATCCCTCCATCTCCCGATCAGGACATCCAGGGACTCAAAGGAAATCTTATGGTTGTCCTGATTCTGTCCGTCGTTCTGATTTATCTCCATAACATACGTACCTCTTTCTACTAAACTTTCTGTATTTCAGAACCTTTACAGTATAACATACTTCCCCCTGTAAATGATATGTAAATGACACCAAAAGACAAATGACGTCGCCAATCGCAACGTCATTTTCCGTTTTTTCCCTCTATTTACTGAATTTCATTCAATGTTCCTGCACATGAAAGGAATCACTGAATCTCTTCCTGAAGAAGTCTGGCATATTCTTCTGCATACCGGCAGAGATACTCAGGAATCCCATCATAGCTTCCTGTTTCCAGATATGCACTGGCCACACAAATTTTACACACCGGCCGATACGGGCAGGTGGTACATTTCTTATGATATCGAAAAACTTTAGAATCTTTCGATATTTTCTCCCATGCCGGTAAAAAGCCCGTCTCAAAAACCAGAACCGACGGCTCTTCCAATGTCACGCAAGGGCGCATTTCTCCCTGCCAGTTCACGGTAAATGAACAATTCCCTGCCAGGCAGGAAATCTGATCTGAATACACCATATCCTGATTTTTCAGAATCTCTGTCATCTGTTTTGCATATTGTCGAAAAATCTCCGGAACTATTTCCGCTTTCCTTGTCTGAATCTCTGCCAGAGCAGCATCTTCCGGATTCAGACGGGACTGCTGTTCAAACGGCAGATTCCGTTCTTTAATGCCAGGAAGCATATAAGTATCCATATGAACCGGCGCATCCAGTTCTTTTCCTATTTTATAAATAAAATCTACATCTTTCCAGTTTTCTTTGGTCACACTTCCATTGATCTTTACTTCGATTTCCCGATCCCTTAAAAGCCTGATTGCCTTCCGGGTTTTTTCAAATCCCCCCGGATAATGACACAATGTCTCATAAGCAGTATCATCAGAACCATAAAGAGTGATATTAATCCTTCTCGGCAGATTCTCCGCAAAAAAATCCGCCCATTCTTCATCAATCAGCGTACCATTGGTGTTAATTGTCAGAATCATTCCCAGCTTTTTCAGTTCCAGATACAGCTTCTTAAATCCCGGAAAAAGAAGCGGCTCCCCGCCTGTCAGCAAAAGGAACAAAACCCCCGCATCAGCCATCTGCCTGGCAAGGTCTATCCACTCTTCTACAGAGTGGAGTCCTCCTCTTTTTTCCACTTCTTTATGATCCAGACGAACATAGCACATATCACAATTCATATTGCACAGAGGTAAAAGTTCCAGACTCCCATTGATCGGATACTGATTCCTGGCAGCCCGAGTCATCATCATCTTTTCCATTGTCATATCATTGTTATGCTCCATATCTCCCCTCACTTTCTACAGGCAAAAAAAGATGGAGAAACCTCCATCTTTCCTTCTCTTTCATTTACTTTGACTATATATCAACATAATTTTTTCAATTTTTCTGATAAAACCATTTTACCCGGATGTAGTAAAAATATCAAGTATCAAGTTGAATATAGGCGGTGTAAATTTACTGTAGGAATTATAGTGGCAGAAACTGCCAGATGTGTATCTGATATCCGTTCGACCTCTTTACACTATACTTCCTTTCCTTATTTCTTACAAGCCTGTTTTATAATCCCCAGATATGCGCACGGAACCAGGCATATTTTTTCGCTCCTGCACTGATACTGTGATGGATCCCTTCTATGTATTTCCCCAGTTTATTGTAATGCTGTCTTTCCCATCGCAGCATACTCTCGCAGCTCAGCACTTCATTTTCTGCGCCGGCAGCTGCCGGTAGCTCCCGCTCCTACTGTCTGACCAGCTCCAGCATATCCCCGCCGTTCCAATGATACGCCCTTAAATGCGCCATCTTATCTATCCCTCTCCGGCTCCATCCCATTGGCCGGGAACTCATCCTGGATGACAGGACATGACTCACGTGCCCTTCTGCACTGCATCCCTTTACTGTCCCACGATCCTTTGAACGGATCTTTGCGGCTGTCCAGTTCGAGAGGATATAGGCTCCGCTCTCTTCGATCCGCTTTTCTGCCGTTCCTGCCCCTGCGCAGGCTTTCAGTCGCTCGACTACTTCCTGGAAATCTGACCTGGTCCCTCTTTTGATCGCATCCCAGAGTTCTTTCCTGGCATCTTCTGCGTTGTCTTTCATATGTCCTGTCATTTTCAGCAGATATTTTTGCAGATGGAATCCGTCCAATACACTGGTGATCCCTGCGATCCTCTTTTTTCCACTCCGGATCCATGTCCCTCCATCTGCGTTCAGATAGATCTTCTTCACTTTTTTCAGATCATAGTGGCTCTCCAGATATGCATACACCTCATCCCACAGCTTTGCGTTATCTGCTCCATCGTAGACTCCGCTGAAATAATGGGGGTTCACCAGCTTATGTCTTTTACTCCTTGGAGCTTCCGGCTCGATCCCTTCATACACATACACCAGCTTTGCCAGCACACTGTTGTTCTTCCAATGGTTCTCCCCGATCTCCAGATCTCCCTTCTTCTCTTTGAACTGCAGGGATACATGATCTTCATCCGCATCAATATACAGATACTCGACTACCTTTTTCTCTGTCTCCATTCCCTCCTGCTGTGGGAAGGTCAGTCCATGCAGTTTATTCTTGACGGTCTGTTTGCTCACCTGGTCCGTCAGGCTTGTTTCCTCCCCTGCTTTTCGGTATGAGGTCTGTACCGCCTCTTCCAGCAGTCTGGCTTCCGCATCTTCTGTCAGCCGCTCATGGCTTTCTATCCCCAGGATCTGATCCAGCAGATACGTGCTTTTTCTGGTCTGTTTGTTCCGGAACAATGTTTTTTCAAAGCAGATGGTCCCGAGACTTGTTGTCAGCTTTTTCTCATCGGTCCTCACCACTTCCCAGGACTGTCTCCTTTTTTCGCTGCCTCGGAGCATCTGATCGCAGTCTTCTAATGTCTCTTTTATGAGATCCAGTCCCAGAGCGATCACCTCATCACGGATCCCATAGACAAAGGATGCCATATCCTTGGGGTCTTTTATAAAACATTCAATGATCTTTTCTATTTTTTTAATGCCAGATCCTTCAAAATGTTGTATACTTTTAAACATAGGGAACACCTTCCTTTGTGCTATTGGTTTTTGTCGACTATTATGATAACACAAAACTGGTGTTCCCTTTTCTATTTCTCCTACAAAAATTTTACGCTAACTTGAATATATCAAGAATTTGTTAAAATAGAATCTTGTCACTTTATCAATAACTATTATTATATATAAAGAATGCTGTCTGATTTATCCACCAAACAGCATTACTATATTATTATGTAAATACAATTTCAGATATTATCACATTATGAATGATTTGGATGACTTGGATCCTGCTGCTGTACAACGCCCCAGTGGTTCCATTTTCTACGATCGCCCCAACCACTTGCATTTGTATGCCAGAAAATTACATCTCCTGGATCCACTGTATTATTTCCATCCATCTGGAGAATATAATCCAATCCACCGTTCAGCCATCCCTGTTGTCCATTATATTCCCCTACACTCTGGAAAACACCACCGTCATCTGTGATAACACGATTTGCACTGGCATCACCGCAAGTATCTGGTGTACCAATAGTTGAATGGCTGACATCTCCTCTTTCGGAGCTACCCCAATGACTTCCATATGGTAACGATGGATCAGATCCTCTGCCACATGCTAATTGGAAACATGCTGCTACATATTCATTGGGCATGAATTCTTCTGCACATGCCACAGGTGTTTCATACGCTTTTTTCATTCTTGCTCCCCTTTCTTCTAAATCTTCTCTTTTATATTACCGCAACTTTATATTTAACTTTTTCTCACTCTTTCCCATAGTGTTATTTTACTCTGATAAAATGAAAATAGCAAGCATCCATCTAAAAATATTGTGGATTATTTCCTCATTTTTTAATGGGAATATGCCCAAAATTCCACAAAATAAGATCTTCCCTTCCTATAAAACAAAGACACCATATTCGCAATATATATGTTATGATTATATTAAAATAAAACAAATGTCTTAAATAATTTCTCCATCACCAAATAAGAAGAAAAGAATATAACGGAGGTATGCAAAATGAAAATGAAAAAGAAGCTTGCCATCGGAATAGAAAATTATAAAGAATTAATTGACAAATCATATTATTATGTGGATAAAACACTTCTGATTCAGTCATTACTGGATGACGGGAACAAAGTTACATTGTTTACCCGTCCGAGACGTTTTGGGAAAACTTTAACTCTCAGTATGCTGAAAACCTTTTTTGAGAACGAAATGGATTGGAATGGAAAACAGATTGAAAACGCGTATTATTTTAACAATATGAAAATTATCAGTACCGGAGAAGAGTACTTGCATCATATGGGGAAATATCCTGTTATATCTCTATCCCTAAAAGCCGCCAAACAGCCAACATTTCAACTTGCCCATGCGCAATTATGTGAACAGATTTCCAATGAATTTTCCAGACACCGTTATGTTCTCCAAAGCAGCCAGCTTCTTGAACATGAAAAAAACAAATACGAAAATTTAATGTCCGGAACTGCTGATGAGGCTTCCTATGTGACAGCATTAAAGTTTTTATCCGATTGTCTGAAAGCATATCACAAGGAAAATGTAATTGTTCTCTTAGATGAATACGATGTTCCGCTGGAAAATGCCTATTTCAGAGGATTCTATGACCAAATGACAGATTTTATCCGTTCTCTGTTTGAGTCTGTGCTGAAAAGCAATGATTCCCTGGAATTCGCCGTCATCACCGGGTGTCTCCGCATCAGTAAAGAGAGTATCTTTACAGGACTAAATAACCTGAAAATTATATCTGTTCTGAGCCAAAGTTATGCAGAATATTTTGGATTTACGCCAAATGAAGTACAGGAAATGCTTGCCTTCTATCATCTGTCTGAGAAGCAGGAAGAAATCAGCCACTGGTATGATGGATATTTATTTGGAGAAACAGAAGTCTATAATCCGTGGAGTGTCATCAATTATATTTCAGATATGATAAAAGGTGATTCCCGTTTTCCTAAACCATACTGGTCCAACACATCTTCTAACAATATTATTCGGACACTCATTGAAGTTTCTGATTCCAGCGTGAAACAGGAAATTGAAGGATTGATTGCGGGGCATACGATTGAAAAACCAGTATATGAAGATATTACTTATGAAGACGTCTACAAATCTCAGGACAATCTTTGGAATTTTCTGTTTTTTACAGGATACCTGAAATCCACAGGGCAACGGTTTGAAATCGATACAATTTACGTTACAATGAAAATTCCAAATGAGGAAATTCGTTATATTTATCGTACCACCATCCGGGAATGGTTCCAGGAAAAGATAAAAGCATCTGATTATCATATATTCTATCAGGATATCTTGGCTGGAAATTGTACAGAGATCGAAACCTTTATTAATGACCAATTATCCGACAGCATCAGCTATTATGATAACGCTGAAAATTTCTATCACGGATATCTCCTTGGTGTTCTCGGCGGTATTCCAGCTTATGAAATTGATTCGAATAAAGAACATGGAAACGGACGCCCAGACCTCATTTTAAAGCCAAACCATCCGGAAAAACCTGCTGCTATTATAGAATTGAAACGCGTTTCATCCTTTAAAGATATGAAACCTGCCTGCACAGATGCCCTGAAACAAATAGAAGAAAAGCATTATGCAAAAGATTTGGAAAAAGAAGGCTATACCAATATTCTGAAATACGGAATCTGTTTTTGTAAAAAAAGCTGTATGGTAATTCTTTCAGAATAAAGATAATAATTCAGGAGCCATTCATTTGGAATGACTCCTGCCACATGGATAGGTCAATTTACCATTTTCAATACTCAAAAAAAGATGGAGAAATCTCCATCTTTTGATTGTTATGTCTGATTATATTAAGATTAAGAACGATTTGGATGACCTGGAGTAGTTTCTGTTACCCACCCCTGATGATGCCATGTGCGTCTGTCCCAACCAGAGCCAGCACTAGTTGTCCAGTAGATATAATCACCAACCTCTACTTCGCTGATATCACCTCGTTGTTTATAGGTACCGTCTGTATAAATCGTACATGCAAGTGTTCCAAGACCATCAGTATTGATTTCTGACATACTTTCAGCCACATTGTTATTATCACTGTCAGTTAACCACTGATGCCCTGGTGTTCCACAATATTCAGAGCGATGATCCTGAGCTGAATTATGAATACTTGCCTCGTAATTATTTGCCGGACCTACTTCACAAGCAACTCCCCAGCAAACTGCTACATATTCATTTGGCATAAATTCTTCTGAACATGCCATTGGTGTTTCATAGATTCTTTTCATAATTTTTTCTCCCCCTTCATATTAATCTATTCATTTTCTTGTTTTCATATTTTTAATAAAGATAACATTTATAAATTCATCTTTATAATTTACGAATGATTTGGCCGGTTCTGATCATCCAAAACAGCATAACCATAATGACTGTAATGACCGGTCCCATTCACATCCTCAGAAGTCCATACTGCATACTGTCTTCCATTACCCGCATCTGCTCCAAGCGTAATATTGCCAACAGCGGATTCCTTGTGATACTCATAATATATTCCAGTCGCCGTATTTAAACTGGAACCATTGGCACAAGGTGCTCCATGTAACTGACCATCAAGCGGTGTATTAAGACCATACCATGTCGTAGTATTATCACATGCTTCACGCCCATGGCTTCCACGTCTGTCATGCCATGTATTTCCTGTAAAACGATTACCATCACCAGAAACCAAACAATATAATGAATAACAAGCCGCTACATATTCATTTGGCATAAATGATTCTACATAGGCAATCGGTGCTTCATACTTTTTCTTCATAATATCCCTCTTTATTCTTTTTTATCTATTACATCTAATAGATAATCAAATCATCATTTATCTGAGGAATTTCGATTTTTTGTATATACTCAAAATGCAATATTATATCTTTATAATAATATATTTTGAATTAAAAAACAGGGAATCTATTGTGATTTTCATCCTTAAGATTCCCCGCTTTTTAAAGTAAGAGTGATAGCAATTTTACAATAATTGATATTCCTTTAATAACTGCTCGCAGTATGTTCGGTCCTGAGCAGCACGTTGCAATTCTTCCATTTTTCCTTGTTTCATTAAGATTGTTATTAAATCTGACAATAACTGGATTCCTTCTGATTTGCCCTTTTGCCGTCCTTCCTCTTCGATCTGATCTAATATCATGCACATATTGATATCCTCCTTCTGTTCATCCTCGAATGTTACTTTCATAAAACGCTCGTCATCTGTAAACACTTTCATAAATTTTAACATTTCATCTACATGCTGTATCTTTTTTCTGCTGCCGCGATATTTCTGTCCTCTCTTTTGAGCGGCAAAAAATTCTGCGACAATCCGAAAATCGCTCTGGAACATTTGGATCTGCTCATCTGTCAGATCCGGGATATGAAATACATGGAACTGATAGTCACTGCCATGGAGGTTCTCGAGTTCCGGCAGTTCTTCTGCCAGGGCAGAAGGCTGATCCCAGGATTTATCCCCGTAATACAATACCAGTGTTATGACAGGGCAATGATTGCCCTTCCATCCTTTTAACAGCTGACTGCGGTAGGATACGCCATCATACCCAATGATCCTTATGGGCATATGGTCATCCACGTCCATCTGGTTTTCAATCCCCAGCAATGCTTTGTTTTTTCCTTTAATCCAGAGCTTTAGAAGATCCCTTCTTTCTTCGTGGAGATCACTGGTATCTGCTTTATACTGAGATTCATTTGCTGTTTTCTCCAATTCATCCGCACATATGATCTGCTCTCCCTGAAAGAGCAGTACATTAAAGATATCGGCAAATACATCCGGATAATCTTCCAATAGTTTCTGTGCCAGGTCTTTCTGTCCCATACAGAACACCTCCTCTGTGATTCTGATACAAAATCACAGAGAATATCCGCTGATTCTGTATCTATCTTTTCCTTACTGTTTGAAATAGCGGCAGAACTGCCATTTAACTGCATATAGATATGCATATAAGAACTTTCATATGATAGATACAGTTTATCATAAAAGAAAAGGAAGTACAATATAAATTTCCTTTTTATTCCATATATTTAATATACTCCGCATTGCAATATTATCACAATGACTCACACATGTAAATACATAGAGGATTTTTGTATATATTGAAGAAATAATATTATATCATTTAAACAACAACTTCCATAATGACTTTATCACCTGACTGGATTTTCTGAATCCCTGTACATTTCTTTTTATTGAAATTGAAACTCAGCAGATATCCTTTTTTCACTTTGTACTCTTCCAAATACTCGAATAACTGCTGTTCTCCTCGTTTCTGATATTCTTCACCTCTCCAGATCTTCATTTCTACGATAATCTGTTCACCCCTGTAATCAATGATCAGATCTGTACGCTTTCTTGTTCTGGTTTGTGCTTCACAATAATAATTGCCCGTGCCATTGATGATTGGCCTGATATACATCAAAAACAAACGACGTCCTTGTTCTTCTAAAAATGTTTCATCATAGTCTCCATATATTTCTGAAAAATGTTCCTGGAATTTTTCTAATACAAGTTCCATATTCAGTTTTCCTTCGCATATAAACTGATTTCGATCCAGAACAGCTGCCTGAGAAATGGCACTGCCTATCTGCATTTCTGATAAAAAGAGATTATAAAGACGCATTTCAAAAATCCGATTAGCGATAGCAAGTCTGCCGTTCTGGTCTTTCAAAAAGCCAAACATCGTTCCTATGTTCATGACGTAATTATCCGGATTATACAAATAATCGGTTCCATCAAAAAGTATGGTCTGCAGTATTTTCTTTAATCCCGGAAACTCTTCCAGTTTCTTTACCATGTCGTCAAAAAGTGTATTATTTTCTCTCAAGAGTTCCTGGATCGCTCTTTGAAGTCCTTTTTCTGTCCAGGCGTCTGATGGATTGGAAAATTCTTTTTCATATGGGATTTTTTCATCCAGAAGCAGGCAAATACGTGACACAAGGTACGGATAGCCCCCGGTATACTGATGAATTCTGTCGCTGATATACGAAATATCCATCATAATCCGCCGATCTTTTCTGTATTCATCCAGCATCCTTTTAATATCATCCTGAGAGAAACTTAAATCCATATCAAAATCCGCCGCAATATTCCATGGACTGTTATATTTTGATTCCTGTTCCGGATGAAGCTTCAGCTTCAGATTTTTTATATCGTAAACGCCGGCTAATATAACAGACCAAAATGTCGTATCTTCTCCCTGCATCTGTTCCAGATACTTGGAGCGTAGTAGTCCTAAAAAGGACAGAAAAACCTGATTGTCAGAATTCTTATCCACTTCATCGATCATCAAAACGATTCTTTTTCCACAATTTTCACAGAGCAAAGTGATTTTGTCACCTAAATCCTCTAACGGAAATTCTTTTGAAATCGGCTGATTCCATTCTGTTATCATTTTATCCGAAATAGTCTGTGCCTTTAATTTTCTCCCTATTCTTCGGATCAGTCCCATTGCCAGTGTATAAAGAGAAATAAAAATCTCATCTGCCGCTTCAAAACTCAGCCGGATAACTATATAGTCGCCTTTCAATTCTTTTTCCAGCATATACAGCAATGTTGTTTTTCCATACTGTCTGGCCCGATGAATCGTAAAATATTTGCCGTCTTTGATATAATAATCGATAATTTCCTGAATTTTGGCTTTTGATTTTACCATATAATGTTTTTCAGGAATGCATGTACCTGTCACGTTAAATCTTTTTCTCATGAAAATTCCTTTTCTATAAATCATAAACTTCATATTCTTAATATGGTATGATTATAACATACTTCGTCGTTGAATGAGGAGAAAAGAATGTAATGGAAATATGCAAATTAAGACAGATAGGGAAGAAACATTATGTAAAAATTTAGAGAAAGAAAGATATGCCAATATTCTTTGAAATACGGTATCTGTTTTTGTAAAAAAAATCATATGACAGCATTTTCCATGGTCAAAAAAAGATGGAGAAATCTCCACCTTTTAATGTCTGTATTTAGTTACTGTAACATTAAGAACGATTTGGATGGCCTTCTGCTGTTGCAGTCACAGTGCCTTTATGATGCCATGTTCTACTTCCAGAGCGTGTTGTCCAATAAATCTCCTGTCCAATTTGTACTGTACTCACATTTATTGTATTTCTATAGTTTGCATCTGTATATATTGTACAATTCAAATTCCCAAGTCCGTCTGTTCCAGTTTCTATCATTCGATCACCGATTCCATCATCATTATAATCCATAATTACCTGATTAGAAGAATTTCCACAATGATCAGCCGCATGAGAGATGTCTCCATTATACCAATTATGATGATCTTGTTCATATTGGTTTGCCCAACTCCAATCACATGCAACGCCCCAACAAGCTGCTACATATTCATTTGGCATAAATTTTTCCACACACGCCACAGGTGTTTCATAGGTTCTTTTCATAATTTTTTGTCCCCCTTCTGCAATTAATTTATCTATAACGAATAGATAATCAAATCATCATTTTTCTAACATCTTCACATGATGTTATCTTACTCCAAAGTAGAGAAAACATCAAGGTTTATGCGCAAAAGGACAAAATAAGGCGCGTGCGGACGAGTTTACCACCATAAAACAAATAATGATTTATCTGACCCCACTTTTCATTTTTTCAGGAAAATATGTCTGTTTTCGCTTAAAAATGTGAATTTTTTGTGAACTGTTTTGCTGATTCTCCCTCATGAAGGCAGTTTGATTTATAGATTTTCAATTTCAGGGAACACTTTTAGTGGTAAATTAGACGGGAAACTGTAATAAATCATTATTTAACTTAGGGAGGCAGATATGAAAAACCAATTAATTCAGCTTATCTTGGATGACATGAATTCTACACTCAATCACACACAATTAAGAAAACTTCGAAAAGTTCTCAGCATTCATTTAACAGCGTTTTCCAGATTAGAACCAGTGGATTCAAATGACAAGATTTATCAGCTGGAAAACAATGAAATCCTTCAGCGTTTTGTTGCATCTAAGAAACTGGAAGGATGTTCCGCAAAAACCCTTCGATATTACTCTGCTACGATACAGAAGATGCTGACAGAGTTAAATCAGCCCGTTTGTGACATCCAGACCGATGATCTCAGGAACTATTTGTCGGATTATCAGGCGGTTCATAAAAACAGCCGGGTGACCATAGATAATATCCGTCGTATTTTTTCCAGCTTTTTCGCCTGGCTGGAAGATGAAGAATATATTCTGAAAAGTCCTGTCCGACGGATTCACAGAATTAAAACATCAAGAGTAGTAAAAGATGTCTTCAGTGATGAAGATATTGAACTGCTCCGGGAGAACTGTGATCATCCGCGGGATCTGGCTATGCTTGATCTTCTGTTATCGACAGGAATTCGTGTCGGTGAACTGGTAAATCTTGATATCACAGATGTAGATTTTACAGAGCGCCAGTGCGTTGTGCTCGGAAAAGGGAATCACGAGCGTCTTGTATATTTTGATGCAAAAACAAAACTGCATCTGCAGGAGTATCTTCAAAGCCGGGATACCGGTTCCCAGGCTTTATTCACTACATTTTACAGACCATACCGCCGGTTAACCATTGCCGCCGTTGAACTGAGGCTGAAGCAGATTGGAGAGAAAGCCCATGTGGAAAATGTTCATCCACACAAATTCCGGCGGACACTGGCAACTATGGCAATCGATAAAGGTATGCCGGTCGAACAGGTGCAGAGACTCCTTGGACATGTGCGCATTGATACAACCATGCATTATGCCATGGTAAATGAAGCAAATGTTAAAAATTCACACCGAAAATATATCGGATAGCACAGAAGCATGGAAGTGATACAAAGAAATCACATCCATGCTTCCTGTTATTTATCCAATATTTTATACTTTTCCAATAATCTTACGCGTTCCATTCCAATCTGCGTACTGCTTTTTCCGCTGCTGTTTTTCGGTGCAGATTTTCGTTTCAACAGATAAACACCAATTCTGTGAATATATCCGACCGGCAGCAAAATCTTCCATTTTTTTGTATATGGATAATGTGTCTGAATATAATCTTTGTCTGGAAACAGCGATGCCAGAATACCCGAAGCCGCACTTGCCGTTTCATTTTCCGCGGCATTTAATGTAATATTGGCACTGTGTACACGATCGGCATCACTTTTGCCATAAATACCCCCGTCCAGCATATCATTCAGCAGCGGCAGACTGTCGAATTCCACATCATCCGGCTTAGGCACTGCAATATCATCCCAGGTAAATCCGAAATGTTCCACCCCAATGTTCATCAGATTCATAGAAAAATCGTACATTTGATTCTCCCGCAGCAGTTTTATCAGCTCTGTCCAGTGAATATCAGAAGCATAATGCTGTGCAAACAAAAGCATATCGCAAACCTGGCGCACGCCAAAACCTGAATGCAGAAAATGTTTCAGGCTGTGACAAAGCAGATATAAAAAATGCAGCTGAGGATTCAGAGTATGAACATCGGTTCCCTGAATATTTACAATCACCGAAGTATCAAAGGCTTCTGTAAAAAGATCATTGAGATGCCCATATGCGCCAGATTCCTTTGCAAACAGATCCATATGCATTTCCAGATAAAGCCCGTTGCCCAGGTGATGGTATCCTACTTCCTGATACTCTTTCCCCTCATCCAGATTTTCCCGGACAAAGCCTTCTTTTAATAAAAATTCATCCATGCGGGCAAATTGTTCCCGTGGAATTAAAAGATCTTCATCCCCTGAAATCCGCAGATCCGGATTAGGATAAAGATCACGGCAGACAATCCCTTTAACCACAAGAGGAGTAAAACCATTCTGCCACATTTTATCATAAAGCATCAGAAAAAGCGCACTGCACCGCGCCTGATTCCCGGCTTCCTGTAACGTGTTCATTTTCCAGAAATTCTGAAATCCAGGATCCGCCTGCCTGAAAGCCGGCATAGGGAATATCTGCTGATAAATCATAGGCGCCACAGACTGCTTTTGCGCAATCTGAAATAATTTCTCCCACTCCTCCATGGAGAGGCTCTGGATATCCTCTGAAGTCTCACCATGCAAAGCATCTTTTAAAATAGATAAAAATAAAGTTTCGATTTTCATAACCACTTATCATCCTTTATATTTAGTCTTTCTGTCGAGATTATTATAAGGGATAAGACATAAAATCACAACCAGAGAATCCCGACTTCCAGAAATATACATCTCCATATTCTTTACAGCAGCAGACAATTGTGATACAATTTATAATATAATAAATATATGGAAAGAAAAGGAAATTATTCTTGCTTTCTGTTAAACTCTGTGATAAACTGTATCTATCATATGAAAGTTCTTATACGCATATCTATATGCAGTTAAATGGCAGTTCTGCCGCTATTTCAAACAGTAAGGAAAAGATAGATACAGGATTAGCGGATATTCTCTGTGATTTTGTATCAGAATCACAGACGAGGTGTTCTGTATGGGACAGAAAGACCTGGCACAGAAACTACTGGAAGATCATCCAGATGTATTTGCTGATATCTTTAATGTCCTGCTCTTTCAGGGAGAGCAGATCATATGTGCGGATGAATTGGAGAAAACAGCAAATGAATCTCAGTATAAGGCGGATACCAGTAATCTCCACGAAGAAAGAAGGGATCTTCTAAAGCTTTGGATCAAAGGAAAAAACAAAGCACTGCTGGGAATCGAAAATCAGATGGACGTGGATAACCATATGCCCATAAGGATCATTGGGTATGACGGTGCATCCTACCGCAGTCAGCTGTTAAAAGGATGGAAGGGCAATCATTGTCCTGTCATAACACTGGTGCTGTATTACGGAGATAAATCCTGGAATACCCCTTTTTCACTGGCAGAGGAACTGCCGGAGCTCAAGAACCTCCATGGCAGTGACTATCAGTTCCACGTATTTCATATCCCGAATCTGACAGATGAGCAGATCCAAAGTTCCAGAGCGATTTTCGGATTGTCGCAGAATTTTTTGCCGCTCAAAGGAGAGGTCAGAAATATCGCGGCAGCAGAAAAAAGATACGGCATGTAGATGAAATGTTAAAATTCATGAAAGTGTTTACAGATGACGATCGTTTTTTGAAAGTAACACTGGATGATAAACAGAAGGAGGATGTCAATATGTGCATGATATTAGATCAGATTGAAGAGGAAGGTCGGCAAAAAGGAATCCAAGTATTGTCAGATTTAATAACTATTTTAATGAAACAAGGAAAAACGGAAGAATTACAACGTGCTGCTCAGGATCGAACATACTGCGAGCAGTTATTGAAGGACTATCAATTATTGTAAAATTGCTATCACTCTTACTTTAAATAGCAGGGAATCTTAAAGACTAAAATTCAGAGAGATTCCCTGTTTTTTAAATCAAAATTTGATTTTATTCTGTGTAAATTACAGAAGAAATTCCTCAGATAAATGATGATTTATCTGAAGCAAAAATAAAATAGATAAATTAATACTTTAGAAGGGGGATATGAAAATTATGAAAAGAACCTATGAAAGCCCAAGGGCATATGTAGAAGAATTCACACCAAATGAATATGTAGCAGCATGCGGTGACAGTGGAGTCGTTTATAATTTTGAATGTAATGCTGGAAGCCGCAGGAATGGTTATAATGTATATTTTGATGATGGACGTCCACTTGCATCTTCAAATGGCAACGAAGAGTGGTATGCTCCATTTTCTGGCTACCATCCATGTGGTGCAACCCATGAAGCGGAATCTAACAGTGGATTTCATGAGGGCTATATGTATCTACAAAATTGGAGAGGTAATAATTCCGGCGACCCAATAGATGTTATCATCTGGACTGACAATGATACAGATGTTCATTGTACTACAAATCTTGATATGGATTCTTGGGAAACAGCTAAATCCTGATTTTTATTTACATACCGACATTTCAAAGAACCGGTTTTCCCCGGTTCTTTTTTCACCCCTGAAAGGAGATTATGATGGATCCTATCGGAAATGATGCCTCTTCTTTTGAACGGCACCTTTTTCAGCGCGCTGAGGCAAATCGTATTCCAATTTATGGAGTTCTGGAGCTTCTTCCACTTTGCAATCTGCGCTGTGATATGTGTTACATCCGTATGAATCGCAAAGATATGGAGAAGAAAGGCCGGCTTCGTTCTCTCAATAAGTGGCTTTCTCTTGCAGAAGAAATGAAACAGGCTGGGACCTTATTCCTTCTGCTCACTGGAGGAGAACCCTTACTCTATCCTGATTTTAAGAAATTGTACATTCACCTCCAAAAAATGGGTATGATTGTAACAATTAATACCAATGGCACATTGATCAATAAAGAATGGGCAGATTTCTTTGCCACACAAAAACCCAGACGAATCAATATTACTTTGTATGGTGCTTCCAATGAAACATACGAGTCCTTATGTCATGTATCTGACGGATTTGATCACGCATTGAATGGGATCAGACTGTTGAAAGAACGTGGAATCGATGTAAAAATCAACGGCAGTCTTGCCAGAGCAAATCTTGATGACCGTATAAGGATTATAGAAATCGGAGAACAACTGGATATTCCTGTCCGCATTGATACCTATATGTATCCATCCGTCCGGGAACGAAGCTGTCCTTATAATTTTCAATCTCGTCTTGACCCCGAGACTGCTGCAAAAGCAAGAATCGATGTCCTTCATCGTGAAATGGGAGAAGAGATTTTCACACAATACGCCCAAGAAACTATGGGAAAAATTCAAATAGCGGAACAAACACCTCCAACTGACGGCTGTATGACCTGCCGTGCCGGAAAGAGTTCTTTTGTCATCAATTGGCAGGGGCATATGCGTCCTTGTGTCGTGTTAGACGAACCAGATATCCCTGTTCTTGAAACAGGTTTTCAAGAAGCATGGAATCAAACAATTGCAGGAACAAAGAAAATACAAGTCAGCAAAGAATGCACACAGTGCAACTACCGATATGTATGCAATAACTGCCCGGCCAGTGCTATTGCCGAGTGCGGCTCGTATGATGCCGTACCAGATTATATCTGCCGCTATACGAAAACTACTGTGTCTTGTATCCAGGATTATTTAAAAGATAAAGGTGATGCCAATCTGACATCTAATGAGCCTGAGGGGAAATATCATGAAGAATAAATTAAGAGAAAGATTAAAAAATATTGCGCATGGAAAACTGGAACCAGCGGCCAAACTCTTTTTCGATATCATTGCCTGGCTGGAACGTGTTTATTTTCAATGCAGATACCGTTTAAAAAATAAGAACAATCTGTCTCAGGAAGATATAAAAGAAGTGGAAGAAAACGTCACCTTCATGTTCAAATCCTTTGAACGCCAGAAGCTGGCAAAACGGCTGTACAAAAGTATCCGGAAGTTCTATCCAAATGCACACATTATCATAGCAGACGACAGTTCCTCCCCACTGAACCTGAAAAATGAGCATTTAACTGTACTTCATCTGCCTTTTAACAGTGGATTAAGCTACGGTTTAAACCGGGCACTGCGAGAAGTGAAGACACCATACCTTATGAAACTGGATGATGACTGTATCCTGACCAGGAAATCTGATATAGCTGGACAATTATCTTTTTTAAACAAACATAAAGAAATTGATCTTGTTGGTTTTGGTATTCTTTCTTTTATTCGGTGCCAGCCACCCATCAAAGATTTCATGAACTATTTTCAGGAATCCATGTACCGCGCACCAAAACCATTAAAGATTCCTCATATGACACAAATTGACAATACCCACATTGTCGTTGGAAAACCGCCCAATATCTTTCTTGCCCGGACAGATAAAGTCCGTGAAGTTGGATGGGATGATAATATCAGGATGATGGATCATAAGGAATTCTTTATCCGCGCGGCAGGAAATCTTGTGGCCACAGTCGCTATAGACACTGTCGTTTTTCATTGTCACAATCCATTTGACCGAAAATATCAGAAATACCGACAGGATGTAGAAGGCGACAGAGCTTATATCAGAAAGAAATACGCAAAATTTCACTAAAATGGTATCATCCATTTCGGCATACAACAGTCACCCACTTTAAAAAGCGAGGATTTGAAGTTTGCTCCTTCATTCCTCGCTTTTTTCTGAAATTTATGCTTCAAGCAATTTTTCCAGTTCTTTTACTGCTGCTTTTTCCATATTACATGCATATTCATACACCGGCACATCTGCCGCCATTTCTTCTATGATCTGCCATACTTTCTGCACAAAATCTGCATTCCAGTTATTGGCCGTCGTCTGGCTGATCAAGTGTTTAATTCCTTCCACATAGGACAGTCTCCGGCCCTGATTTTCCTTTGCCTGTCCCAGAAAAACCACCCTGCTGATCGGATAATCCTCATTGTGGCAGATTTCGGAAGACCCGCAGATTGGCCATCCCAGCGACATCCACTGATCTCCTTTTTTACAAATCAGCGTCCGGTCTCCGTTGATTACCTCGGCGTTCTTATATTTTACCCAGAGATCCGCATGGGTCGATTTTCCAATCCCACTGGGACCGCTGAGCAGCATCACCTGATTTCCCGTTTTCACTACAGAACAGTGCAGAATTACAGACTGTCTGGCGATCATCTGCTTTTCCAGCGCAAACAAGGATACAAAGATCGTATCTGCTGACAGCATATGCAGGAAGTCTTTGTGCAGGAAACAGTGAATCTCTTCCCCGCTGATTTCCTGATATACGCCATATACCACCGGCATTCCCACAATGCTGAGCCTTCTGGATTCCAGTCCATCCTTTTCAAAAATCTGGATATCCGGTCTCTGAGAGATGCACTCTCCCTCTATTTCCGGCAGCTGATCTACAATTTCCAGTCGATATACCACATCTGTCTCTGCACCTGCATCTGTCTGAAACAGCTGAAAATGTTCGGGAAATTCCAGCCCTTCTTTCGCGCATATTTCAAACGTAAAATCTCCAATCCTGTATTTCATCTTTCTATTCCTTCTCTAAATGTATAATGACTACTTCCGGTTTGTTATTAAATCGCGGCAGTTTTTCTTTTCCACTGCCCAAGCCTCTGGTAATGATCATATTTTTCAACGTCTTAAAATGATGGATTCCATCAACATACTTCGGAAACCAGCCCTGATCTCCTCCATAGATTCCTCCCAGCACCGGCAGAATCACCTGACCGCCGTGGTTGTGCCCGCTCACCACCAGATCAATATCCCATGTTTTGGCTGCGTCACCAAAAATGAAACTGTCCGGCCGGTGCGCCATCATCAGCCGGTAAGAATTCGTATCCTGAAAATCTGTCAGAAATCGATATAATGATGGTCTCATACTTTCTTTTGTCGTTGTGTTATTCCCATCCAGCGCAAATGCATAGTTATACATGCCTCCCAGCCGGATTGAATTCCCGTTAACCACAATATCCCGATAGGACTCGTCCAATACAATGGCTCCTGCATCCTGCAGTTCGCTGATCAGATCCGATGTCTCTTTTGCAATATAATCCTCTTCCTGATTGCCAAGAGAATAATATACCGAAGCAATGTCTTTCACCTGCTCAATTAATTCCACCGCCACATGACTGTCTTTGCTGACATCATTGATCATATCTCCTGCCATTAATATCAGATCCGGTTTCTGATCCTTCAGCATCTGCACCAACTCTTTATTTTTCTCGCCAAATGTATGGTCATGCAAGTCCGAAATCAGTACAATTTTCACATCTGATCCAATCCGGTCTGACGTCACTGTATACTCTTCTGTCTCAAGGTTATTATAAGAAATATCGATTTCATATTTTATAAACACTGCAAGCGCTATGACTGCTGCAATCACAATTCCCGTTATCATAAGAAACTTCTTTCTTCTCTTTGCAAGATGTCTCATACTCACGTCCTTTCATATTATTTCTACTTATTATAATATGTTTTCCCGCGAAAAAATAGTCCACTTATCCGTTCTATCCTTCTTTCTACGCCATTTTTCTGACTCTGAGCCATTCTATCCCCGTCATGAGCAGTACACCTAGTGCCGCTCCGGCACTGTCCAGTATCACATCCGATACCTGTCCGCTCCGTCCTGGAACAAACAGCTGATGAAATTCGTCCGTTGCCGCATACCCGGCAGCAATCAGCCAGGGGATAAAAATACGCAGTTTCCCAAGATTCTTTTGATCTGCAAAAATACCCGCTGTCAAAAATCCAAGCACGGCATATTCCATGGCATGGGCAGTCTTTCGAATCGGATGATCGACTGCGTCCGCAAAATCATCTTGTTTTGTATCGTTCCATTGCTCAAACCCCGGAACGAAAACTTCCCCTATGATCATCCCCACGTGATTACTGTCCTGAGAAGACACATCACCGGATCTCGAGGAAAAAGAAAAAATGAAAGCCATCCAGATCAACGTAAAAACAATAAAGAGCTTTCTTCGTAATGTCATTGTTGTCACCTCGTTGTTATTATAACGAAAAACGGCCAGCGATACATCGTATCAGCAGCCGCTTTTTCTTCATTTCCAGTATTTTCAAAACTAAACTGACGAATAATTCTCATTTTCAATCTTGGGAGCAAAATACCCCTTTATACAATTTGGATTTCTTACACAAATCTGTATATGCGTTCTGTCTCGGAATCCAGATCCCGGATATACAGGTTTCCCTTCTATAAAAGCTCCCCTTACACTGTCATATTCATCATTTCCATCTACCATATGATTATACAAATGAATTCTCTCTATGACGGCACAATCCAATTCTCTTATAAGCAAATCTGTGTTTTTCCCAATATTTCGATTGACTGGAAGTTCCGTATTGAAAATTCTTGATTCCTCTTTTAATAGATCATAGCCATTTTTTAACACTTGCATAGAAGCATAATCCATTAAATCCAAACAAAATCCTAAATCCAGAACAGTCCCTATTACAGCAGGTTCCTCATCTTTGCAATGTCCCTTTGCCCAATCCATAGCACGATCATAGCTGTTCTCCCAGAAATATATACCATTTCCCAGCCAATCATAAGAATTATTACTAAATTCTAATTCTTCATGATGAAATAAAATCTTTTTAAAAACTTTCTTTGTACAGCCATGAAAACCCAAAACTAAATTGGGAGAATGATGATACATCTATTTCTTTCTCCTTTTCCTGCTATAAGGATAACGATCGGTTAATGTCCCGTCTTCTTTAATAATTCCCGCCTTCATTAAATTGGACTTTGAAATTTCCTTTGCCTGCTCAACAGGCATTGAACGTAACTGGTCTATATATTCCTTCATTCCTTTTGCCTGTTTCCTGTAAATCTTTTCCATCGTACCTATTGTCATAATATCACCGCTTCTTTTGTATCGTATACACGTATCAATCTCTTTTCTGTTTCTCTCTTCCATAACGACACTTATTATAACAGACTAAAATGTCGAATTTTGTATAATCTATTATAAAGTGGTATCCTTATAAAGTCAATTACCATTCTAAATTTATTAATATATATTCTGTATCGGCATTTTGCTTCTCTTTACCACTCTGTTTTCATCAAGGTCGATATCTTTTTCATAAAGAACATACTCTTCCCCGGATTTATTTTTCTTTGTATCCAGATAGATATAATAAACTTTTCCGTCCTCATATCCTTTCAGTGCCGCATTCTTCTCCAGCAGTTCCTGATTTTTCCCTTCATAAGACATTGATACAATCTGCGTACTGTTCTGCACAAAAAGTTTCTTTCCTACATAAAAACCCTGTATATAATCTGCCAGTTTTTCCTGCTCTTTATCTTTCCAGCGGAGACGATACAGCTCTCCTTTCAGATTCAGCGCAATGATATTATCTCCCAGTACTGCAAATTTTTCTACTCCGTCTTTCATTACTACAGAAGACTGCTTTGTTTTCAAATCCAGCCGTTCCAGACGCTGGTTCTCATCACGATTAATGTAAAAAACCTGCTCACTGTCGGCTATAATTTCTCCGGTCTTGTTCTTTGATGTATATTCGTTCTTCCCATTTTTCTCAATCACCAGTGTCTGGTCTTTTTCTGTACGATAAATTTTCCTGTCTCCCACTTTATTCAGATAGTTCTTACTGCCCGCCGCTCCGGACAGAGCCATATTGTTGCGAATCCCCAGCATTTCTGTCTCGTAATGCTCAAAACATTCCTCACGATTACTGTACACTGTATCAGACAGAAATTCATTTAACACATCCTTGTGATCTTCTTTTGTATATTTCGTAAACCGGTCAGCCTTCATTTCTATAGAAGCTGTCGGAATTCCATACAATAGCAGCAAAAGAACCAGAAACTTCCGCACCGGTTTTGCCTCTATCTTTATCCAGAACCAGACCGCCAAAATCAAATACAGAATCAGCAGTACCGGTGCATACGGTATCAGTCCTGGTTCCATAATAAAGAATGAAAATACTATGATTCCGCTGATGAAGATTGCAATGCCTTTTTTAATAAAAATCCATGCTTTGTTTGGTTTCTTCTCCTTTTTCTCTCGTTTCTTTAATTTCATACGCTACTCCTGTATCTCCGGCGGAACGCTGATTGCCGCATCTGCCGCATTGCTCACATCCACAACTGTATTGTTATTTGGCGCCAGGATTCCGGACACCGCCTCCAGATCAAATTCTTCAATCGTTGTAGAAACCGTTGAATTTGAATGGATTCCCGCACTGTCATCTGCGCTGTAATGACTCGTATTTGCATGAGATGAGTGGTTGGAATGATTACTGTGAGAGCCATGATTGCTGTGAGAACCGTGGCTGCTATGTTCCGTCGATGAAACATGACTGGAATGTGACACATGGCTCTCATGGCTGCTGTGCCCTCCCGATCCGGAACTATGGGATCGATGGGAACTATGCGATCTGTGAGAGCTGTGAGACCGGTGGGCCGCAAATACTTCATCATACATCAACAGACTCAGAATCAACATCATAGTACCGATCGTAATCACTTTATTTCTCGTAATGTTTCCCTCTTCCTCATAAATGAAATCTTCTATTGACTTTTTTATCTTTGGAAATAAATTATCATCCATCCTCTTTCTCCTTACTTTGAAACTTTTGTACAGGAACCCTTTTCCCAGTAAGTGGTATATTTTACAGACTTCGATTTATAATAAGTACATGTTCCATTGGGTTTATTGCTTTGGAAATTTCCTTTAATATAAGGAAATTTCTCTTTCGTGTAATGGTATTCCCCGGTTCCGCTCATCTTGTCCTTATCCCATTTCCCGCTGTAGTAGTCCCCGTCTCCTTTCCAGTGATACGTGCCTGTTCCGCTTTTTAACCCCTGAGCCACTCCGCCGCTGTAAGTATCTCCATCATCGTAAGTGATACTGCAGGTTCCACTGAATTTACCATTTTCCACTTTTCCATCATAGGTATCTCCATTTGACAAAACTGCTTTGGCTTCTCCTGTCAGTCTGCCATTTTTCAGCTGAAGTGTATACGTCCCCTCATCGTCTGCATACTTGTATGTTCCATCTGCCAGAGCATTTTCTTTAAATACTCCTTTCAGAACATTCCCATTGTTTTTCTTATATTCTCCTTCTCCCTGAATATAATCATTCTGCCATTGGCCTTTGTATACGCTTCCATCCGCAAACTGAAACGTTCCATCACCTTCACGTTTTCCATCTTTATATCCGCCCGTATAAGTCGAACCGTCCGCATAGGTATACTCACCCTCTCCATTTTTCTGATTATCCGCAAATTCACCGGAATACACATCTCCGACATAGTACTGCAGATTTCCTTTTCCTTCTAATTTGCCGTTGAGCATTTCCCCGATATATATTCCATTTTCCAATTCCTTATACTGCTCTTTTCCCTGCTTTATGACATCTTCGCTCCCCTCATTTCCAAAGCAGACAAGCAGAGCGACAAACGCAATAAACAGAACTGAAAGGCATACCCCGACGATTGTCAGCCTTTTTCCCAATGTTTTCATAATCTTCCCGCCTCCTCTCAAACCCAGCTTTCAAAAATCTGAAAAGCCTTAGAATCCGTGAACAATATTTCAAAAATTGTATCCAGCATTCCTTTATAAATCCTGCAGCGATAGGAATTTGCCTGTCTCTCATAAATATTCTGATTCGATGCATAGTTGATCACCGGACATACTCCGCAGTACGGATGGTATACACAGTCTCAGCAGCCCGGCAGCGCTTCCAGCACCGAAGCCTGGCATGTAACTTTGCAGATACGGTGATCCATTAATTCATCATAAGAAGATTCCCTCACATTTCCAAGACAGAACATGGAATCTCCCATTTCTGCAACCATCCTTCCTTCGTCACAGGTATAAATATTTCCATCATAATAATATGCCATCTGCCCGACTGCAGCCCCGCATGGAGACCGGAGTTCCATATAATTATCCGAATATCCTGCTATGATCTTGCGAAGAAAAATCCCTGCATGCCCCTCTGCAGCCTTGAGTCCTTTCTTATTGCACTCCAAAATCATCCTGAGGATTTTCCGGTAAAAATCAACAAATTCCTCCGGCTCATATCCAATTTCATCCCAGTGTTCCTTTGCATAACCAAGCGGCGTCAGAGGCCGGATAAACAAATGATCAAACCCCATCTCCAGATACGCCTGTATAATCTTTCCCGGATCCTCAAGGCTCTGTTTCGTTGTTGTCTGAATCGCACCGGCATGCACTCCCGCATCCTGCAGTCTTTTCACATTTTTACGCACAATCTTGAAAGTCCCTCCGCCGTTTCTCATCGGCCGGTTATGGTCATGCAGCGGCTGATGTCCGTCCAGCGAAGTTGACACTGATATGTCATACTGTTTGAAAAACTGAATCATCTCATCTGTCAGGAGCAGGGTATTTGTCACCAGAGAATACTGAATCTCTTTATCATTCTTCCTGGCCTCGCTGTATTCCACAATGAAACGAATCATTTCAAAATTAATCAGCGGCTCTCCACCCTGAAACTCAAAAGTAAGATAATGTTCCGGCGACTGAAGCGCAATTTCTACCGCCTTCCTTGCCGTGTCCTCATCCATAATACCTTTCAGCTCCTGCGAAGAATCCTGCGCCTGACAATAAACACAGCACATATTGCATGCATTAGTCAGAACGAAAATATGCAGACATGTCCCGTCAAAAATGTACTGCTTATTACCTCTATAAGCTTCCATTGCCTTTTCCACAAAAACGGATTCTTCTGAGTCATACAGAAAGAACCTGTCTTTCAGATCCTCCACAGCCATCGGATCCATTGCCGCATAGTCTTCTTTTACAAACGCTTCAAAATCTTTGGGCCGCAGAAAATAATATCTGCCCTGCTCGTTTGAAATCAGGTATCTGTCCTGAAACTTCTTAAAGTTAAAATAATTGCTCTTCATATTCCCTACCTCACCGGTTTCACTTCCGGCTTCATCAGATGTTTCGTAGATGCGAAAAATCCTCCGCATATTTCTTTTACTCTGCAGTCATCACACGCCGGCATATACCGGACTTTATAATCAGTAATACTCTTCACTGCCAGCGGCCAGTATCCCTTCTTCACTGCACATAACGGAAAATTGTACAGCTGTACATCAATTCCATGGGCAATCAAAATCTTAACAGCCGCCTCAGCTCTTTTAAACACTTCCGGATAATCCACCCACAGCTCCTCCCGGCGGACGGCTGCGCTTCCCATCATTTCCATTCCAATCAAATTCACACAAAACACTCTGGGATAATTCGACACAATATGAGCCGCCGTTTCTGTTAAATACGCTATATTTTTTCTCGATATCACCACACGTATTTCTACTTTTTGTCCCTGTTTTAAAAGATTTCGAATTCCCCGGTCCGTCTGTCGGAAACTTCCTTTTGCCTGGGTAATTCCATCATGCACCATTTCTCTGGACGCATGGAGCGGAATGGCAAACCGCATACCTCTCGGCGTTTGCTCCAGCACCTGCTCTAAAAACATTTCATCCGCCAGAGAACGTCCATTGGTCAGCAGCTGAAATCCGGAATACCGAAATTTTCCCTTTAAATATTCCAAAATTTCTAAGAAATCTTTCTTCCTCAGCGTCGGCTCCCCGCCCGTAATATTGATATACTCCACATCATCCGGCAAAATACGGATAAAATCCCAGAGCCATCTCAGATAATATTTCTGTTCCTGACGGCGCACAGTCTCTGACAGCGGGCACATCACACAGTTGGAATTACAACGATTCGTCACAAAAATATCGACTTCACCACTGTCCGCCGAATAATTTTGACTTATTTTCCCATCCTGTCCAATCGTAAGGACATCACCTGTCTGCAGTTCCTCATCACCGCATTCCCATTTCAAGGGATACCGGGATCCATCCGCATCCCGAAATACAGTTCCTTCTTCCGTTATCCAAAATATTGGAATTCCTGTTTCCAAATCCTTCTCCGGCAGTCCGCATATCACACGCAGCAGCCGTTCCCCAAAATTCCAATCTACGATTCGCCCTACCATGCTACCAAAACCCTTATTCCCAAAAATACAAATGTTCCACAAATAATAAAAACAGCAAATGGGATTTTCCTGACAATCACAATTGTCTCTTCTCCATATTTGCTGGATTCCCAGCGCTTAATTGCCTGTCTCTCTTCCTCGGTAATTCTGCATCTCATATCTTCACTGGTCTGACGCGGCAGCCCTTTTACCCTGGAGGGCATAAATTTTGCCACAGTGCCATAAGACAGTACCATTCCTCTGGCAACTTCTCTTGTCGGAATTTCCCGGTAATTATAGCCGCTGACAAAATAGCGGAGCAGCAGCACCAGAAACAGAATGCCATAACTTCTCAGCATCCACGGCTGAAAGCCTGTCCTTTCCGATGTAACAAACAGCACTATATTCATACAGATCACTGCCAGCAGGATCATTCTTTTTCTGAACACTTCTTTACTCTGGATCAAAACAGCCGCAAAAAGGTTCAAAAAAGTAAAAAGCATCTGATTTCTATTATAAATCTCTCCCAGACCTCTCTGAAGCAGCAGACTTAAGCCATGAAGGTACAAAAAACTAATCAAATACTGCCTTAAAAACAGTTTCACATATGTTCCATTCAGCCTCATGCTGTGATGAAATTCTCTTCCCTTTATATATTGAACAACAGAATCTGCCAGCACATAAAAATATGCCAGAAGAAAAATCAGCACCACATTATAAATCCCCGGCACAGCCATCTGATATCCCGTATCATAAAATCTTGCCGGAAACAAAAATGTAACAACAATCAGCAGTTTACTGTCTCCGGCAGCCCAAAAATGAAGTCCATACAATGAAACAGACAAAATAGAAATTATCAGCAGATTACGCCCGTATACTGGTAAAAATCCTGCGGCAAACCTGGTATAGTACACTATATTGACTCCGACTCCCAAAATAACCGCCCACAGCAAACATTTATTTTGTATAACTCCCCGCCTGATATCCGTCACTGCCACATAGATTCCCAATACTCCTATGATCATCAGCAGACAAATCTCACATATCATCATCATTTTGTTCCCTTTCCTGATTCGTAAGACCAATCAGATAATTCTCAAATTCCAGCATCGTCCGCTCTTCACCATAGTCACACTGAAAAAAAGAGCAAACCCAGTATTCATTTCTGCTGTCCAATTGAATGTCTGCCAATTCTCCATAGGCTTTTCTTGCTTCTTGTATGGACTTCTTTCCATATAAATTTTTATTCAGATATAATTCATTTTTCATACTCTTCATACCAATCTGTCAAAATAGCATCCGCATCAAACAGATTCTCTTCCTCATCTGATCCCTCATCCTTTAAATCAATCATCGTAGAAGACAGAGCCCTCGCCACAATCATCTCTCGAATATGCTTCGTCCGCTCAGACACCATACGTCTTGTTTCCTGCGCAATCAGCTCATTTTCAAATTCTGCATACAGCCGTTCTTCCTGTTCTTCCCCTTTCGGTACAAGACTCACCAGATAGTTCTCGTCGCTGACATCCAAATGAATATAAGCACGGTCTGTAAAAGCATATGCAGCTTTCAGCACTACTTCCTTTTCATATAACTCTTTCGCATAACTTTTCATAACGCCTTCAGACATTCTTCCACCTTTTCCGCACACTGATTCAGAAATATCAACTGCTTTTCTGTAATATCATAGGAACACACAACCCTAAACAAATGAATCTGATTCAGACTTTTTAACTGCTGCCGGTCAATCAAAAGTTTTTTCCTTTCACTCTTAACAGCTAACGTATCCATATCCTTAAAAGATACCTCCAGAGACTTATCCCCATTTGTTATCTGGATTCGCTTATCTTCTACACATTTATTCTGATTTGTCTTCGTAATCATTTCTACGCTGTAACGATGATCAGAACGCTCTTTCAGGATTAAATGCAGGATTTCTATAAAAGTATCCATGCTGACAATATTACTTTTTAATTGCCCTTGAAACAGTTTTTCCCAAAATTTCTGCGGTGAAATAGCGGCATCAACATCATCAAAATGCTGCAGCAGCCAGCGCCTGTGCCTTTCAAAACAAGGATCAAACTCCTGCTTAACAAAATAATTCTGAATATTTTTATAATACTCTGCACTGATTCTGCGATTTCTATTTTTCCACTTGCTGATCAGGCAATCTGATATTCCAATATACTTTGCGATTTCTTTCTGCGGAATTTTGGCTTCGGTCTTCAAAATCTTAAAATATCGAATGCATATATTCTCAATCAATTCATTATAAAGCATAAACAATCCTCCTTTCTTATATAACCTTATAAATAAAAAAAGAAGGAACTTTTGGAATGCATTTTTTATCTTCATAAGAAAATTGATAAACTTCTGGCAACTCCCCCAACATTTTAGTCTTGATCCTCCGTACTCTTTTCATATTAAAAAGTATATCATACTTATTTTCTGCTAAAATTGACAAATGCGACCATAAATTGACAATTTCACAAGTTCGTCTCATTTCTATTTTTATCATTTTACAAAGTAAATTATACAATATTGTCATTAGAAATCTTGGCTGAAAAAGAAATAAGCTGACAGAATAGTGTTATTCCATCAGCTTATATTTTCCTTATCTTGACTTTTCAGTATTAAAAATGATTGGTGTATCCTATCTTCTTTTCACACCATTCCTGCGTCCGTTTTTTCAAAAAAATCTGCAGTTCTTCCACGTCGAACACTTTTAAATCTGAAACTGCCTCTTTCGAAACATTTGAATATCCCTTCAGCTCCTCCAGAATATCTCCCGCTTTCCTGTAATCCACTTCCTCAATTCCCGGATTCTCCACCTTCGTGTTCAGATTCAAAGAAATATGGTACTTATCTATCAAGTAGTAATTCATCTTGGTATAGTCACCATAATAATAGTCTCCAGAGAAAAACTGTCTGACTGCTAATCGTTTTCCCGTCTTTTTCAACACCGCCCAGGTCACTTCATCCCACTTTTCCACTTTCTGCCCCTTTGTATCCTGGAACTCTACAATCTGCGGCAGATAGTCCTTGAAAAATACTCTGTCAATATAGAGATGAAACTCATAGCCCTGACAACTGGTATCATTTTTTAACGCATGATATTTCTGATCAAACAATTCCAAATCCGGATACTCTACAATATTGCCATGATATTTTGGATTCCGAAAATGGGAAGCATCTTTGTTCTTTGTAGCATCGGGAAGCAGACATCCGATCAAAAAATCATTCCTCTCCTTTGAATCTATATGAAAATCGTAATCCTGCAGGATGTTAAGCGCCATGACACCTGCAGTTAAATGAAGAATAAAACCAGGCATGTGAAACCTCCTCGATTGTTCTTCTTATGTGCCCTTATCGTTGCTCAATATCAGATAATTATAACATAATGATTGCGTTTCTTGTCCAGAATTTTCACGCAATAATCACCATACATTCTTTTTCATAGAATGCAATCCCATATTTCATTATCTTTTTCATTCCCTGCCGCTGCAGACCAACAGCGTATTTCTGTTCTTCAATCTGCTTTAATGCCTCTTCACATGCCGCTTTCAGATTTCCATTATGTGCATACTTAAGCTCAATTACAATTCCCGTCCTTTCCGGGGTGCAAATGGAAATATCACTGTATCCTTCTCCCGTTTCTGCATTAGACTGTGTCATCCAATTTTCCTGACTATTCAGCATTCCCAGAAGCATTCCGTGATAAAAATTCTCCTTCATATTTTTCCTTACTGCAGTATCCCGCACACTGATAGAATCCCACAAATAATCATTCAGCATATCTTGAATCAATGCCGCATCTCCTCTTGAGAAAGCACTACAAAAGCGATTGATTCTGGAAGTGTCCGCAAGCGTTGTTTCCTGGAACCAGTCTTTGACCAAATCAATGAACAACTTACGAATTTCCTTGTTTGGAATTGCTAATTTCACCAGCTCTCCATCTTCCAGATCAGAATGTCTTTTCGTCAAATATCCCGTCGCATACAACACACTCCAAAGATTGTCAATGGAATCATCAAGTTCAGGATACGTCAATTCCTCTTTCACTGCCTTCAAAATAATTTTCCCATCCAGAAGTTTCTCAATCTCATTTTTCGTGTTTTTATCTGCTTTTCCGATAAAACGTCGTACCATAGCATTTCCACTTGTATTGGCCCAATAATTTTTGGGGAGTGTTTGTGGATTTGCTAAAAGTTCATCACAGTAATTAATCACATCCCATGGACAATATACATTTACACTGCCGAATAAATATCCATCATACCACTCTCTTATTACATCCATATGAGACGAAATGTCATAGAATTTCAGCATCTCCTCCACATCCGCATCTGTAAACCCAAAATATTCATCATATCTGACATCTGAAATTGTATGAACTTTCAGATTATTCAATCCGGTAAAAATACTTTCTTTAGAAATACGAAGGCAGCCAGTCAAAACCGCGAAATAAAGGGCATCATTTGTCTTTAATACATTACCCAGCATATTTCGAAGAAGTGATACCATTTCATTATAATATCCTTGCTGAAATGCCTTATCCAGCGGAACGTCATATTCATCAATCAGCAAAATTACTTTATGATTATAATGCTTTTCCAAAAGCTGCGTGAGAATTTGCAGACTGTCCGTCAGTACCGCGTCAGTCATATCAAAAAAGGCCTGGCTGTCAGATCCAATTTTAATCAAACGGCGATAAGAACTTTTTTCTTCTTCGGAAAGGCGATTACTTTTCTGAAGAAATTGAAATCTCAGAGCTTCCCTGCCAATTACATTACACAATGCTGCATTCGCCGCTTCATAATTTAGCCCATCCACACTTTTAAGACTGATGGAAATGACCGGAAATTGTCCCATATAGTTTTCACACAGCTCTTTTTCCTGCATAATTTTCAAACCATTAAACAAAGTTCTGTCGCAGCCAATTTCAAAAAAGCATTTTATCATACTTAAGTTCAAAGTTTTACCAAAACATCTTGGGCGGATAAATAAATTTACTTCTTCCTGATTTTGTAACAGTTCCTTTATAAAAAATGTTTTGTCCGCATAATAAAAATTTTCTCTTTGGAATTCTTCAAAACTTTCAATGCCTACAGGAAGTCTTTTATCTTTTAATCTCATTTTCTCACAATTCTTTCTTGCAATTTATCATAATCATTTACAAAATACCATCATCTAATAAATAAAATTAAGCTTTTTCAATAGAGTTAACCACTAAAGTCAAAACATCCTATGTTATTGTTTAACGACTGCCTGTGCAACTGCATAGTAATATTCTGCATCATTAAAAAACATCTCATATTATTGTTTAATATCATATCTTCTGAATTTAACGAGTTATCTTCAGTTATTTAAAAACATCTCATGTTATTATTTAACCAACGGAAACTCGCGATTTTTTCCTGCTGCTTCCTTTTTCCTCATATTACCGCTATTTTATGCCACAGCCACCATACATTCTTTCTCATAAAATGCAATTCCATATTTTATAACTTTTTTCATTCCCTGTCGCTTTAGACCAGCTGCATATTTTCGTTCTTCAATCTGGTTTAATGCTGCTTTACAACCCGCTTCCAAATTTCCATCGTGGGCATACTTCAGCTCAATTACAATTCCTGTCCGTTCCGGCATTTGGATGGAAATATCGCTGTATCCCTCTCCAGTTTCAGCATTTGACTGAATTTTCCAGTTTCCGCGGCTTTTTAATAATCCCAAAAGCATCCCATGATAAAAATTCTCTTTCATATTTCTCCTTACCGCGGTATCTCGCACACTGATCGAATCCCACAGATAATCATTGAGCATCTTCTGGATCAACGCCGCATCTCCCACCGGAAATGCTTTACAAAAAACATCAATTCTGGAGGTGTCCGCAAGCGTTGTTTCCTCAAACCAATCCTTTACAAGATCAATAAACAACTCTTTTACTTCTCGATTCGGAAGCGCCAATTTCATTCGTCTTCCCGGTAAACGTTCTATCTGTGTCAAATATCCGGCAGCATGCAGAACACTCCATATATTATCTGCAGAATCTTCAATTTCCCGATATGTTAATTCCTGGCGAATTTTTTTAACAATATACCCTCCATTGATCAGCTGCTCAATCTCATCTCGTGTTGTCTGATCCGCTTTCCTGAGCAATGTGCGAATAATGTCATTTCCACTTGTATTAGCCCAGTAATTTTCCGGTTCAGCTTCCCGGTCTCTCAATAAAATCTGCACATACTTAATCACATCCCATGGGCAATAAACTGATTGACTGCCAAACTGATAGCCATCATACCATTTACGTACAATGTCATAAAAATCTTCCAAATCATAATATCTAAGAAGTTCTTTCACTTCTCTATCTGTAAATCCAAAGCTGTCACAAAAATATGGATCTGATATTGTCATCACGTTCAGATTATTCAATCCGGTAAAAATACTTTCCTTAGATATACGAAGGCATCCTGTCAGGACTGCAAAATAAAGAGCATCATTCGTCTTCAGTGCATTGCTGAACAGATTTCGAAGTAGAGATACCATTTTATCATAATATCCTGCCTGAAACGCTTTATCCAGCGGAACATCATACTCATCAATCAGTAAAATGACTTTATGTTCGTAATGCTTTTCCAGCAGACCAGAGAGAATTTTCAGACTATCAATTAATGTAGCATTTGACATGGCATAACTTGCATCACTAGCCATTTCTACATGGATCAAACGCCGATAACTTTCTTTTTCCACCCCAGAAAGATGCTCGCTTTCCAATAGAAACTGAAAGCGCATGGCTTCATTTCCAATCACCGAGCGCAGTGCTGCTGAAGCATCTTCAAACGTCATACCGTCTACACTCTTCAAGCTGATAAAAATAACCGGAAATTGCCCCATATATTTTTCACACAACTCTTTTTCTTTTGCAATTGTCAAACCTTCAAACAGATTTGCATCGCTGCCAATTTCAAAAAAACATTTCAGCATGTTCATGTTTAATGTCTTACCAAAACGTCTTGGCCGTGTAAACAGATTCACTTTCCCCCAATTTTGTAAAAGTTCTTTTATGAAAAGTGTTTTATCCACATAATAGAAATTTTCTTTTTGAAACTCCTCAAAATTTTCAATTCCAACCGGAAGTTTTTTTAAACACATCTTCCTATCACTCCTTCCCTGCGGCCAGCTTATGGACTACATCATTTTACCCACATTCTTCTTCATAATTTGGATACTGCGCCACATATTCCCCCGATTTTATTATCTCCGGATTCTCATAATCAAACAGCCATCTATCCCGACAGTTTATAATATACTATAAAACTTGTAAACACTTTGATTATATCAGAAAAGCAATGATAAAAATAGAAATCTCCAGCTATTCTTCTATTTTGTTTCCAATTGAAATTCCATTTTATTTCTCGGATGAAACATTCGTAAAACCTCTGCCTGCATTTTAGCTGCTACATATATGTAAATTTGTGTTGTTTTAATGGAGCTGTGCCCCAGTATTTTCTGTACTTGCGAAATGTCTGCGCCTTCTTCTATTAAATAAGTCGCGACAGAATGTCGAAACATGTGAGGTGTAATTTCAGTACTCAGTCCTGCATCAGATGAATACTTCTTTATCATGTCACGAATTGACTGCTCTGACAACTGTTTCCCTCTGGCATTTACAAAGAAATATCCTGTTTCTTCTATCTCTTCTTTCCAGCTATCATAATAATCATTGATACACTGAATTACTTCTTCATTACATATTTGAAGATAACGTTCCTTTTTCCCTTTCCCCATAATTCGAATTGTCCCAGAAACCAAGTCCACAGCATCAGATTTCATATTAGATATTTCATATACCCGCGCACCTGTCGCAAACAACATCTCCACAACTGCAAGGTCTCTTTGAATAGCTTTATCATTTGCATTCCTGCTTTTTATCAAATACATGTATTGGAACAATTTCTTAATTTCCTCCCTCGGGATAATACGCGGCAGGACTTTCTCCTCTTTGAACCGCACTTTTATCCTGCGAAAAGGATTCTCTTCTTCCAACAGCTCTCTTTCCTCCAGCCAGGAATAAAATGCTTTCATACTTGCAATCTTACGTTTCACGGTCTTCTGCTTATATCTTCTGTGTAAATCTGTGATATAACTGTCCAGAAGAAAACGATTAAAAATGTCATCTCCTATATGCAACTTCATTTGTCTCAAATCAATACGATACGCTTTAATAGTTTTCTCATCCAGTTCCTTGCGGTATCGACAATACTGAAGATACTCTGTAATACAACTCTTAAAATCCATGATGAAACCTCCGTTTTTAAAAGGAGTATAGCATAGATATAAAAGGAAAGATAATTAGCAGTTATCCTTTGAATTTAGAAGTAAGTATCTGAAAATGAGGGAACAAAAGTATGCAAAATATTAAATGTTAAACAACCTCCTCTTTTTTAAATAGT
>DWWD01000015.1 GCA_019119895.1 Candidatus Anaerostipes avistercoris | reverse complement strand
AAATGGTGTGGTATAAAAAAAGTTGACAGCTTAATCTCAAGGATTTCATAATAAAACCAAGAGGATAAGGAGGTACTCAAAGTGGCACGTAAATATGACCATGAATACAAAGTACAGGCAGTAAAACTTGCCAAAGAAATCGGCGGCGCTAAGGCTGCTAAAGAATTAGGAATCCCCGAAGGAACCATCCATACATGGCTGAAAGCCGTAAGAGCCGGTAAGCTGGATATTGGGGAAGGTTCCCATACCCCTGCCAGCGCAATGAGCCTGTCAGAAGAGATTACCATGCTGCGTAAGCGGGTGAAGGAACAGGATAAAGAAATCCGCCGTCTGAAGGAAGAAAACGAATTTCTGGAGGAAGCCAGCGCTTTTTTCACCGCCAGCCGTCGGAAGTCAGCAAAAACCAGAGGATGATATTTCTGGCTTTGAAAACAGAGGACGGCAGGATCACCGGGGAAATTTCATTTTATTGCCGGATGCTTGATATAAGCCGGCAAGGCTTCTATAAATATCTCGCGAACAAAGACCGTCCCTGGAAGTACCAGGATCTGGCAGATGCCATGAAATCGGATGATCTGTTGAAGCGGGATTTCCATTCAGATGCCCCATTAGAAAAATGTATTACAGATATCACGGAGATCCCGGCGTCCAATGGGAAACTATATGTATCTGCGATCTTTGACTGCTTTGATCTTAACGTCCTCGGTCTGGCAATGGGAACAAATATGAAAGTAGATCTGTGTATCCAAACATTGGAAAACGCCCTGACTGCTTATCCCGAACTGGAAGGCGCTGTGATCCATAGTGATCGTGGAACACAGTATACCAGTGAGTCCTACCGACAGACCATCCGGGAGCACCACATCCATCAAAGCATGAACAGTGCAGGAGGACGCTGCCATGATAATGCACGCTGTGAGAGTATGTGGGCAAGAAT
Organism: Candidatus Anaerostipes avistercoris; assembly: GCA_019119895.1. Taxonomy (GTDB): domain Bacteria; phylum Bacillota; class Clostridia; order Lachnospirales; family Lachnospiraceae; genus Anaerostipes; species Anaerostipes avistercoris. The sequence goes on along the minus strand of DWWD01000015.1, from coordinate 3,702 downwards.
GAAGACGGAACTCCTCTATGACCGCTATGACACAAGGAAGATGACGGTAGAGGAATTAAAGGCACTCATTTGGAGATACTTCCTCAGCTACTGGAATAACCGGAGGATCTGCTCTGCCAATGGCGGGCTTCCTCCCATGATAAAACGCAGGCAGTATTATGAGGATTTGGAACTGGTAGCATAGTCAGTGATATCCTTGAGATAAATGTGTCAACTAATCTTGACAATATCAGTCAACTAATCTTGACAATATCACCTTTTGATCCAAAAGGCGTTTTCAGATTCAAAGAAAACCGCTGGATGAAAGTGTTTGAACTAAACGAAAATGCCTTGCGTGAGATCGTAAAGATGAGTCCTATGCTTCGCGGAAGAGTTCGTATTACCATGCACAAAAGAAAAGCAGGGGAAAAACAGACCTGCTTTTTGACACTTATGGAAACCGGAGAAATCTACGAGGAAATTAGGAAGCAGTTTAAAGGGGATGAAACTCTTTTAAAAAAAGAAGACCTTTTAAGACAGCTTTCCATCAATGAGATCATGAATCAGATCGCAGCAAATTTTCAAAAGAAGCTCCGGTTTTCGTATGCTTCAAACGTGCGTGGGAAAAAAGACATGAAAGCAGAATGCTTTCAAAAGGTAACGGAACACACAGATCAGGTTTTATTTGGAAACCGGCAGGGGGAATGTTTCCTTACCTTTTCTTTTCCAAAAGAAGGAAGAAGAAGTTTGATTGAAAAACTGGATCAGTTGGGATGTGAATACTATCTTTGCATGGATCTAAATGCCCTGTCATTAGAAGAGCAACTGGATTTTAAACATGCACTTGAAAAGAAGTATAACAAACGATTACCGCTTGATCAGGGAAAAGAGTTTGTAAATGCATCTCTTACGATCCTCTTACTAAGTGATTCCCAGGATGCAAAAAAGATCGTGGAAGAGACACTAAAAAATCTGATGCGAAGTGAAGGCATCCTGATCGCTCCGGCATTTGATGCGCAGGGGGCATATCTGGAAAGTGTATTCAGTCTTGGCCTGTGTGAAAAAAGTTTAAGCAGGAATACAGAAGTAGCAGTAGTAAAAGCAAAGGAAATATTGAAGAATATGGTGGTCCGATACGTTCGTATACTAAACAGACGGGATTGGCAGCAACCTTGAGCTCTATTCAAACAAAATCAGAGACTATTAAAGTCGATATACAAGAGGATTTAGGAGAACAGAGTAAGGAAGATCATAGATATGAAGTTTTTCTTACTGTAAAAGGGTTGGAACATTATAGATATAGATTAATGTTTGTTGATTACGGGGCGATATCTTATCCTGTAACAATTGTATTAAATGAGATGTTAGCAATTGAATACAGTGGAAGGCGGAATGACATATATTATATTGATTCTATGAAAGAACTTGAGAACATGTTGGATGTAGTAATTAATTCGGAAAGTATGATTGATTTTATTCAAAAACTTATAAATGAATCATTGAGGCAGGAAAGAGTGGAAAAAGTAGTTATTAAAGATGAAACACTATCCGAAGAATAATTGATAACATTTTCATGATAACAAATTGATAACACCGTTCAGTACAGTTTGTGGATTTAGGACAGTAGAACACATATAGGACCAAATAGAACCATAATACCAATACTAAAAAGTATAGTGACAAGATTTTATTTGCGAATTTGAATAGTAAACAGAGAGCCGGGAGACCGCATAAACAGCGGACTTTCCGGCTCTTAGTGTGTGGCGTGATACCTATATAGAGAATACCATTATTTTGCTATAACGTAAAAGAGAGCCACGGAGTGACTCTCTCAGTGCAGTCCGAAAACATACACCTTTTCCAATGTCTATAGTATACACGATAGCCTTGAAATATGCAAATAAAATATCTTCAGTAATCCCTAAGACTTTGAAAAACAGAAAAGCAGAGTCGGGACTCCGGCTGATCAATATGGAGGATGTTGCGGTGGAGCAGGTGAAATGGCTGATTTATCCATTCATCCCGTATGGGAAATTCACTATCATGCAGGGAGATTCCGGGGAGGGGAAACAACCATGGTGTTACAGATCATAGCAAAACTGACAAAAGGCGAGTCTGTGCTGCAGGTAATTGACGGAGAGGAAGAATCTGTAAAAAGGCAGGCGAACCAGTCAATGTGATCTACCAGACCGCAGAAGACGGGTTGGGAGATACTATAAAGCCTCGTCTTCTGGCGGCAGTGGCAGACTGTTCTAAAGTACTTGTGTCATTGATGATAGTGAACAGCCGTTGACAATGTTAGATGAACGTCTGGAACAGGCAATCCGACAGACAAACGCTCGCCTTGTAGTCTTAGATCCGATCCAGAGTTTTCTTGGAGCGGAAGTAGATATGCACCGGGCAAATGAAATCCGTCCACTGATGAAACGGGTATCTGTGCAGGTGGGAAAATACTACAGTGCGATTGTCTTGATCAGTCATATGAACAAGAACAGCACCGGAAAATCTTCATACAGAGAGCTTGGCTCTATTGACTTTCAGGCGGCGGCAAAGATACTGGATGAATAAATGAAAGGTTTTCAGGAACGAAATTCTACTCTCCGTGTGTTCTCTGTTCATTTCCATATGGATGAGGCAACACCGCACCTGCATATAGATTTTGTGCCATATATAACCGGAAGTAAGCGTGGATTGGATACAAGGATATCTTTGAAATAGGTATTGTCGACACTTGGTTTTAAAGGCAGTACGAGAATGGAGACAGAATTAAATCAGTGGGTGGCGGCTGAAAAGCAGCAGCTTGCCTCAATTATGCTGGAGTATGGGATTGAATGGGAGCAGAAAGGCACACATGAAAAGCACTTGTCTCTGTTGGATTTTGAAAAAAAGGAGAGAGCAAAAGAAGTGGCTGCGCTTGAAGCACAGAAAGCGGGACTGGATGAACATAATGTCACTATGCAGGAAGTCAATGAAAAATGGCTTGACCAGTTGGAGAATATTGAGAAGGAAACATTTTCAGCGCAGGAAAACCGGGAAGAAGCCGATAAGCAAGCAGAATAGGCAAAGAAAAAGGCGTCACAATATGAGAAAAAACTGACGGAAATTGCGCCTATGGTAAAAGATATGGAGCGGTTCGTAGAGAAATTTTCTGTTGATCCAGAGGAAGTGTTGCCAGATGCAGGAACTTTGGAAACGGGGAAATCTTACCGAGAAAAGAAAGCAAAGCCGCTGATTAAGAAAATCGTGGCGGTGTTGCGGTCAGTTTATCGGGCATACCTTGATCTTTCCAGAAGGTTCTGTGATATGCAGAAATCTTATGATAGGGCGTGGAGTAAGGTTAATTCTCTTACTGACCGTGTAGAAGAACTCTGGAATGAAAACAGAGCCCTGAGGGAACGGCTGGGAGACTTTGGCAGGGTAGAACGGGCATTAGGATGAGATACAGTTGAAACGATTGTTCAGAAGGAGAAAAGACTAGAAGAAGTACAGAGAATGCAAAAGCAGAGGCAGAAAAGGAAGATAGACAGAGGGGAGAGATGAAGAAACATTTAGATTGCTTTCGTGGTTCGGTTCTTGTGGATAATAAGTCGACTATGTGGTAAAATCAAAGAGCAAAGATAAAAACGCAACGTAAGAGATAATCTCTTATAGAGCCGGTAGGTAGCCCGGCCGCACCGTCTGGTGTAAGTAACCCTCCCTCCTTAGGGTCGTCCGTTCTTTGTT
>DWWD01000014.1 GCA_019119895.1 Candidatus Anaerostipes avistercoris | reverse complement strand
CAGGACAAGGATAACTATACTGGAAAAAAGACAAAAAAGAAACCATGAAGTTACAACTGCAACTCCATGATTCTTATACTTTATAATTCTAACTGCAACAAATATGTTGCAATTATTTTTTCAATTAACCTTTTTTTGTAATAATCATGAATTAGAAAATTTGCTTTTGCACCAAAAATTTATTCCGGGAAAAAGAGAGAAAAACAAATTTTCCAAATCAGAAGATATGATAAAACCATCAAGAACAGCGGAACAGTAAAAGCTGAAAATAGAGGATAAGAATAAGGAGGAATTCGATATGTTAAGGAAAGACTTATTAAAAAAAGGATGGCTGTTAAGGGGAATGAAGCTTGGAATTGCAGCAGCGACGATGGTAATCAGCATGACAGCAATGCAGGGAACAGCATCGGCGGATATGAAAAATGGAAGCTTTGTTTCCATTTCAGGTGGAAAAGTTGATAGTATCACAGTGAATGGTGTAACCGTAGACGCCTTGTATGAGCCGTATGATTATGGAACCAATATGGATACAACCTATTCCTGCGCAGCATTTGTAAAACGTTTCTACAGTCAGGTGTATGGCAGAAATGTATACAATCTCAATTCCACTACATCAGTTCCTCTGGTGGACCAGGGAGGTTTTTATGAAACAAACAGTCCAAAAGTGGGGGATATCCTGAGGGACAATCAGAGCGTACACTGGGCAATTGTAAAAGAAGTCGATGGGAATACAGCAACGGTAATTCAGCAGAATGCATGGGATGGATCTTATACAAAAGCCTGGGTGGGAGCCAAAGTGGATTTAAGTGACAGCCGTTATTCTTTCTTCCGCTGGAGCGGAAATACCAGCAGCAGTTCAGAAACAGCCAGGACCCACAACTTTTCTTTCAATTATCACAGCCTGGAGCGGTATGACACCAATGCGGTCATCCATACGAAAGTGAACAATCCGGAGAGACTTCAGGTAAACACAGTAGGATGCTATATCTACGATGCAGATGGAAACCTGATCAAACGTCATCAGGAAAACTGTTCCAGAAATGAAAGCAGATTTAATATCTGGTATGATTTTAATGGAGAATTAGGTGTGACATTAAAACCTGGTACTGCTTACAGCTATCGGTTCTATGTGATTTATGACGGAAAAGAATATCAGGGAGCAAAGGAAACGTTTACAACCACTGGCACAGCGCCTGCGGCAGAGACTCAGAGCACAGAAGCAGAGAAGGAAGATCAGGGAAACAGCGGCGGATTCTGGAGTAATATGTGCCGGAGAACAAAAACATGGTGGAGTGGATTGTTTCGTTAATAACAGGGAGTTTTTTTCCTCCCTTCTATGATGTATAATAACAGAGAAGTTATATGCGTCAAAGAAGGGAGGAGACGGAATGAGTAAAAGGAAGATCCCGGTTGGAATTGAAAAATTTAAAGAAATACGGTCAGAAAATTTTTATTACGTCGATAAAACCAGTTTCATCCGGGAATTATTAAATTCCTGGGGAAAAGTAAATTTGTTTACCCGTCCCCGCCGTTTTGGAAAATCACTGAATATGGATATGCTATGTTCATTTTTCGAGATTGGTGCAGATCCTGCGCTGTTTGAGGGACTGCAGATTACAAAGGAGAAAGAATTATGTGACAAATATATGGGACAATATCCCGTTATTTCAATCAGCCTGAAAGACGTGGATGGAGACTCTTATCAGATGTCCTATGATCTTTTGTGCAGTGTGCTGTATAATGAGGCAATTCGGCTGCAGTGGCTGCTGGATAGTGACAGATTGACAAAGTACGACAAAGCATCTCTTTTGAAATTCCTGAATCAGGAATTTGACCGGCCTGTGGATCTTTGCCAGAGTATTCAAGTATTGTCCAGATTACTATATAAGCATTATAACAAAAAAGTTATCATCTTGATTGATGAATATGATGTTCCATTGAACAAGGCTTACCAGGATCATTATTATGAACCGATGATTTCGCTGATCAGATCAATGTTCAGCATGGCATTAAAAACCAATGAGGCATTGTACTTTGCCGTCCTGACAGGATGTCTTCGTATATCCAAAGAAAGTATTTTTACAGGATTAAATAACTTCAAAGTACATGGAATATCAGATGTACAGTATGCGCAGTACTTTGGATTTACAGATACTGAGGTGAGAAAATTACTGTCATACTATGGAATGTCATACTGCTTTGAAGAAGTAAAAGAATGGTATAATGGATATCATTTTGGTCGGGAAAGTATATACTGTCCATGGGATGTTTTAAATTATATTTCAGATCATTTGACAGACTCTGAGGCAGAACCGGTTCTTTACTGGGCAAACAGCAGTGGAAATGAAACTGTCAGAGAAATCATAGAACATTCGAATGGAACGGTAAAGGCAGAATTGGAACTGCTGGTATCAGGGGAACAGATACAAAAAGAGATCATCCCGGAAATGACATATCAGGATTTATTGTCAGGAGACAAAGGGGAGCGGATAAAATATCTTTGGAGTCTTTTGTATAATACAGGATATCTGACAGATGGGGAAAAGCCGGCTGGCGGAAGACATACTTTAAAGATTCCAAATCGTGAGGTCAGGCTTATTTTTGAACAGCAGATTTTGACCTGGTTTTCGAAGAAAATAAAAAGTGATGCCGGAAAACTTCAATCTTTTTGCAAAGCGGCAGAGGATGGAGACGCAGAGAAAATGCAGCAGATATTCGGAGAATATTTAAGAAAATCCATTAGTGTTCGTGACAGTGCTGTAAGAAAGGGACGCAAAGAATCTTTTTATCATGGTATGCTGGTTGGAATCCTTGGAAGCGAAGATACTTGGATTGTGCTGTCCAATCCGGAATCTGGTGAAGGTTACAGCGATATACTTGTTGAAATACCGGAAAAAAGCATTGGATGTGTAATAGAAGTGAAGTATGCGGAAAATAGAAATCTTGATAAGGCATGCAGAGAAGCAATCAGACAGGTCAGGGACAAGCAATATATGACACGACTGCAGGATGATGGTATGGAAACAATTCACATATACGGAATCGCATGTTATCTCAAAAAGTGCAGAATACAGCATGAGAAATATGAAGAACAATCCTGAAGATATCTGGAGATAGAAAGCAGTACGGTTTTGAATTCAGAAATAAAGACAGGTCATTGAATGCCGGGAAAGGAGAGACATCAGAGATGAATTCATTTACCATAGACGAGAAGAAGGTCACGATTTATCAGGCGAATACAGCGGATGTCCCTGTGATTTATCTTAATACTGTCATGGAAGAAGGAAACGATAAGATATATGAAATATTGAAGCAGCAGGAATGTCCGGAAGTTACACTGATAACAATCAGCGGTCTTGACTGGAATCATGATATGACGCCATGGGATGCGCCTCCGGTTTCAAAAAACGCCGAGCCATGTACCGGCGGAGCAGATGAATATCTGAATTTCATGACAAAAACCATTGTTCCTGAAGCAGAGAGAAGAATAACAGGTAAAATTTCATGGAGGGGACTGGCGGGATACTCACTGGCAGGGCTTTTTGCCGTGTATGCGCTGTATCAGACGGATCTTTTCTCCAGGGCGGCAAGTATATCCGGATCTCTGTGGTTCCCGGGAATTATAGATTATGTATTCTCTCATGAAATGGCAAAAGAACCGGAATGTATATATTTTTCTGTGGGAAGCAAAGAAAGCAGGACACGCAATCCGTATATGAAAACGGTGCGTAAAAATACGGAACAGATAGAAAGATTTTACCGGGAGAAAGGAATTCAGACAGTATTTCAGTTAAATCCGGGAAATCATTTTCAGAATGCCGCTGAGAGAACCTCGGCGGGGATTGGGTGGCTTTTAACGCAGCAGAAACAGGAAAGCAGGCAGAAGTATTAAGTTTTAACTTTACACTGTTTAAGAAGAATCTAATTCCCGATTCCTTCGATAAATGATAATATTTTAACGAAGTTAGTTGTTATCGTTTAGAAGAAAGAGGAATGAATGATGGAGAAAAAAGTAGTTATTATAACCGGAGGAAGCGCCGGAATCGGATATGCGGCCGCAAAATTATTTCTGGAGAAAGACTGCCGGGTGGTAATTTTAAGTACCAATGAGGAAAAAGGCCTTCGTGCGCAGGAAAGACTTTCTGAATTCGGGGAAGTGACCTGGAAACACTGCTGCGTGCAGGATTATGAAGAGTGCAGAAAAGTGGTAGATGAAACGATGGATACATATGGCCGTATTGATGTATTAGTCAATAATGCCGGAGTTGTAAGCAGGAGAGAAAGTTTTTTCAAAGCAGATATGGAAGATATCCGGAGAACGATGGATATTAATGTCATGGGGACGATTCATATGATACATGCCGTGAGTAAATATATGGCGGATCAGCAGAAAGGTACGATCGTAAATATTGGCTCTATCTGCGGAACTATGGCAAACTCCGAATCCGTAGGATATCATGCTTCCAAAGGAGCGGTAGAAATGGTAACGAAGAGTCTGGCCAGAGAATTGTCAGGCTATGGAATCAGAGTGGTATGCGTATCACCAGGCTGGGTCAGAACGGAGATGATTGATGATACGGTAGCTAAAATTGGAGCTTCCCTTCATATGAAAGGCCGGATTGTAGAGCCGGAAGAGATTGCCGGCGTCGTTTATCTGATGACTCTCGATGAGGCGTCTGCGGTAAATGGAACGACGGTAATGGCAGATGACGGATATTCTGCGTTCAAAGGAATTGACGGGGGACAGCGTTTATAACCTCAATAATGGAAGGGCAGATTCGACGGGTCTGCCCTGTTTTAATTCATCTAAAAATAAGATAAAAAATGAGTGACGGCCGGAGACGGATTTTTCCTGCAGACCGCGCCGACAGGTCCGGCAGGCAGATCAGAAGGGACTACGGTAAGAAAGGACTGGTACTGGCTGCTCCAGCGGGAGTGAATCGCGAAAATATCATCTGTCAGCAGGACTTTGGAGCGGATGGACATATCGTATTCGCTGTCCAGCACCTGTATGCGGCTGGAGACGGCAGACAGCTGCTGGTGGAAAGGATATTTCATATAATAATAATTTCCGCATAAGATAGAACCATCTGTCAGATCATCGGCTTTAAGAAGGCTGCGGTCCGCAAGCGGATGTTCCGGCCTCATGCAGAAACTATAGGTGTCTTCAAATAGTTTGGTGAAGATCAGATCCCCCAGACATTCTTTCCGTGGTTCTGCGAGAATCGAACAGTCAGCCTTTCCGCCTGCGATTTTAGCAATATGCTCGTTGTACGGCATCGGAAGAAATGTAACGGCAGTGTTTGGAAAATCTTGTAAGAAGGTTTCATATGCTTTCAGGATAAACGGCGGAAATTGTTCCGGAGGATATGCGATTGTGAGAGAATCATTTTCTGTCCGGCTGATTTCACGTCCCCGGGCACAGGCGTCTTCATAAGTCTGCAGGATTTCTCTGGAAGCGTCATAAAAGATCCCGCCTGCAGGCGTCAGGGAAATTCCCTGGTGTGTGCGGTAAAATAATGGGAACCCGATATTTTTTTCCAGTAAATTGATCTACTGCACCAGAGCCGGAGTGGAAATAAAAGCGGCCTGTGCCCCTTTGGAAAAACTTCCGGAATCGGCTGCCAGAAGAAAAGAATGTAATTGACGGTCGTTCATGTGTAAATACCTCCATGTCTGCATTATATCATATTATCTCTTGACCTGTACGCTGCGTACAGGTTTATATTAAAACTGTAAGGAGGTTCAGGATATGAGATTAAATGAAGTTGTGAGAAAAGTAGATCTCAGCAAACGAGCAGTAAAATATTATGAAGAAAAAGGTCTGCTGAAAGTTAAGAAAGACAGCAATGGATACCGTAACTATACCCCGGAAGATGTTAAGATACTGGAGAAGATTTCTTTGTACCGGAAACTTGGAATCGGAATCAGAGAGATAAAAATATTGTTGGAAGAAGGGGATGACAGACTGCTTGATCAGATCAGCAGCGAAAAGGAACAGGAAATCCGGAAGCTGACTGTTCAATGGGAAGAATTAAAGAAATATATTCAGACAAAAGAAATAGAAAGTGTCTGCAGCGTAATTGATTATAAGACCATAGGAGAAAAACTGAAAGATATGTTTCCGGGGTTCTATGGGTACTATTTCCTGCATCATTTTCTTCCGTATTTGCAGATTCCAATGGAAACAAAGGAGCAGAAAGAAGCATATGATCGTATTGTGGATTTTTTAGACAATGCTGATATTAAAATTCCGTTTTTTATGAAAGTGAGTTCTTATATCATGTACCGTTTTTTGCCGAAACCATCGCTGGATACCATGATAAAAAAGATGGACGATCAGATCAAAGATTATTTGAATCCCACAGAGGAATCATATGAGAAGTTGAAAAAACAGACAAAGCAGAATGTGAAAATGAAAAACAGCTTTTTCTTTCGATATCATCCGGCATTCATATCCCAGCGCCGCTTTATGAAACGGCTCCAGGATTGTGGATATAATGATATTTTTCTTCCGGCCATGATGGAATTATCCCCAAAGTATAAGGAATACAGGGAGGCGCTGATGCAGATCAATGACAGAATCTGCAGAGACCTGAATCTGTATTATGATTCAGATTTTCAGTTAAGGATGAAAAAAGGCAGTTAAGACAAGTGATCTTCGCCTTTTCAAATCAGATTTTATGTCAGGGTTGTTTTTTTCGACAAAAATCGGTATGATATGACATAAACAATAGGATTTTGGAAAGGATATTATAATGAACGAAACATTTTATCAATTGATGTGGTTTTTTGTACTGTATTCGTTTCTGGGCTGGCTGTTTGCCACGGCGGCAGCGGCAGTAAGAACGAAGAAGTTCGTTGATGTTGGTTTTTTGTATGGACCTTATTGCCCTTCGTACGGAGTCAGTGCCGTAGTATTTACGATTTTTCTGTCAGAATTAAGAGAAAGCGTTTTTTTCCTGTTTCTCGGAGGAGCGATTCTGTCCTTTGTCATGACATTTTTCACAGGATTTTTACTGGAAAAGATTTTCCATCATAAATGGTGGGATTATTCCAGGAGAAAATATCATTTCAGCGGATATGTCAATCTTCCTTATACAGCCCTTTGGGGCGCCTTGGCGGTTCTGATGATCCGGGTGGTTAATCCTATATTGAAAGATGCGACTTTACTGATTCCGAAAACGATCGGAGGGATCCTGCTGATCATTCTTGGAGTGGTTCTTATCATTGATCTGGCGGGTACAGTAACAGGAATCCTTAAGATCAAGTCCCATATCCGTAAATTGTCACTGGTATATCAGGTGTCAGAGAATCTTCAGAAGACAGCGGATATGATGGGAGAAGGCGTTACAAAATGGATATTGAAGCATCTTGAAAAGGCCTATCCTCTGCTGGATGTCAGGACAATTCTGAAGGCAAAACTGGAGAGAGAGAAGGAAATCAAAAAGGCAGAAGCAGAAGCGGATGTTTTTGCGGCGGGATGCGGCTTTTACAAGCTGGTCTGCATCTTTTTCCTGGGAGCCTTTCTTGGAGATGTGATAGAGACGATCTTCTGTTATATGAAGTACGGCGTTATTATGAGCCGCAGCAGTGTTGTGTTCGGACCATTCAGCATTGTATGGGGATTTGGCTGCGTGCTTCTGACAGCAATTCTCTATCAGTACCGAAACCGAAGTGACCGTTTTATTTTTATTTACGGAACGCTGCTGGGAGGAGCTTATGAGTATATCTGCAGTGTCCTCTCCGAGATGGTTTTTGGGACTGTGTTCTGGGATTACAGTAAAATTCCATTTAATCTGGGCGGCAGAATTAACCTTCTGTATTGCTTTTTCTGGGGATTCGCTTCTGTAATCTGGATGAAAGGTCTTTATCCGTTTTTTTCAAAATGGATTGAGAAGCTGCCGAAAAAAGCGGGGAAAATCCTTGCGTGGGGATTCCTTATTTTCATGACGCTTGACATGGCGCTGTCAGGACTTGCCATGTCAAGATATTCGGAAAGACACATCCAGGGGAAAAAAGCGGAAAACCGGATGGAACGATTTTTGGATGACCATTTTCCTGATAAACGGATCAAAGAGATTTATCCTCATGTAAAAATTGTAAAATAGATCATGAAAAGTCCTGGCATTTTACATACTGAATAAAATCCTGAAAGGCAGATTTCAGGGGATTATCTTTCCGATATACAATATAAAAAGACCGATGGATGCCGGATTCCAGAGGGAGGGTCAGTATGACTCCCTGGGCTTCCAGATCTTTTACCGCATATTTGGAAAGAATGGAAATCCCCATGCCGTTTTGGATCATTCGCTTAGTGGATTCCAGATCATTGGTTCGCGCGATGACATTTAAGTTTTCGGGAGAAAGATGAATGGAATCCAGATACAGGTCAGCAGCTTTTCTTGTTCCGGAACCCTGTTCTCTTAAGATAACAGGTTCTTTCAGGATTTCCTGTATGGGAGGATTCTGGTTTAACAAATGAAAATAGTACTGGTTCGCCGGCAGGGCAAGAACCAGATCATCTTTACAAAATGGCAGGAAGACGCACTTTGGTGTGTCTTCTTTTTTTCCGATGAAACCAAGTTCCAGAGATCCGTCCAGTATTTTTTCCAGGATTTCCCCGCTGTCACCCTGCTGGATATCGAAAAAGGTATGAGGATGAGAGTCGTGGAAGCCCCGAAGAAGTCTGGGAAGAAGATATCCGGAAGGAATTGTGGAAGCTCCGATGCGCAGTATGGTTTCAGAAGGGGCATTTAGGGCTTCCAGGGCGGCCTCTCTCATTTCCAGTATGGAGTTTGCATATCTCAGGAAGGTACAGCCGTCCGGAGACAGCTCCACAGATTTTGTGGAGCGGATAAACAGTGGCTTTTGAAGTTCTGATTCCAGATTTTTAATATGAGAGCTTACCGTAGACTGAGACAAAAACAGGTGTTTTGCGGCTTTTGAGAAACTTTTTGTCTCAGCGACAGCAAGAAAAATTTCTAAATGACGAAATTCCATAACAGAAAATCTCCTTTGCATATGGTTTTCTTTTATTGTAATCCTATTTATCGATTTTATCAATTAATAGAATCGATAAAACGAATAACACGATAAAAGGAAGATGAAAGACATGATATAATGGTTTTAAAAAGAAATATATCAGTGAGTGCTGAAAAGAAAGGCAGAATATGAATTATATCGGAATAGATATCGGATCAACCTGTGCAAAAACAGCGGTTTTAGATGAAAATGCGGAGATTTTGTATACATTTGTTCTTCCTACAGGGTGGAGCAGTTTCGAGACAGTCACCAGGATTGAGGAAGCGCTTATGTGTCAGGGAATAGACTTAAAACAATCGCTGTGTGTCTCGACCGGGTACGGGAGAGAAGCTGTTGAAGCAGCACAGAAGAAAGTAACGGAAATTACCTGTCATGCAAAGGGAGCGGCAGTTCTGTTTGGAGAAGAGCCAATGAATCTGATTGATATTGGCGGTCAGGATACCAAAGTAATTTCCTGTACAAAAGGCAGAGTGGAAGAATTTTTTATGAATGACAAATGTTCGGCTGGAACCGGGAAATTCATTGAGATCATGGCAAACAGACTGGAACTGCCTATTGATCAGATGGATTCGGCCGCCAGAAACCGGACGGAGGAACTAAAAATAAGTTCCATGTGCACTGTGTTTGCGGAGTCTGAGATTGTTGCGCTGATCGGAAAAGGAACCTCAAAAGAAAACATTGCCTGGGGTGTTCTGGATTCTGTTGTCAGAAAAGTGAAGCAGGAATATGCAAAACTTGGAGATGGTGACCGTCCGGTGTTTCTTACCGGAGGGCTTTGTGAAAATCAATATTTAATAGAACTTTTATCTGCACAGCTGGGCAGGGAGGTCCGTTCTCACGCCCTGGCAAGATATGCAGGCGCGGTTGGAGCAGCGGCGGCAGCCCTTAAAATGGAAAAGTAAAGGAGAAAAAGATGGAAGAAATAAAACTGCCCAAAGATTTTGTTACATATCCAGAGGCAAGGAAGAAGGCTTTTTTAAGTCTCAAAAAGTTAAAAGAAGAAGGACGCAGAATTGTGGGAGTATTTTGTACTTATACGCCATGGGAACTGATTGAGGCAGCTGATGCAGTCGCAGTCGTATTATGCGGAATTGGAGAAGAGAATATCCCGGCAGCGGAAAAGAGACTGCCGAAAAATCTGTGTCCTTTGATTAAAGCAAGTTATGGTTCCGCGGCAACGGACCGCTGTCCGTTTTTCTATTTTTCGGATATGGTGCTGGCAGAAACAACCTGTGATGGAAAGAAGAAAATGTATGAGCTGATGGGAGAGCTGAAACACTGTCATATTATGCAGCTGCCTCCGGGAGCAGGAGGAAAAGGCGCGCTGGAGTTTTGGAAGGCGGAAGTGGAAAGTGTAAAAGAAGATCTGGAAGATTTTTATGGGATCAAGATTACAGAAGAAAAACTTCGTGCGGCAATCCGTTTAAGAAACCGGGAAAGAAAAGCAATTCTTGATTTTTATGAAGTTGGACGTCTGAAGCCGACGCCGATTTCCGGATACGAACTGAATACGGTCGTTACATCCAATGATTATGCCTTTGATATAGAAGAAAAGATCAAGTATCTGGAGCAAAGAACCAGGGAATTAACAGATCTTTATGAAAAGGAATATAAAGGGAAAAAATCGAGACCGAGGATTCTGATCACGGGATGTCCAACGCATGGAGTGATTGACAAAGTAATCAGACGGATTGAGGAATTAGGCGCAGATGTTGTCGGCTTTGAGAACTGCTGTGGTCCGAGAGAAAAGAAGGATCCAATCGATGAAGAAAAAGACCCGATTACCGCAATTGCAGAAAAATATCTGCGGGTAAACTGTTCTGTGATGAGTCCTAATCCGGGCCGTTTTAAAGCCATGGGAGAACAGATTGATGAATATCAGGCGGACGGAGTGATTGAAGTGCTGCTGCAGGCCTGCCATACGTTTGCCATCGAATCGGACGCGGTAAAACGTTTTGTCACAGAGGAGAAAGATATTCCATATCTGGCAATTACAACAGATTATTCTATGACGGACCAGGGGCAGATTGATACCAGGATCGGAGCATTTATTGAACTGCTGGACAGCTGATCGATCGGCTTTATGACTGGAAACGAAAGAAAGAAGGAGAAGTATGGGAGAGAAGATTGTTTTTTGCAAAGGCGGCGGATGCACGGCAAAACTTGGAGCAGGCATTTTAAACAGAGTTCTGGAAAAACTGCCGAAGGGTCCGAAAGATGAAAATCTTTTGATTGGCTATGACAGCAGAGATGATGCGGCGGTTTATAAAGTGTCGGATGATACTGCTTTTGTTCAGACATTGGATTTTTTTCCGCCGATGGTAGATGATCCGTATACTTTTGGGCAGATTGCGGCTGCCAATGCCCTGAGTGATATTTATGCCATGGGCGGTGAAGTGAAAACAGCGCTGAATATTGTATGTTTTCCCGAGACTATGGATCTTAATATTCTGGGAGAAATTATGAGAGGCGGATCAGAGAAAGTCATAGAAGCGGGCGGAACTCTGGCAGGAGGCCATTCCATTCAGGATTCAGATGTAAAATATGGTTTGTCAGTGACCGGGCTGGTTCATCCGGATCGGATTTATTCCAACAACGGAGGATATCCTGGAGATGTGCTGATTCTGACGAAGAAATTAGGTGTGGGAATTGTCTGTACCGCCAACAGGGTACAGGAAGCCAGGGAAGAAGATATGAAAGAGGCGGTTGAATCTATGATCCAGCTGAATAAATACGCTTCTCAGATCTGCAGAAAATATCCGGTTCACGCCTGCACGGACGTCACCGGATTCAGTTTCCTGGGGCATCTCCATGAGATGCTGGATGAACAGATGTCTGCGGAAATTGAGGCAGACAGGATACCGGTTATTTCCGGCGCCATGGAATATGCGGATGAATTTCTGCTGACGGCGGCAGGACAGAGAAACCGGAATCATGTAGGATCATATGTACAGTTTGAGAATGTTATGTTTGCCATGGAAGAGGTGCTGTTTGACCCTCAGACGTCAGGAGGGCTCCTGATTGCTGCAGCGCCGGATCGGTCGGAGGAACTTCTGGCGGAACTGAAAGAAGCCGGACTTCCTGCGGCAGCAGTAGGGACATTGACAGAGAAAAGAGAAAAAGAAATATATGTCCGTGGTCAGCGGTAGAAAGGAAACCTTATGATAAAAGTAAATGCCATCGGGGACGCATGCCCGATTCCTGTAGTAAAAACAAAAAATGCGATCAAAGAGCTGAATGGTTCCGGAGACGTAGAAGTTCTGGTGGATAATGAAATCGCCGTCCAGAATCTTACGAAAATGGCCAATCAGAAGGGGTATGGGATTCGCTCTGAAAAATTGGAAGAACAGAAATATCAGGTTGTTATGACAGTAGGAGAAGGCGGAGAACAGACACCGTCAGAAGCAGAGGATCCGGAAAAAGAAACGGTGTGCGTTCCTGACAGCCGGAAACATAAATTAGTTGTCATTTCTTCCGGTAAGATGGGAGAAGGCAACGATGAACTCGGAGAGGTGCTGATGAAAGGATTTATCTACGCTCTGACTCAGCAGGATGAACTGCCGGATACCATTTTATTTTATAACGGCGGAGCTGTGTTTACCTGCGAAGGGTCTCCGGCGCTGGAAGATCTGAAGTCACTGGAAGCTCAGGGCGTTGAGATTCTCACCTGCGGCACCTGTCTGAATTACTATGGATTGTCTGAGAAGCTTCAGGTTGGCGATGTCACAAATATGTATGTGATCGCTGAGAAGATGATGCAGGCAGATTCTATTATCAAGCCATAGCAGGGAATCAATATGAGACAGAAAAAAGAACAGCTGATTATTACATTTTCCACAACGACGGAAGCCATGAGAATGGAAAAATTCTGTCTGGAACAGAGTCTTCCAGGAAGGATCATTCCTCTTCCTTCTGAAATTTCCGCCGGATGCGGTCTGGCATGGAAGACAGATCCGGAGCAGGAAACGCTCTTTTCGGACAAACTTCGGCAGGCAGGAATCGAGTGGGATTCCATGACAGTTATAAAGATTTAGCGTCGGATGAACGGCAGATTTTTGACAATTAGAAAATGAAAGTCGGATATCTCCAGCTTTTGGGTAAGGCTGGGGGTATTTTTTTCGACATTTTTCAAGGATTTTACGTAAAATTATGTTGATTTTAATATATTATGAAGAAAAATTGCGATTGATACCGGCTTGTATGTAAACTTTGATAAAATATATAATATTCTTGTAAATAAAAACAGAATTGGAGGACAAGATATGAGCAAGATAAATGTGGCGATCGCAGATGACAACCAGAGGATCGTTGAGATGATGACGCAGCTGCTGGAGCAGGATGATGATATCAAGGTTGTGGGCAGTGCGGATAATGGCGAGACGGCGGTAGAAGTGATTGAGAACAATCAGCCGGATGTTGTGCTTCTTGATATCATCATGCCGAAACTGGATGGAATCGGCGTGCTGGAGAAGCTGAAGGAAGCGAACCTTGACAAAAAACCGGCAGTCATCATGCTTTCCGCCATGGGGCAGGAAAATGTATGCGAAGAAGCCATTGAACTGGGAGCATCCTATTTCATCCTGAAACCGTTTGATTCTAACATGGTAATCCGAAAGATAAAGCAGGTGACAGCCGGGGGAGAATCTGTAAAACCGTTTGTTTCCCGGAAAGATCCGTCAGGAAAGATTACAAGAAATCAGCTGGAAATCATTGTGACGAATATGATTCACGAAATCGGAGTCCCTGCTCATATTAAAGGGTATCAGTATTTGAGAGATTCGATTATAATGGCTGTTTATGATATGGATATTCTGAATTCCATTACAAAACAGCTGTATCCGGCGATTGCAGAAAAATTTCATACCACATCCAGCCGCGTCGAAAGAGCAATCCGACATGCCATTGAAGTTGCCTGGGGCAGAGGAAAAATGGATACGATCGACGCTCTGTTTGGGTATACGGTACATGCAGGAAAAGGAAAACCGACGAATTCAGAGTTTATTGCTTTGATTGCAGACAAGATAAGACTGGAGTATGGCTGTGATATTATACAATAGTGTTGGAAAGAAATACTTCAGATAGAGTAGCTAGGTAAAGATTATGCATGAGGAGGATAAAAGAAGATATGGACAAGAAACTAAAAGTATTGATTGCAGATGCGAATCAGACGGAATCGGAAAAACTGGCAGAAACGCTTGCGGATGAATTAGAAATCGCATCGGTTGTAAACGATGGCGTAAGAGCAGTGGAAGATATTATGAAATATCATCCTGATGTCGTTGTCATTGATACGATGCTGCCTATGATTGATGGACTTGGAGTCATTGAAAAATGCAGAGAAAAGCTAAGTGACAAAGATATGCCCTCCTTTATCGTTACAACTTTTATAGGAACGCAGAAATTAATTGAATGCATCAATCATATGGAAGTTGATTACTGTATTATGAAGCCTTTCCAGCCTGATATCCTGCTCCACAGGATTGAACAGATTACGAGAATGAAATATATGAGCCAGCAGATTCAGTATCAGCAGGAAAAAGACAGTGACGGACCGAAGAATTTTGATACTGCGAAGTATGATATCCGGCAGGATGTAACGAAGATTATCCGGGATCTGGGAATTCCGGCGCATATAAAAGGCTACCAGTACATAAGAGAAGGAATCATTATGGCGATTGAAGACGTGAATATGATGAATTATATTACGAAACTGCTGTACCCGACGATCGCGAAAAAGTACAAGACAACTTCCAGCAGTGTGGAGCGGGCGATCCGGCATGCGATTGAAGTAGCGTGGAACAGAGGAAAGGTTGAACTCCTGGAAGAGATGTTTGGCTATACGATCAGCGCAGGCAAAGGGAAACCGACAAATTCAGAATTTATTGCACTGATCGCGGATAAAATGAGATTAGATTACAGAATGAATGCTTCATAAAGAATGATAAGATGAACAGACGCCCTCAGGCGGGATGTGAATTCCTTTGCTTGAGGGCGTTTTCTTACTTGTCTTTGATTTCTTTAATATCTGAAATATCCGGGACGCACATCATAGAGTAATTGGTGTGATAAATGACAAATCCCGGCTTTGCCTTAGGCGGTTTTTTCAGCTCCCTGCGTTGGATATAGTCAATTTCGACTTTTGGCGCCTGTCTTCCCTGAGAATAGTAAGCGGCAAGCCGGCCTGCTTCTTCAAAGGTTGCGTCCGGCAGAGTTTCCGCCTGTTCTTTTCGGACGATCACATGGGATCCCGGCATTTGCTTTGCGTGGAACCACCAGTCGCCGCCGTTGGCAAATTTAAAGGTCAGTTCATCGTTCTGATAATTATTTTTTCCCACATACATATGGAAGCCGTCAGATGAAATATAATGCAGGGGTTTTGATTTCTTCGGCTTTTTTGCTCCCTTGTGTCCCCGGCTCTTGATATATCCGTAATCAGTCAGTTCCTGCTTGATCTGATTCAGATCTTTTTCGTCTTCAGAAAGGGAAAGGGACGTTGCGATGGATTCCAGGTGATCCAGATCCGCTTTTGTTTCTACGACGAGGCTGGAAAGCGCCTCATAAGTTCGTTTCAGTTTATTATACCGTGCAAAGTATTTCTGGGCATTTTCCAGTGGAGTTTTGTGAGGATCCAGTGGAATCGTGATTTCCTGATTTGTATAGTAGTTCATACATGTCAGGGATTTTGCGTGATCTTCCAGCTGATAGCCGTATGTCTGGATCAATTCACCGTACACCTTGAATTTTTCCCTTTTTTCTGTATCTTTCAGCTGCTTGTTCTGCAGATCATATTTTTTGCTGGTCCGCTCCTGGGCTGTCTGTATGATTTTCCGCAGGTCTGCAGATTTCTGTTTCATTCTCGTATATTTTTCTTTCTCAGAAAAGTACTCAATCAGTACATCAAAGATAGAATCAAAGACTTTTTCCTCACCGTCGGCATAGGAAGTCAGGGCGATGCAGGAAAATTCTTTTGGTTCATCTTTATAATATACGATGTTCGGCCGGTATTCTTTGTCTTCAACGGCTGTCTTCAATTTAAGAAGCTGTCCGTAAAGCCCGCCGGCATATTCCTCTGTGAGAGAATCAGTGGAATCGTTTCCGTCCAGTCCGGCACGGTAACAGATTTCATTGGCAATCAGCGGGCTCATGCCGGTGATAGAAGTATATAAAGCTTTTGTGAGATTCACCGGTTTTTTAATAATTTCATTCGTAAAGAACTGAGGGGTCAGATCCAGAATGGAATGTTTGTTTTTGGACGGCGGAGCACAGTAAGTCCGTCCGGGAAGAACCTCCCGGACAGAGCTTATATTTGCGGAAATATGTTTGATGCTGTCCAAAATCATATGTTCCGAATCCGTAAATATGATATTGCTGTGTTTACCCATCAGTTCTACGATCAGATGTTTCTGACAGAGATCACCCAATTCGTCCAGATGTTCAACGGTAATATCAATAATACGCTCAAATTCAGGCTGACAGATGGAAACAATCCGCCCATTGCTCAGATGCTTTCTTAAGAGCATGCAGAAATTCGGCGCCTGCATAGGATTAGTTTTCGTTTCTGTCGTCAGATAAATCAGAGGGAGAGAAGCGCTGGCAGAAATATGCAGCCGCAGCGTATTTTTTTCCTTTTTGATCACCAGAGTGATTTCATCGGATTCCGGCTGATAGATTTTATAAATTCTTCCTCCGAGGATTTTATCCTGTAATTCACTTACAATATTTGAAATGACAAATCCGTCAAATGCCATTGTATTTACCTCCTGTTGCTGCTCAGGAGACTTCTTCCTCCTGATGTATGATCGGGTTTTTCGTTACTGTCGTATCGCGGATAATATGATTTTCAACTTTATGTACATGAATATCCAGGTTTTCGTAAGCACACTGGAATTGTTCTCCGTCCCGGGGAATCATTTCGATGATGCTGCAGATAAAACCGTTGAAGGTATCGTACAGATCTGTCGGAAGTTTCACCTGAACTGCTTCCTGAACATCGTCAAGTTCAGCATCGCCTGAAATATTCCAGCAGTTTTCAGAAACCGGCTGAATTTTTTCTTTCGGCGTGCCTTCATTGGCTTCATACATATCGCCGACCAGTTCTTCAATTAAGTCCTGCACAGTGATGATACCGGACATTCCTCCGTGTTCGTCAAGCAGTACGGCAAAATAAGTACGTTTGCTTTTCATGTTCTGGAACAGGATATCCGCTTTCATATCTTCCGGAATGAAATAGACCGGATGAATGGCACATTTTTTTAAAGTATCTTTGGTTCGGACCTCCATGCGGAAATAGTCTCTTGTGTCCAGAATACCTATAATCTGATCTTTGTTGTCTTTGTAGATCGGATAATGGGTGTGACGTGTGGAATGTATGATTTTATCCCACTCTTCCAGATTATCATCTACGTCCAGTGCGTCAACTTCCAGACGGTGGGTGCAGATCTGCTGGGCAGGAATGTCATCAAATTCAAACACATTCTGGATCATTTCATTTTCATAGGACTCCAGAATTCCCTGCTGATTTCCTTCCATCAGCATCATGCGGATTTCTTCCTCCGTCAAAGTATCTTCGTTGTCATTCGGGTTAATGCCAAGCAGTCTCAGAAGTCCGTTGGTAGAGGCTGTCAGCAGAGCTACCAGAGGAAAGAAGAACTTAGAGACTCCGCAGAGCAGTCCTGACAGAGCCAGCGCAAGGGAATCTGCTTTCTTCATGGCAATTCTCTTTGGAACCAGTTCACCAAATACAATATTGAAATAAGATAAAATGATAGTAATCAGAATCATGGAAATTGATCTTAAGACGCTTTCCGGAACAGGAATCCCTGTCTGATACAGCAGATTTGCCAGCGGACCTGAGAAGTTATCTGCGGCGAAAGCACTGTTCAGGAAGCCGGAAAGGGTGATGGCTACCTGTATAGTGGCGAGGAACCGGGAAGGCTGGTCGGTAAGCCGGGAAAGTTTGACGGCACGCTTGTCCCCGTCCTCAGTCATTTTCTTGAGTTTCGAGTTATTCATAGATATTACGGCGATTTCCGCGCTGGCGAAGACCGCGTTTAGAAAAATTAAAATAATAAGTAAAATTGCTGATTGTATCATAAATATATGTATCCTTTCAAAATGAGAAAAATTCTAATCTGTTCTTAAAAACAACACAAAAAGGCATGACTTGCTTTTCCTGTGTCAAAAACAAGCCATACCGGTTATCTTCTGAATCTGGAATGAAGCTTAAAATATTTCATTAAAATATAAGCTTTCGTCGAGGCGTCCTCCACCTTAGCTGCACATCCTTTCAAATAATCTGGTAAGTTACTATCATTTTTGATTATCTATAAAAATAGCATAGTTGGAATAAAAAGTCAATCACAGCCGTATTTGCTATTTCCTGTTTTATGTAGTAGGATTGCAATAGTAGATTAAAAGAAGGAAGTGTGAAAACGATGGAAACAATTGGAAGAAACAGCGCCTGCTGGTGCGGGAGCGGGAAAAAATACAAGAAATGTCATTATCAGTTTGATGAAAGACTGAAAGAAATGGCCCAGGAAGGTCATCTGATCCCGTCCCACGATATGATCAAAAATAAGGAGCAGATCGAGGGAATCCGGGAAAGCGGAAAAATCAACATTGCGGTGCTGGATTATGTGGCGGAGCATATCGGACCGGGCGTGACGACTCAGCAGATCGACGACTGGGTATATGAGCAGACCACATCCAGAGGAGCTATTCCGGCACCGTTAAATTACGAAGGATTCCCGAAAAGCGTATGTACTTCTGTCAATGAACAGGTCTGCCACGGTATCCCGTCAGAGGATGTGGTTCTGCAGGAGGGGGATATTGTCAATATTGATGTTTCTACCATTTATCACGGCTATTTTTCTGATTCCTCCAGGATGTTCTGCATCGGAGAAGTGTCTCCGGAGAAGAAGAAGCTGGTGGAAGTAACGAAAGAGTGTGTGCAGATTGGACTGGATGCAGTAAAACCATGGGGACTGCTCGGAGATATGGGACATGCGGTACATGAACATGCCAGAGCAAACGGCTATACGGTCGTCCGGGAAATCGGCGGACACGGCGTGGGCATTGAATTTCATGAAGATCCTTATGTGAGCTATGTTTCTCAGCCGGGGACAGGGATCGTCATGGCTCCCGGCATGATGTTTACTATAGAACCTATGGTGAATATGGGAACCGACAAGATTTTTGTGGATGATGAAGATGGCTGGACCGTATATACCGATGACGGGCTGCCTTCCGCTCAGTGGGAAGTGCAGGTTTTAGTGACAGAAGACGGATATGAGATCCTGGCATATTAATGGAGGCGGGAAAGGCAAGAGAGATGGATCAGATTTTAATCGTTGAGGATGACGGGAATATCAATCAGCTGCTGTTTGAGGCGTTGACAAAAGAAGGATATTTCTGCGAACAGGCATATTCCGGAACAGAGGCAAAGCGGCTGCTGGCAGGAGGACAATATGCGCTGGTGCTGCTGGATCTGATGCTGCCGGGCATGCCGGGAGAAGAGGTCCTTGCTTCTCTCCGGGAGGAGGATCAGACGCCGGTGATTGTTCTGACGGCAAAAGATCAGCTGGATGATAAAGTGGATTTGCTGAAGGGCGGAGCGGACGATTATGTCACAAAACCGTTTAATATTGAAGAAGTTCTGGCAAGGGTTCAGGTGCAGATGCGCCGGAAAAGTCAGGAAGCGCCGTCACAGACCCTTTCTTATAAAGATATGGTGATTCACAAAGATACCTTTCAGATTGAAATCCGGGGAGTGGAATTGCCGAAAATTACGAAACAGGAGTTTGCCATTCTGGAACTGCTGCTTCGCCATCCCAAAAAGGTATTCAGCAAAGAAGAGATTTTTGAATATGCCTGGGATGAAGTTTATATGGGGGAGACGAAGACTCTGGATGTACATATCAGCAATATCAGAAAAAAGATCAAACAGGTGACAAATGAAGGATATATCGAGACGGTATGGGGAATCGGATATCGTCTGCAGAGATAATCTTTACTCTTTTTTTACTTTTTATTTGCGAATCATTAGGATTTCGACGGTAAGATGAAGGCAAATAAGAAAAGGAGTGAATTGATATGGGAAAATTGCTGCAGACCTATGGTCTGACAAAACAATTTGGAAAACACAGGGCAGTCGACCATGTGGATGTCCATGTGAACCGGGGCGCAATCTATGGATTTATCGGAAGAAACGGCGCTGGAAAGACGACCTTTCTCAGGATGATCTGCGGACTGGCGGCACCTACAGAAGGAGAAATTGAAATTTTCGGGTGCAGAGGAAGGGAACTTCAGGATATCCGTTCCAGAATCGGCTGTCTCATTGAGGGACCGGGACTGTATGGAAATATGACAGCAGAGGAGAATCTGAACATAAAATGCAGATTCTGCGGTATCAGAAAACCGGGATATATAGAAGAGCTGCTGGACATTGTAGGTCTTTCCGGAGTCGGGCGAAAGAAAACGAAGAAATTTTCTCTCGGAATGAAACAAAGACTGGGGATTGCCATGGCACTGGTGGGAGAGCCGGATTTTCTGGTGCTGGATGAGCCGATCAACGGACTGGATCCGCAGGGTATTGTGGAAGTGAGAGATACGATTCTGACACTGAATCATGAGCGCAATATAACAATCATCATATCCAGTCATATTCTGGAGGAATTGTCAAAGATTGCGACGGATTATGGAATCATTCACAATGGATGTCTGCTGCAGGAACTGACGAGGGAAGAGCTGATGGAGCGCTGCTCAGAGCGCATTGAGATTTGTCTGAACCAGCCGAAGGAAGCCTGTCCTGTTCTGGACCGCCTTGGTTTTACCAATTACAGAGTTGTGGATGCGGAACATATTCATGTTTTTGAGCGGCTGGAAGAGAGCGGCAGAATCAATATGGAACTTGCGAAGGCTGGAATTATGGTCAAAGGACTTTCAGTGACCAGCGAAGAACTGGAAAGTTATTTTCTGAATCTGACGGGAGGTGCGGCTCATGTTAAACACGGTTAAAATGGACCTCTATCGGATGGCGAAAACAAAGAGTTTTTATGTGATACTGCTGGTTTTTATCGCAATGACGGTCATATCAACGGTTTTGTGCAAGAGCGAGTTTGATGATCCGGAAATCCAGCAGGACAATTACGAAACGACAGTACAGACGGAAGACGGCGGCACGATGAATGCCGGGATTTCTGTGATTCTTCCTACCAAACCCGGAGAGAAGGTTACGGTGTATGATATGTTTTATGCCAACGTAAAAGGAAAAGAAGTGGCTCTGTTCCTTGTGATCTTTATCGTGATCTTTTCTGCAGCGGATTTTAAGTGCGGCTACATTAAGAACATCGGCGGTCAGACAAGGAAGCGGTTTTATCTGATTTTATCGAAGGCGGTTTCTGTTATCATATATACGGTACTGCTGTTTGCTGTATTTATCCTTGCGCAGGCAGTCTGCAACCAGGTGATTTTAGGATATCTGAGATGGGGACCGGCAGAGGATTTTCTTCCTTATCTTGGAGTACAGATGATGCTGCACATTGCTCTTGCGCTGTTTATTATGGCGATTACCATCATTATACTGAATAATGTAATCAGTATGGCCCTTGCCATCTGTCTGTGTCTGGATCTGATGGCAGTCTTATACACAGCCGTGGATCATGGAGCGGAGATGCTTGGAGTGGAAGGATTTCAGATGATGGAGTATACCATTACAGGAAAAATTGCCATGCTGCCGATGGTCATGGGTACTTCTGATATAAGAACTTCCTTAGTAATAGCGGCAGCGTTTATCGTTGGCTCTCTGGCAGTGTGTGGAGCAGTATTTCAAAAGAGGGATATTAATTAATGAATTTGAATCTTATCATTATTATATTAGGAATTATCATACTATTGTTATGTACTCTTCTCTGGGGATATCAGCGGCAGGTGAAAAACATCTGCCGCCAGCTTGCGTTCTGGAAAAAATATGACAGCAATCTTATGATTTCCCGGGAGATAGAATGGGGAGACATTGGAGCGCTTTGTGATATGCTCAATGAACTGCTGGAGATCCGCAGGCAGGAAAAGAAAAAATATCTGGAAAAAGAACAGATGATATCAGATATTTACACGAATCTTTCTCATGATATCCGTACGCCGCTGACATCGCTGGACGGCTATTTCCAGATGCTGGAACACTGCGGAGATGAAAAAGAACAGAAGCGTTATATCGGAATTATCCATGAAAGAATCGGAAGCCTCAATGATATGCTGGAAGAATTGTTCACTTATACAAAACTGAAAAATGAAACGTATCAGTTTAAAATGGACCGGTGCCTGATTAGCAGGATTCTGAAAGATACAGTTTTTTCCTATTATGATGAGTGGACAAAAAGAGGAATTGAGCCTGAATTTGACATAACGCAAAAACCGGTGGCGGTTATGGGCAATCAGGAAGCACTGCGGAGAATGATACAAAATATCATCAAAAACGGACTGGATCACGGGGAAGATCATATGAAGATTATTCTGCGGGAAAAGGATGGTGTGTGTATTCTGCGGTTTGAAAATCATGTAAAATATCCGGAAGCCATTGAACCGGAGCGTATTTTTGAGAGGTTTTATAAAGCCGATGAGGCAAGAAGCAAAAATTCGGCAGGCCTCGGTCTTTCCATCGCAAAAGAGTTCGCAGAGCGGATGAATGGGAAAATCCGGGCGGAAGTGAAAGATTCCCGTTTTGCCATCGAAATTAAATTCCCGGTGATCGAATAAATGATTAGACCTGGATGGGAATGTATGGTATGCTTTGATATAGAAGGAGGACTGAAATTTGAGAAAAGAAGCATCTTTGGAGTTATGGAAAAAGTTATATGACAGAGCAAAAGAAATCGATGATTTGAAGCCATGGAATTATGTATCTGATTCAAATCTGATTTCCATTGTTTCTGAAAAACGGGAAGAGCCGGTATTTATAAGTATTACGGGAATGGGGACAAATTTCCGGTCTGTAAATCTATATCAGGGTATGGATGGATACGGGGATTATTATATGGTATCCACCGTCGGCCAGTCGGATCTGACAGAGGATTATGTCATGTTTGAGCAGAATGTTCTAACACTTTACTGGAACAGTATGATGGACGTGTCGCCGGAACAGAGAGAGATTATCGATCAGCTGGATGTAAAATTCCATGATATCAGCAGCTGGATGGAGTTCGCTTCTCACAGGAAGAGATTCTGGCCTCATCTTCCGGATCAGGAGGAAGTGGAACTGCTGATCGACGCTTACGAGAATCTGATCATGGTCATCCGGGCACTGCGGGATAAGGAGATTAAGATCGATCTGGAAAATGGTGAATGTATTTACCGCGTATATGATAAGGAAACCGGAAAATGGAAAATGTTTGTAGACGCCCATCCGGATATAGAAAAACAGTTCCCGGCAGTGGAAATCAACGAAGAGGAACTGAAAAAACAGCTGCGGAACAAACCTCAGACAGACGCAGAGCTTGTGATTGATTTCAGTTATGCCGGGTTCCCGGCAAAGGATGATACATGTGATCAGCCGGTTCATCCTCTGATGTTCATTGCGCTGGATACGACAAAACGGCAGATTCTGGAAGCTTATTTCCTGTCACCGGAAGACGGAGAAATCGAGGCGGCATTGAATTTCTTTATCGCCTATGTGGATCGTCACGGAAGAATGAAAAAGATCCGTGCAAGAAATCCATGGATTTTCGGAGCTCTGGCAGATATCTGCGCATTCTGCGGAGTGGAACTGGCACATGATCCGATCAAAGAAGTGGATCCGATTGAGCAGGATATAAAGAAACGTGCGGAAGCACAGGCTGCAAGGTAAAGACAGCCAGTTGACAAAATACCCTGGGATTGATAAAATACTAGGGTATTTTTCGTGCTAGCGAAGTAGCACTTTAATTCGATAAAGCGACAAGGAGTAGAGAAGATGAATAAGAAGAGAGTCCATACGCCGGAAGGTGTCAGAGATGTTTATGGAATAGAATTCAGACAGAGAAACAGACTGAAAGAAAAATTAAAGCATGTTTTCGCTGGCTATGGTTACGAAGGAATCAGAACCCCGGGATTTGAATTCTTTGATGTATTTAACAGTGAAAAAGGAACGGTTTCTTCCCGGGAAATGTATAAGTTTTTTGACCGGGAAGGAAATACTCTGGTCTTAAGACCGGATGTGACGCCGTCCATTGCCAGATGTGTGGCAAAATATTTCAGCGAGGAGAAAGTCGGCATCCGCCTCTGCTACGCGGGAAATGTATATTTGAATAATTCCAGCTATCAGCTGAAGCTGAAGGAAACCTGTCAGCTGGGCGCGGAGCTTGTAAATGATGATTCTGCCCAGGCGGACAGCGAGATTATAGCCATGGCAGTCGACTGTTTCCTCACATCAGGCCTTCACGACTTCAGAATTTCCATCGGTGAAGTGAAATTTTTCCAGGGACTGACAGCTTCCATTGAGGATGATGAGATAAAAAACCAGTTAAGAGAATTTATTTTGAATAAAAATTATTTTGGTCTGATGGAATATGTGGAGAATTTAGACATACCGGAAAATATAAAGCAGGTATTTTTAAGATTCAGCGAGCTCAACGGTGATGTGGCGATTCTTGATCAGGCAGAAGAGATGGTGGATAATGAGATTTCTAAAAAAGCTATTGCCCGTCTGCGCAAAGTATATGAGATTCTGAAATTATATGGAAAAGAAAAATATGTGGGATTTGATCTGGGTATGCTCAACCGGCATAATTACTACACCGGCATCATTTTTAAAGGATATACATATGGAACAGGTGATGCAGTATTAAAAGGCGGCCGGTACGATAATCTGATTGAACAGTTCGGCAAGAAAGCGCCGTCAGTCGGTTTTGCGATTGTTCTGGATGAACTTATGACGGCTCTTCAGCGGCAGGAAATTCCAATGGAGGCAGAATCTGTCCAGACAATGATCGTATATAAGGAAGAACTGATGGAAGACGCGGTCGCAAAGGCCAATGAACTCCGGGAACAGGGACATACTGTCATACTGGAACGACAGAATGAATGCTGCGCGAAAGAAGATTATGAACAGTTTGCCAGAGAACATTATCTGGGCGAGATTTTATATTTTGTATAGGAAAGGAAAGACAAAAGCATGAGATATATTACATTTGCGCTGGCAAAAGGCCGTCTGGCAAAAAAGACATTATCACTGCTGGAACAGATCGGCATTACCTGCGATGAGATGAAGGATGAGAAGACGAGAAAGCTGATTTTTGTAAATGAGGATCTGAAGCTGAAATTTTTCCTCTCAAAGGCAAGTGATGTTCCGACTTATGTGGAATACGGAGCGGCAGATATCGGCGTAGTTGGAAAAGATACCATACTGGAAGAAGGAAGGAATCTGTACGAGGTTCTGGATCTTAAGTTTGGAGCATGCAGGATGTGCGTATGCGGTCCGAAGGAGGCAAAAAAGTACCTTTCAGGCAACGAGATTATCCGGGTAGCGTCCAAATATCCGCATATCGCCAAAGAATATTTTAATAATCAGAAACTGCAGACGGTTGAAATCGTAAAATTAAACGGATCTGTGGAGCTGGCTCCCATCGTAGGCCTGTCTGAAGTGATTGTGGATATTGTTGAAACCGGAACCACATTGAAAGAGAATGGTCTGGAGGTTCTGGAAGAGATTTGTCCGTTATCCGCCAGAATGGTGGTAAACCAGGTAAGCCAGAAAATGGAACAGGAAAGGATCAGCAAGATTATTGTGGCGTTAAAGAAATTATTAGATGAGAAAAAATAGAGGTGCAGAGCATGAGAATTGTAAAAGTAAATGAAGATTCCATCGAAAATATTCTGTCTGATTTGTTAAAACGCAGTCCGAATCATTATGATGGATATCAGGAAACGGTAGACGAGATCATTGCCAATGTAAAGGCAGACGGCGACCAGGCGGTGTTTGATTATACAAAACGCTTCGACGGAGCCGAGATTACAAAGGAAAATATCCTTGTGACAGAGGAAGAAATCAAAGAGGCTTATGAACAGGTAGACGATCAGCTGATCGAAGTCATCCGCAAAGCCATTAAAAATATCAGAGAGTTTCATGAAAAACAGGTGCAGAACAGCTGGTTTGAGACGAGAGAAGACGGCGTTATGCTGGGTCAGAAGGTTATGCCGATGGAAAGCTGCGGCGTTTATGTGCCAGGCGGAAAAGCGGTTTATCCGTCCTCTGTTCTGATGAATATTGTTCCGGCTCATGTGGCAGGTGTGAAAAATATCATTATGACAACGCCTCCGGGAAAAGACGGAAAAGTAACGGCAAATACACTGGTTGCCGCAAAAGAAGCCGGCGTCGGCGCTATTTATAAAGTCGGAGGAGCGCAGGCAATCGCAGCTCTTGCGTTTGGAACAGAATCTATCCCGAAAGTGGACAAAATTGTAGGTCCGGGCAATATTTTTGTGGCTCTTGCAAAGAAATCCGTATATGGAAATGTCAGCATTGATTCCATTGCCGGACCGAGTGAAATACTGGTGCTCGCCGATGAGACAGCAAATCCGAGATATGTTGCGGCGGATCTTTTGTCCCAGGCTGAGCATGATGAAATGGCAAGTGCGATTCTGGTAACAACCAGCGAGGAACTGGCGGCGAAAGTGTCAGAAGAGATAGAAGGTTTCTTAAATCAGCTTTCCAGAAAGGAAATCATGGAAAAATCCCTGGACTCCTTCGGATATATCCTGATCGCAAAGGATATCAAAGAAGCCGTGGATGTGGCAAACGCCATTGCGTCTGAACATCTGGAAATCATGACGGAAAATCCGTTTGATGTTATGACAAGAATCAAAAATGCAGGAGCGATTTTTATTGGAGCTTACAGCTGCGAGCCGCTGGGAGATTATTTCGCCGGACCGAATCATGTCCTTCCGACCAACGGAACCGCAAAATTTTTCTCACCGCTGAGCGTGGATGATTTTATTAAGAAATCAAGCGTAGTATACTATTCAAGAGAGGCGCTGGAGCCGGTGCACAAGGATATTGAATTCTTTGCGACACAGGAAGAACTGACAGCGCACGCCAATTCTATGAAAGTACGTTTCGAGAAAGAATAGAAAGGACAGGATTATGAGCAGAAGCGCATTTGTAGAGAGAAATACCAGCGAGACAAAGATTAAGATGTCTCTGAACCTGGATGGAAACGGAAAAGCAAAGATTCATACGGGGATCGGTTTCTTCGATCATATGCTGAACAGTTTCGCCAGGCATGGTTTTTTTGACCTGGAAGTAGAAGTGGACGGCGATCTCTGGGTGGACAGCCATCATACCATAGAAGATGTGGGAATCGTCCTTGGAGAAGCCGTCAGACAGGCGGTGGGAGATAAAAAAGGAATCCGCAGATACGGATCTTTTATGCTTCCAATGGATGAAACACTGATGCTGTGTGCCATCGATTTATCCGGAAGACCGTATTTTGTCATGGACTGTGATTTTACAGTGGACCGTGTGGGAGAATTTGATACAGAGATGGTAAAAGAATTTTTCTATGCCGTTTCTTACAGCAGCGCCATGAATCTTCACTTAAAGAAACTTCACGGAGAAAACAATCATCATATCATAGAGGCGGCGTTCAAAGCCTTTGCCAAAGCATTGGATGAAGCGACAGGAATGGATCCGAGAATTACGGATGTGCTGTCCACGAAAGGAGCGTTATAGATGAGCAAAATTACATTGATTCCATGTGTGGATCCGAGGGATCCGGTGGAATCCGCAAGACAATATAATCACACAGGGGCGGATGCCATTGCATATTATGAAGAAAAGGCATCCATTGAGACAATTAAGGAAATCAGCGGGACGATTGATGTGCCGCTGTACGCAGGCGGAGGAATCCGTGACCTGGAGGATGTGAAAAAAGTGTTGTACGCAGGCGCCGATAAAGTATGCCTGGGAGCGGCAGTGCTGGAAGACAAAGAGATTGTAAAGAAAGCTTCTGACCGTTTTGGGAAACATCAGGTGATAGTATCCATGAATCTGGAAGAATTGGAAGATCCGGGAACCTTTGCAAAAGAAATGCAGAGACTTGGAGCCGGAGAATTGCTTCTTTTGGCTTTAAATGGGTATGATAAAGTTATGGAAGCGGTCAGAGCCGTAAAAGAACAGTGTGATCTTCCGGTGATCATAAGCGTAGCTTCCCTGGACAATATCAAAAAAGAATTAAATGCTGTGGAAGCGGAGGCTGTCGCCATTCATGACGGCGGAGCATTCTCCGTTCTGGAATGGAAGAAGGAGCTTAAGAAGGAAGGAATCGAGACAGAACTTCCGGAAAGCCCTATTCCGTTTGAAGAATTTAAATTAAACAGCGACGGCATGCTGACTGTGGTGACACAGGATTATAAGACCAATGAAGTGCTTATGGTGGCTTACATGACAAAAGAAGCCTATGAGCAGACGGTGGAAACCGGAATCATGACCTATTACAGCAGGAGCCGTCAGGAACTGTGGGTAAAAGGCGATACATCCGGACATTATCAGTATGTGAAATCACTGACCATCGACTGCGACAAAGATATACTCCTGGCTAAGGTGCGTCAGGTGGGAAATGCCTGCCATACAGGACATTATTCCTGCTTTTTCACTGATCTGGTGAAGAAGGAGTACAAAGACGACAATCCGATGAACGTTTTTGAAGATGTTTATGATGTGATCATGGATCGGAAAATGCACCCGAAAGAGGGATCTTATACAAATTATCTGTTTGACAAGGGAATTGACAAGATTCTGAAAAAAGTTGGAGAAGAGTGTACAGAGATTGTGATCGCTGCCAAAAATCCGGATCCGGAAGAGATGAAATATGAAATTTCAGATTTCCTGTATCATCTGATGGTCCTTATGGCCGAGAGAGGCATGACCTGGGAGGATATTACCAGAGAACTTATGGAAAGAAAGTAATTGTCTTTCTGACGCTGATTTGATATAATCGGTTCTATAGGATAAGGAGGCGTAATATGACAGCATTTGTATCAGAGTTAGTGTCATATGCAATCAAATTTATTTTTCTTTTTGCTGTATCTGTCGGCGGCGTGCTGACGGGACGGCAGTTATCCCTGAGGAAGAAAAATAAAAAATAGCCGGACGATGCAAAAGAAGACCTTATTTACAGGGCAGGGAAAGAGATTTCCCTGTCCTGTAAAGTGCGAAGGTTTTCTTTTGGGTTATAGAAGGATCGATGAAAATACATTAGGAGGATGAAATATTGAAGACATACGGAGTCAATGAGCTCAGGAAAATGTATCTTGAGTTTTTCGAAAGCAAGGATCATCTGGTCATGAAGAGTTTTTCTCTCGTGCCAAAGAACGATAACAGCCTGCTGCTGATCAATGCGGGCATGGCGCCATTGAAGCCATATTTTACGGGACAGGAAGTTCCGCCGAAAAAGAGGGTGACAACCTGTCAGAAATGCATTCGTACAGGAGATATCGATAATGTAGGAAAGACTGCCCGCCACGGAACCTTTTTTGAGATGCTTGGAAATTTTTCTTTTGGAGATTATTTCAAGCAGGAAGCCATTGCGTGGTCATGGGAGTTCCTGACAGAAGTTGTGGGACTGGATCCGGAACGTCTTTATCCATCTGTTTATCTGGATGATGATGAAGCGTTTGAAATCTGGGAAAAAGAAATCGGCATCGCGCCGGAGCGGATTTTCCGCTTTGGAAAAGAAGACAACTTCTGGGAGCATGGAGCCGGACCGTGCGGACCATGTTCAGAAATTTATTATGACAGAGGAGAAAAATACGGCTGTGGCAAACCGGACTGTACCGTAGGATGTGACTGCGACCGCTATATGGAAGTCTGGAACAACGTATTTACACAGTTTGAAAATGACGGACACGGCAATTATACAGAGCTTGAGAATAAGAATATTGATACAGGAATGGGACTGGAGCGTCTCGCGGTCGTTGTTCAGGACGTGGATTCCATCTTTGATGTGGATACGATCAAAGCCATCCGTGACAAGATCTGCCAGGTGGCAGGCGTAACATACGGAGAAAAGTATGATACGGACGTTTCTGTCCGCGTTATCACAGATCATATGAGATCCGCAACCTTTATGCTGTCAGACGGAATTATGCCGTCTAACGAAGGAAGAGGATATGTCCTGCGCCGTCTGATCCGCCGTGCGGCAAGACACGGAAGACTTCTGGGAATCAATCACCTGTTCCTGACAGAAATCAGCAAAGTTGTCATCCATGAGTCCAAAGACGGTTATCCGGAGCTGGAGGAGAAACAGGAGTTTATTTTTAACCATCTGGCTCAGGAAGAAAAACAGTTTAACAAAACCATCGACCAGGGATTATCCATCCTGGCTGATATGGAAAAAGATATGGAAGAAAAAGGCGTGAAAGAACTTCCGGGCAAAGATGCTTTCCGTCTGTATGATACTTATGGATTCCCTCTGGATCTGACCATTGAAATCCTGGATGAAAAAGGATTTACCGTGGATCAGGACGGGTTCGAAAAAGAGATGGAACACCAGAGAGAAACGGCCCGCAAAGCAAGAAAAACAACCAATTATATGGGAGCAGATGCCACAGTTTATGAGCAGCTGGACCCTGCCATGACGTCAGAGTTCCTTGGATACGACGCTCTGACCTGCGATGGTAAGATCACTGCCATGACAACCGATACGGAAGTGGTAAGCGAACTTTCCAAAGATATGGACGGAACCATTGTCGCAGATCAGACAACATTTTACGCGACCAGCGGAGGACAGGAAGCTGACAAAGGTGTTATTTTAACAGATGACGCGTCCTTTGAGGTTGAAGATGTGATCAAATTATCCGGAGGCAAGATCGGACATGTGGGACATGTGGTGGACGGAACCTTCCATCTGGGAGACCAGGCAGTGTTCCAGGTTGACGAAAAGAACCGCAGACTGGCACAGAAGAACCACAGTGCGACGCATCTGCTTCAGAAAGCCCTGAGAGAAGTTCTGGGAACGCATGTGGAACAGGCAGGTTCTCTGAACAACGCCCAGCATCTGCGTTTTGACTTTACGCATTTCTCTCCGATGACAGAAGAAGAAATCCGCAGAGTAGAGGAAATTGTCAATCGTGAGATTGCGGCAGATCTTCCGGTCAACACACAGGTTATGTCCATTGAAGACGCCAAGAAAACAGGAGCCATGGCGTTATTCGGAGAAAAATACGGAGACGAAGTAAGAGTGGTATCCATGGGAGATTTCTCTGTCGAACTGTGCGGAGGAACCCATGTAAAGAATACAGGAACGATTACAGCTTTCAAGATTTTGTCAGAGACAGGCGTAGCATCCGGAGTCCGCAGAATTGAGGCAGTAACAGACCAGGGCGTTTTCCAGTACTACCATCAGGTAGAGGAAGAGGCAAAAGAAGCTGCAGCACTGCTGAAAACAACGCCTGCCGGAATGATGAGGAGAATTGAAAGCCTTTTGGCTGAAATGAAGGCGTTAAAGAGCGAAAACGAATCCTTAAAGAGCAGGCTGGCAAAAGATGCTCTTGGCGATGTGATGGATCAGGTAACAGAAGTAGAAGGAATCAAGCTTCTTGCCACAGCGGTGGAAGATGTGGATATGAACGGACTTCGCGAACTGGGAGATGATCTGAAGGCCAAGCTTGGCGAAGGAGTCATTGTCCTGGCTTCGTCCAAAGGTGGAAAAGTGTTCCTTGTTGCCATGGTGACAGATGCGGCACAGAAGGCAGGAGCCCATGCCGGCAACCTGCTGAAAGAAATTGCCGGATGTGTCGGAGGAGGCGGAGGAGGCCGTCCGAATATGGCGCAGGCAGGAGGGAAAAAACCTGCCGGAATTCCGGAAGCCGTAGAAAAAGCAAAAGAAGTTTTGAAAAATCAAATTTCTTAGTTGACGAAACGTAAAAATATGGTATAATAATCTAGTGCAGTAAATTAATACCCAAACAGTCCTCTGCACAAGTATGAGACTGGAGGGGAGGTCAGGAATAAGAATGTCTAACGTAATCGTTAAAGAAAATGAATCATTAGATAGCGCTCTTCGCAGATTTAAGAGAAATTGTGCTAAAGCAGGAATTCAGCAGGAAATCCGCAAGAGAGAACATTACGAAAAGCCAAGTGTAAGACGCAAAAAGAAGTCTGAAGCTGCTCGTAAAAGAAAATCAAAATAATTTTATGTGGAGCATCCTATGCCTTTTATGGTATAGGATGCATTTTTTTTGCATATATTAAACCAAATGCCGCCGGGAGAAATTTCAATATGAAAAGAAAGCCAAAAGAAGCAATCGCAAAAGGCCTTTCACTTCCGCGGGATGTCGTTTTCGGAGATTTCATCATAACCTTAACGGGAAATCAGGAAGTGTTTGTGGAAAATTATAAAGGAATCTTGTCTTATGATGATGGCCAGATCTGCGTCCAGGGAAATCATGTGGTCCTGAAGATCTGCGGGAGAAGGCTGGCCATTGCCTATTATTCCCGGGACGCCATGAAGGTGACGGGAAAGATCGAGCGGCTGGAATATGTGTAAAGGAGCGGAAATTGGTAAGGATTTTTCATTTTATCTTCGGACGTCTGTTTTTTCGGATTTCGGGACAGCATGTGGAGCGGTTTTTGAATCTCTGCGCGAAAAATCAGGTCGTGCTGTGGGATTTAAAGCCGGATCAGGATGGATATTCTTTCTACATAAGGAAAAACGCTTATGAGGAACTGAAAAATCTGGCCTCAAAGACCAATGTACAGATAAAACTGGACGGAACTTACGGACTGCCTTTCTTCCTCAGGGAGCACAGGAAGAGGAAGGCTTTTTTCTTTTCCGCTGCAATGGCGCTGATGGTCATTTTCCTTCTGAGCCAGTTTGTATGGGAAATCACAGTTTCCGGCAGTGAAGTTTATTCGGAAAATGATATTCTGAAATATGTGAGAACGAATTTTTACCGGCCGGGAACATGGAAACATAAGGTGGACTGTGATCTTCTGGAGGAACATCTCCGGGAAGATTATGATGAAATCGCATGGGTATCCTGCTCTCTGACAGGGACCAGACTTCATGTAGAAATCAAAGAGACCCTGGACCGGGAAACAAAGCAGAATCCCAGCAGTCCCTGTGATATTGTTGCCAATAAAAGCGGCACAGTCACAGCCCTTTCGGTGAAAAGCGGCACTCCGCTGGTATCTGTAGGCGATAAAGTGAAAAAAGGAAGTACACTGATCTCGGGATTGATTTATTATTACAGTGATGATTTTCAGGTGACGGAAACGGATCAGATCCAGGCGGACGGGGAAATCACCATGAAAACAGAAGAGACTTATAAAGAGACGATTCCTGCCGGATATTATGAAAAAGAGTTTGGAAAAGAGAAAAAGAGGCTCAAAAGTATCTACATAGGACCGTGGGAATGGAATCTGCCCTTTCAGGAAGAGGGAGACCATGTGGATATCATAGAGAAAAAACATCCGCTGCGCATTGGAACATCCCTGTATTTTCCGGCAGGCATCTATATGCGGACCTATCGTTCCTATCACGCTGCGAAAAAAACATATACCGAGGCTCAGGCAGAAAAGAAGCTTTCGGATCGTCTGGAAAAATATATAAAGAAGAAAGAAGAAGAAGGAATCAAAGTCCTCCGAAAGGAAATCAAATATCAGAAAAAAGGAGATTCCTACACGGCGTCCGGCAGGATCTGGCAGGAAGAAAAAGTAGGGAAAATACGAAATATCAAGGCGCTGACAAAAGAGCAGGAAGAGAAGATTACGCCGACAACGGCGGCTCCGTAAAGGTGACTTCTTTACAAAAGAAGGGGCGGATGTTAAAATAGGAAAGAATACACAGCAAAGGAGCAGCGGAATATGAACCCAGTAGAAGTCGAAATGGAATTTCCTGCGGAGCACGGAGGAAATGTTTTCGGACAGTTTGATGCCTATATGAAGAAGATTGAACAGACGCTGCACGTCAGCCTGATTTTAAGAGGCGAGCGGTTAAAAATTGTCGGACAGCAGAAAGCAGTCCAGCAGGCAGTGTCTGTCATTGAAGAACTTTTGGAATTATCCAAAAGAGGCAATGTTATAACCGAACAGAATGTGAATTATACATTATCTTTATCCATAGATGATCAGCCTGTACATCTGATTGAACTGGATGAAGACGTCATATGCCATACGGTCCAGGGAAAGGCGGTGAAGCCAAAGACCCTCGGCCAGAAACAGTATACAGAAAAAATCCGGGATAAGATGATAACCTTTGGAATCGGACCTGCAGGAACCGGAAAGACCTATCTTGCCATGGCCATGGCGATCACAGCTTTTAAGAATGATGAAGTTCAGAGAATTATCTTAACGAGACCGGCCATAGAGGCGGGAGAGAAATTGGGATTTCTTCCGGGCGATCTTCAGAGCAAAGTCGATCCTTATCTGCGGCCGCTTTATGATGCGCTGTATGAGATCATGGGAGCGGATGCTTTTATGAAGAACATGGAAAAGGGCCTGATTGAGGTTGCTCCTCTTGCGTATATGAGAGGACGTACGCTGGATAATGCTTACATTATTCTGGATGAAGCACAGAATACAACCCCGGCCCAGATGAAAATGTTCCTGACAAGGATTGGTTTTGGGTCCAAGGCGATCATTACCGGAGACTTGACGCAGAAGGATCTGCCGTTTGACAGCATCTCAGGGCTGGAAGAAGCGCTGAAAGTTCTGGAAAAAGTAAAAGAGATCGGAATCTGCAGGCTGACCAACAAGGATGTCGTCCGTCATCCTCTGGTACAGCAGATTGTTGCGGCTTATGATAAATACGAGGCTGCGAAAGCGAAAAAAGGAAAAAGCGGACGGAAAAAAACAAAAGACAGGTAAATTATGAGTATTATTATTGAGAATGAATACAAAGGAACCATAGATATTCCCTATGAGAAGATTGCGGAGGAAGTGATAGAGGCGGCCATTGATTATGAGGGCTGTCCGTATGAATGCGAGATTAATCTGCTCCTGACGGATAATGAAGAAATCCACAGGATCAATATGGAGCAGAGGCAGATTGACCGCCCGACAGACGTCCTTTCATTTCCGATGGCGGAGTATGAGAAGCCAGGGGATTTTTCACATCTGGAAGAAGATCCCATGCTCTTTGATCCGGAGAATGGAGAATTTCTGGCAGGGGATATTGTAATTTCCATGGATAAAGTCAAAGAACAAGCCGAGGCATACGGCCACAGCAGGGAGCGGGAATACGCATTTTTGATCGCTCACAGTATGCTGCATCTGTTCGGCTATGATCATATGGAAGAAGAGGAACGAAAAGTGATGGAGAAAAGGCAGGAAGAAATTCTGACAAAGACAAAGTATACAAGAGATGAAAGAGGTTTGATATGAGTAAAAAGAAGAATTCATTTTTGATGCAGGGAATGATTCTGGCTGGAGCGTCCATCGTCTGTAGAATTATAGGGCTTTTATACCGGAGCCCTCTTTTTGATATTATCGGAAAGGCGGGAGTCGGATATTACAGTGTCGCTTATAATATCTACAATATTATTCTTTTGATTTCATCTTTCAGTATTCCTCTTGCCGTATCTAAATCTATTTCAGCAAGACTTGCCAAGAAAGAATATATCAATGCCCAGAGGATTTTTTACGGCGCTCTGGTGTACGCTGCGGTTGTAGGCGGAATCGCATCCCTGGTCGCGTGGTTCGGCGCGCCGTATTTTGTCGGAACGCAGAAAGGAGCGGAACTTGCTCTCCGATGCATTTCACCGACCATCTTTTTTTCAGCGATCCTTGGTGTGCTGAGAGGATATTTTCAGGGACACAATACGATGGTGCCTACGTCCATTTCTCAGATCATTGAGCAGATTTTAAATGCTATTTTCAGTATATTAATGGCATATGTCCTGATTCTTCCATATCTGCCGTCTGACAGCATTACCTATCAGATTGCCCGTCACGGAGCTGCGGGAAGCGCTCTGGGAACGGAAATCGGAGTTATTACCGGATTGATTTTCTGTCTGGCGATTTATAAACTGTATCAGCCGAAGGCAAAAATACAAATGCGCCACGACAGGACGAAATATATTGAATCTTATCGAAATATTTTAAAGATTCTTCTGATGACAATTACGCCGGTTATTTTGAGCACCGCGATTTATAATTGCTGTCCGACCATTGATATGACGCTGTTCAGCTCCATTCTGGTGGACAAGGGAATGAAATCTTTCACGGTTTCCGAGCTGTACGGGGTTTTCTCCGGTCAGTATAATGTGCTGATCAATATCCCGCTGGCTATGGCGTCAGCCCTTACCAACGCTGTGATTCCAAATATTTCCGGAGCTTATGCTCTGGGAGACACGAAGCGCATGAATGAGAACATTCAGATGGTCATCAAATTTACAATGATGATCGCAATCCCGTGTGCCGTAGGACTTGGAGTTTTGAATGTGCCGATCAACGGACTGATTTTCGGTGTGGAGAACGGAACTGGACTTGGGGCGAATCTGCTGCGTGTCGGCGCGGTATCTGTCGTATTTACCTGTATGTCAACGGTATCCAATGGAATTCTTCAGGGAATGGACCGGATGAAGGTGCCGATCCGCCATGCGGCCATCTCTGTCGTTGTAAACGTCGCAGTATTGTATATATGCCTGACCTATACCAATGTCAATACGTTCGGACTTGTATTTGCGACAACGGCATTTTCCATTGTCATGTGCTTCTTAAACGCATGGTCTATCCGGAAATACAGCGGATATAAACAGGAACTGGTGAAGACATTTGTAAAACCGGCGGTTTCAGCAGCCCTGATGGGCGTTATCGTCGCAGCGATCCAGTTTGTTGTACTGAAACTGCTTCCGTTTGGAAGAATCTGTTTTATCGTATGTCTTGTCATTGCGATTCCGGTGGGCGTACTGGTCTACTTTGCAGCGATCATCGGACTGAAAGTCTTTACGGAAGAGGAGCTGCAGACAGTGCCGAAAGGAAATCTGATCATAAAACTTGCGAAAAAACTTCATTTATTATAAAGACGGACAAGTCTGTCCTGAATAAAATAAAAAACGATTTCACTGAAGTTCGAATAATTTTAGAATTATAGGAAACACTTTAGCCAAAGGAGTGTTGCTGTAATGAACAAAGTGAATCGTTTTTTATTAATATATATTGTAGTGATTACGGTACTGTGCGGATATATGTGCTATGCGGCATTTTATAAAAAAGATAAAAATAAGGTCATTCACCAGGTGCAGTCTACGGCTGCTCAGAAAGAAAAACAGACGACGGCTGCGACAGCTCAGGCCAGGACAACCTATGGACTGGCGATCAAAGAGGGGAGCCTTGTGGTGATCAATAATCATACCAGGGAAGTGTTCGAGTATACGGACATGAAACAGGAGGATCTGCCGTCGGATATTCTGAAAATGATCCAGGATAAGAAAATATTCGAAAGCCGGGAAGAAGTGTATCATTTTCTTGAGTCTTACAGCAGTTAGCCGTATAATAAGTATTAAAAGGTTTCCGCTTTTGACAGGCGGTGAAAATACAGGAAATGGGAGAGAAGTATGAAGTACGATGTGATCGTCGTAGGAGGCGGTCCCTCAGGAATGATGGCCGCGATCACTGCGGCTCGAAATGGGAATAAAGTCCTTCTTCTGGAACGAATGGAGAAACTGGGGAAGAAAATCCTTGCAACGGGAAACGGCCGGTGTAATCTGTCAAACAGTTATCTGGATGAACACTGCTACCGGGGAGAGCAGCCGTCATTTCCCTACAGGATGCTGGAAGAATTCGGACTGCCGGAATTGATCCGGTTCTTTGAATCCCTGGGAATGCTGATGACAGAAATACAGGGATATTATTATCCGGCGTCTTTTCAGGCTTCCACGGTATCGGATGTGCTGATCGGGAAGATCAGGAGCCTGCCGGTTCAGGTGGTGACAGAGTTTGAAGTGGAGAAAGCAGATAAAAAGGAAGATACGTTTCGTGTGTATGGAAAGGGAAAATATTACGAAGGAAAGAATCTGATCCTGGCAGCAGGAGGATGCGCCCAGGAAAAGCTCGGGAGCAACGGAAGCGGCTACCGACTTGCCAGGGGATTTCACCACAGGATTACAGATACATTTCCTGCGCTTGTGGCCCTGGAAGGAAAAGGAAATTATTTTCAGCAGATTGCCGGCGTGCGGAGTGTCTGCAGTTTGACGGTCTATGCCAACGGCGGAAAAATTGCCGGAGAGAAGGGTGAAGTGCAGTTTACCAAATACGGAATTTCCGGAATTCCTGTTTTCCAGATCAGCCGTTATGCGATTGATGCTCTCAGAAGGAGAAAAAAGGTATCAGTGATTCTGAATCTTATGCCGGACATGCCTACATTAAAGGAAACGGCGGAAGTTTTCAGAAAGAGCTGCGGATATAAGAATACAGAGGAATTCTTCCAGGGCTTTTTGAATAAGAAGCTGGTTTACGGAATTTTAACAAGACTGGGAATCCGGCCGGATGTGCCGATCCGGAAGCTGCCGGAGAAAGATTTCCGCAGGATTCTCGGGCTGATTCGAAAATTTGAAATTGAAATTTCAGGTTATAAGGGATATGATATGGCGCAGATTACGGCAGGCGGCGTGTCAACAAAGGAAGTCATTGCTGGAACCCTGGAATCCAAATGGCTGAGAGGGCTTTATTTTACAGGGGAATTATTGGATGTAGACGGAACCTGCGGAGGTTATAACCTTCAGTGGGCGTTCACTTCCGGATACATTGCGGGAAGGCAGATAGGGAAAAATGATACGAATTAGTCAGATTAAGCTGCCGGCGGAGCACACCAGAGGGCAGCTGGAAAAGAAAATAGAGAAAATATTACATAATACACCGTATAAAACATGGTCCATTTACAAACGCTCCATTGACGCGAGACGAAAGGATTCGATTGCTTATGTTTATGCGGTGAACGTAGAGATGGAGGAAGAACAGGAGAAGGCGTTTCTGAAAAAGAACAGAAACAGGAAAATCATTCATGTGTCAGACAGGAAATATCAGTTTCCAAAGACAGGAACATGGACAGGGCACCCGCCAGTGATCATCGGAATGGGGCCGGCAGGTATGTTTGCGGCACTGATGCTTGCCCGGGCAGGACTCCGGCCGGTTGTTTTGGAGAGAGGCCAGGCAGTGGAGCAGAGAACCCGGGATGTGGAAACTTTCTGGAAAACGGG
Source organism: Candidatus Anaerostipes avistercoris (assembly GCA_019119895.1). GTDB lineage: Bacteria > Bacillota > Clostridia > Lachnospirales > Lachnospiraceae > Anaerostipes > Anaerostipes avistercoris. The sequence continues at coordinate 28,797 of DWWD01000014.1, read as the reverse complement.
AAAATTGAACACGGAATCCAATGTACAATTTGGTGAAGGAGGAGCCGGAACGTTTTCCGACGGTAAATTAAACACTCTTGTGAAAGATAAGTTCGGCAGAAATCGATTTGTGCTGGAAACTTTTGTGGAGTTTGGCGCACCGGAAGAGGTTCTCTATGACGCAAAACCTCATATTGGAACCGATCTTCTGTGCCGGATTGTCGCAAGAATCCGAAAGGAAATCACAGATCTTGGGGGAATCGTCCGCTTTGGAGCCAAAGTAACGGATCTGATTTCAGAAAACGGCCGCCTGACAGGGCTGGTGATCAATGAGACCGAACAGATTGCCTGCGAAAAAGCAATTCTGGCTCTGGGACACAGCGCCAGAGATACCTTTGAAATGCTGGACCGGCGGCATATTGTAATGGAAGCAAAAGCTTTTGCCGTTGGAGTCCGGGTGGAACACCCGAGAGAAATGATCGATCAGTCTCAGTATGGGAAACAGCCGGAGGGGGTGCATCTTCCGACGGCATCCTATAAGCTGACATATCACGCGGAAAACGGAAGGAGTGTTTATTCCTTCTGTATGTGCCCCGGCGGATATGTGGTTAATGCTTCTTCTGAGGAGGGGCGCCTTACCGTCAATGGGATGAGCAATCATGACCGGATGGGACAAAATTCCAACAGCGCGATCATTGCCAGTGTTACACCGGATGATTTTGAGGGAACAGGTCCTCTCGCAGGCATGGAATTTCAGCGCCGGTGGGAGGAAAAAGCATTTCAGGAAGGAAAGGGAAAGATTCCGGTGCAGCTGCTGGAAGATTTCCAAAAAGGAATTGTGTCAGAGACATATGGAGAAATTACTCCGAATACAAAAGGAGAGGTGGCCTTCGGCAACATAAGAAACTGTCTGCCACGGGAAGTCTGCGAGGCAATCTGCGAGGGTATGGGAGCGTTTGACCGGAAAATCAAAGGATTTGGCCGGCCGGATACTATTTTATGCGGAATTGAAGCCAGAACATCATCTCCGGTACGCATCAGCAGAGATGAATATTTTGAAAGCAGCCTGAGAGGATTATACCCCTGCGGGGAAGGCGCAGGATATGCCGGAGGAATTACCTCAGCGGCAATGGATGGAATAAAGGTTGCGGAAGCACTGGCAACAGTGTAAAATATGAAATCAGAGGCGTATAAGGAGAAGAAAATGAATGATCGTGATAAACTAAAAGATAAAAAAAGAATTGTTGTAAAGGTGGGAACTTCTTCCCTGATCCATAAAAATACAGGAAATATCAACCTCTTCCGTCTGGAAAAGCTGATCCGTGTCCTGACGGATCTTCATAACAGCGGAAAAGATATCATACTGGTATCTTCCGGCGCCATCGGCGTTGGATTTAAGGCTCTCGGACTTTCCAGGAGGCCGGATTCCCTGCCGATGAAACAGGCCTGCTCTGCAGTGGGACAGGGACAGCTGATGATGATTTACCAGAAGCTGTTTGCGGAATATAACCAGGGATCAGCGCAGATCCTGATCACAAAAGAGACAATGCTTAACGATGAGCGGCGGTTTAACGCAAAGAATACCTTTGATCAGCTGCTGGAACTTGGAGTGATTCCGATCGTAAATGAAAACGATACGGTATCTACCGAGGAAATTGAGTTTGGAGACAACGATACCCTTTCTGCCGTAGTAACTTCCGTCGTTGGAGGGGATCTTCTGATCCTGCTGACAGATATTGACGGACTGTATACAGACGATCCTCACAGGAACCCGGCGGCAAGACTGATCTCAGAAGTTCCGGTGATCGATGAGAGGATAGAAAATATGGCAAAAGGCGCCGTTACGAAAGTCGGAACAGGCGGCATGGCAACGAAGATTGCGGCAGCCAATATTGTGACAGATGCGGGAGCGGATATGGTCATCGTCAACAGTGACGATTTGAATAATGTCAACCGCGTAATAGAAGGAGAGAAAATTGGAACCTTATTCCTTGCCCACAAGAGAAAAGATTTTAATTTGAAAAAATATCTGGTCGAACGACCATATTTCAGGAAAGGTTAAGAAATGGACGCAAAAAAGATTCAGAGAATTAATGAACTTTATCATTTGGAAAAATCTGTGGGGCTTACTCCCCAGCAGAAGAAGGAGCAGAAGAAACTTCGGGCGGAATACATTCAGGCTGTCCGGGCAAATCTGAGAGGTCAGCTGAACAATATCAGTATCCAGAACGAAGACGGATCTATCACTCCTCTGAAGCCAAAAGGTAAGAACTAAAGGAGGTACATATGTTAGAACAGTTAGGAAAGCAGGCAAAAGAGGCCTCAGTTATCCTGGCAAATGCCGGAATCACAGAGAAGAATGAGGCGTTGAAAATGGTAGCCAAATGTCTGGTAGACAGCCAGAACTACATTTTGACTGAAAATTTGAAAGACCTGGAAAAGGCAAGAGCCAATGGTATGAAGGAATCACTGATCGACCGTCTGACTCTGACGATCGACAGAATCGAGGGAATGGCAGAGGGGATTCTTCAGGTGGCGGATCTGGATGATCCGATCGGATCTGTGGAACATATGAAACCGACACCAAACGGTCTTCTGATCGGGAAGAAAGTGGTACCGCTGGGCGTTGTTGGAATCATTTATGAATCCAGACCAAATGTCACAGCTGACGCATTTGCTCTCTGCTTTAAGACAGGAAACGCATGTCTCTTAAGAGGTGGAAGTGACGCGATCCATTCAAATCTTGCGATCACGCAAGTGATCCAGGAAGCTCTGGAACACTGTGGAATGCCGAAATACAGTATTCAGCTTCTGCAGGATACCAGCCGTGAGACAGCAACAAAGATGATGCAGATGAATGAATATCTGGATGTGCTGATCCCAAGAGGTGGAGCAGGACTCATTCAGAGTGTTGTAAAGAACAGTACAGTTCCTGTCATTGAAACCGGTACGGGAAACTGCCATGTATATGTAGATAAATACGCGGATAAGGATATGGCAGTAAAGATTATCGTCAATGCCAAGACACAGAGACTGGGAACATGCAATACATGTGAATCTCTTGTACTGCATAAAGATATTGTGGAAAGCCACGGACCTGCGATTATCGAAGCTCTTCTGGAAAAAGGTGTGGAAGTACGCGGTGATGAGGCAGTCTGCGCTTTGAATCCAAAAGTGGTGCCGGCTGCGGAAGAAGACTGGGGAACCGAATATCTGGATGCAATCATCTCTGTGAAGACTGTAAGCAGCTTTGAGGAAGCAGTCCGCCATATCAACCATTATAACACAGGACATTCTGAGGCGATTGTCACCGATTCTTATCAGGCAGCCCAGGAATTCCTGGAGAAGATTGACGCAGCGGCGGTCTATGTCAATGCCTCCACCAGGTTTACAGACGGTTTTGAATTCGGCTTTGGAGCCGAGATTGGCATCAGCACGCAGAAGATCCACGCAAGAGGACCGATGGGACTGGATGCACTGACTACAACAAAATTTATTATCTATGGAAATGGACAGATCCGAAAGTAAAGAACAAGTAAAGAATTGTGAAATAAAATTAAAAAAATGTTGAATTTTTTATGATTTTATGTTATTGTAGGAACTGGTTTCGAAGGAGTTTTCATTCAGGAAGTGATGAAAACTCCTTTTATCGTTTTGATGGAAGAAATTTCCAAAAACAGGAACGGCGGAACCTCTCAGAATGAAAATAAAAAAAGAAAGGAAGGCTTAAAATGGCATTGTTTACATTTAGCGGCGGAGTACATCCGGACGATGGGAAAAATTATGCGAAAAACGCACCGATCACCGAATATCTGCCGAAAGGAGATGTTGTCTTACCGGTAGGACAGCATATCGGAGCACCTGCCAAACCCATTGTAAGCAAAGGGGATCATGTCCTTGCAGGGCAGAAGGTTGCAGAAGCCGGAGGATTTGTATCTGCAAATATTTTCAGCTCTGTGTCCGGAACTGTAAAGGCAGTCGAGCCAAGGGTGACTCCTGCGGGCGCAAAAGTAAATGCGATCGTAATTGAAAATGACGGGGAATATAAAGAAGTGGAATATCACGCCAAATCCTATGATTCCATGTCAAAAGAAGAAGTATTAGAGGCAATCCGGGAAGCCGGTATTGTCGGACTGGGAGGCGCAGGATTCCCGACTCATGTAAAACTTGCACCGAAAAATCCGGACGCGATCGAATATATCATCGTAAACGGTGCGGAATGCGAACCATATATCACTGGAGATTACCGGATGATGATGGAAATGCCGGAAAAGATTATCGAAGGACTCAATATTGTATTGGATCTGTTCCCGAAGGCAAAGGGAATTATCGGAATTGAGGACAACAAAAAGGACGCCATTGCGAAAATGGAAGCAGCCGTAAAGGGCGATGCAAGAATCAGTGTAGCTTCCCTGAAAACAAAATATCCGCAGGGCGCGGAGCGCTCTCTGATCTATGCGACTACAGGAAGAAGCATTAATTCCAGCATGCTTCCGGCAGATGCCGGATGTATTGTGGACAATGTGGCGACCATTGCGGCGATCAAAGATGCGGTAAAAGACGGGAAACCTCTGTTTACCCGTGTTGTGACAGTAACAGGCGATGCTGTGGCCAAACCGGGGAATTTCCTAGTGCGTACAGGAACCAATGTCAACGAACTGATCGAAGCCGCCGGCGGATTTAAAAATCAGCCGGAAAAAGTCATTTCCGGAGGTCCTATGATGGGAATGGCAATGTATACCACAGATGTTCCGGCAGTGAAAACATTTTCCTGCCTTCTGGCCATGACGAAAGACGAAGTTTCCGCCAATGCGCCGAGCAACTGTATCCGCTGCGGAAGATGTGTCAGTGTCTGTCCGCAGAAACTTGTTCCGATGAAATTATCTGTACTTGCGGACCATGGTGAGTTTGACGAATTTGAGAAGCTGCACGGGGCAGAATGCGTCGAGTGCGGATCTTGTTCCTACATCTGTCCGGCAAAACGCAATCTGGCTCAGTCCATGAAGACAGGACGAAAACAGGTATTAGCAAACCGTAGAAAAAAATAAAGGAGAGAGATACATATGAGCGAACCATTATATCATGTGTCAGCCAACCCTCATGTCAGGGATAACGGCTCAACACAGAAGATTATGCTGGATGTCATAATCGCATTATTACCCGCTACAATTTTCGGTATCTATATCTTTGGTGCACCTGCGGCAAGAACAATCGTAATTACCATTGTAACCTGTGTTGCAGCAGAATATATTTACCAGAAACTTATGAAACAGCCAATCACGATCAGTGACATGAGTGCGGTCCTGACCGGACTGCTTCTTGCTCTGAATCTGCCGCCGGAAGTACCGTTCTGGCTGCCGATCATCGGAGGTTTATTTGCGATCATCGTTGTAAAGCAGCTGTTCGGAGGATTGGGACAGAACTTTATGAACCCTGCACTGGCTGCCCGCTGCTTCCTTTTGATTTCCTTCGCGGCAAGAATGTCTGCCTTCACCTATGACGGTGTAACAACAGCGACTCCGCTGGCTTCTTTAAAAGCAGGGGAATCTGTGGATGTACTGAGGATGTTTGAGGGATTCATTCCAGGAACCATCGGTGAGACGTCCTCTATTCTTCTGATCATTGGAGGAATTTATCTGGTAGCAAGAAAAGTAATTTCTCCGATCATTCCATGCGTCTATGTGGCAACGGTTGCCGTATTCGTAACATTGTTCGGAGGACACGGACTGGATATCCAGTTTATCGCGGCCCATATCTTCGGAGGAGGATTGCTGCTGGGGGCTATTTTCATGGCAACAGACTATGTAACGTCACCGATCACGAACAAAGGAAAAATAATTAATGGAATTGTTCTTGGAATTTTGACCGGATTATTCCGTTTATTCGGGCCAATGGCAGAGGGAGTATCTTACTCCATCATTATTGCTAATATTCTGGTACCGCTGATTGAAAAAGTAACGATGCCGACTCCGTTTGGAATCGTGAAGGGAGGAAAAAGCAATGAATAAGAGTATTATTTCAGATTGTATTAAATTATGTGTAATCACTGTAATTGCCGGATTCCTTCTGGGTCTTGTGTACAATGTGACCAAAGCGCCGATTGCTGCGCAGGAAGAAAAAACAAAGCAGAATGCTTATAAAGCTGTATTTGCGGATGCGGCTGAATTTAAAGAAATGGATTTTGACGAAGCCGGTGCGAACAAAGTACTCAGTGACAGCGGCCTGGGGCAGAATACGATCACAGAAATTATGGAAGCTGTTGACAACAGCGGAAAAACGCTGGGATATGTATTTTCTGTCACCAATCCGGAGGGATACGGCGGAGACATTTCTCTGTCTGTAGGTGTGAGAAACGATGGAACTGTCAATGGATATGAGACTCTCAGCATCGACGAAACGGCAGGGCTGGGTATGAAGGCCACCGAGGACGAGTTTAAGAGTCAGTTCCAAAATAAAAAAGCAGATCAATTTGAAGTTGTAAAAGATGGATCAGGCGCAGATGACGACGCCAAAATCGATGCCATCAGCGGAGCAACGATCACAAGCCGCGCGGTAACAAGCGCCGTCAACAGCTGTATTGCTTATGCTGACAGCCTGAAGGGAGGGGAATAAAATGAATCCAAATCCAATGGAGCGTTTGATCAATGGTATTATTAAAGAAAATCCGACCTTCGTCCTGACACTGGGTATGTGTCCGACGCTGGCTGTTACCACATCAGCCATTAATGGTGTCGGTATGGGATTATCTACGACTGTCGTACTGATGTTTTCCAATATGGTAATTTCCATGTTAAGAAATATCATACCGGACAGAGCCAGAATTCCGGGCTATATCGTAGTTATTGCGTCACTGGTAACGATTGTACAGTTCCTGCTGCAGGGATATGTTCCATCTGTTTATTCTGCACTGGGACTCTATATTCCTCTGATCGTAGTAAACTGTATTATCCTCGGACGTGCGGAAGCATTTGCGGCAAAGAATACGCCGGTCAATTCTTTCTTCGACGGTCTTGGAATGGGACTTGGGTTTACGATTGCGCTGACGCTGATTGGTGCTTTCCGTGAAATCCTCGGAGCAGGTCAGTTGTTTGGAATGCAGGTTATGCCGGCTTCTTATGAGCCGATTACAATCTTCATCCTGGCACCGGGAGCGTTCTTTGTTCTGGCATGCCTGATCGCTGCCCAGAATAAAATCAGAACAAAGAAGATCGAGAAAGGTCTGCCAGTACATCCGTCTGCAGGATGTGGAGACTGCGCAACCTGTGGAAATCATGCATGCGGCACAAGATTTTTCAATCTTGATGCAGATGATAAGAAAGAAGATTAAGGAGGAAGATGATGAAAGAATTATTATTGATCGCAGTCGGCTCTGCCCTGGTAAATAACGTCGTATTAAGCCAGTTCCTCGGATTATGTCCTTTTCTCGGAGTTTCCAAGAAGATTGAGACCGCGGGAGGAATGGGAGTTGCCGTAATCTTCGTTATCACCATTGCATCAGCCGTAACGAATTTGATTTATACATTTATTCTGGTTCCGACCAGTCTGGAATATCTGGATACGATCGTGTTTATCCTTGTAATCGCAGCGCTGGTACAGTTTGTAGAGCTGGTACTCAAAAAATCCATGCCTGCATTATATGAAGCTCTGGGAGTTTATCTTCCTCTGATCACAACCAACTGTGCCGTACTGGGCGTTGCTCTGACAAATGTACAGAGCGGTTACGGATTTGCAGCCAGTGTTGTAAATGGAATCGGTATTTCTGTAGGATTTACGATCGCGATCGTGATTCTTGCCGGAATCCGTGAAAGAAATGAGCATAACAATATACCGGAATCCTTTAAAGGAATGCCGATTACTCTTGTAACTGCAGGACTGATGGCAATCGCTTTCTTCGGATTCTCAGGAATCATATAGGAGGTAGATGAAATGAATATTACAGCAATTATCCTCGCGGCGGTTGTCGTTGGAGGAACCGGACTGATCATTGCGATATTGCTTGGAATTGCTTCCGAAAAATTTAAAGTTCCTGTAAACGAAAAAGAAGTTGCAGTCAGAGCAGAACTTCCGGGAAATAACTGTGGAGGATGCGGTTACGCAGGCTGTGACGGACTTGCGGCAGCCATTGCGGCAGGAGAAGCGCCAGTCAATGCATGTCCGGTGGGAGGAGCGCCCGTGGCTGATAAGATCAGCGCCATCATGGGCGTAGAAGCCGGAGAATTTGTAAAAATGACGGCATTTGTTAAATGCGCGGGAACCTGTGAGAAAGCCGGAGATAAATTCAAGTATACCGGAATCGAAAGCTGCGTGGACGCGGCCAATGTTCCGGGAGGCGGACCGAAAGGCTGTGAATACGGATGTATCGGATATGGAAGCTGTGCCGATGTATGTCCGGAAGACGCGATTTCCATTATCAATGGTGTCGCTTACGTAGACCAGGAAGCATGCGTTGCCTGCGGAAAATGTGCCGATATCTGTCCGAAGGGACTGATTGAATTAGTACCGTACGACAAGAAATGCCGTGTACAGTGCAGCTCCAGAGATTTCGGAAAAGCAGTGATGTCTGTATGTTCTGCGGGATGTATCGGATGCAGAGCCTGTGAGAAGGCCTGCAGACTGGGAGCGATCACAGTGGAAAACAATATTGCTCATATTGATTATGATAAATGTGTCGGATGCGGACTCTGTGCGGCAAAATGTCCGAAAGGAATCATTACCGGCAAAAGAGAACAGCCGAAGAAAAAAGGAGCGTAAAAAGTACGGATACAGATCTGTGCTGTGGGAAAAGAAGAGAAATTCTGCTGGGGATTTCTCTTTTTTCTCATTTTTCCGGAGAAAGAGAATAGAATATAGAAAAAGGGCACAATTTCTATGAAGTTTCTGGAGCTGAGACAAAAAGATGTTGTTAACTGCAATACAGGGGAAAAACTGGGATTTGTCATCGATTTGGAATTTGACGTAAGAACAGGATGCATCAATGTCCTGATCGTTCCGAGAGCCGGGAAAGGATTTCACTGTTTTGGGAAAAATCAGGTTTACAAAATTCCTTATAAGTGTGTCGTGCGGATCGGAAGAGATGCCGTGCTGGTAGACGTGGATGAAAAACAATGTTTGAAGTAGATATGGAAAAATGTTATACTGCAAGCAGAGAAATTGGAGGTACAAAAAGATGAAATGTCCATATTGCGGGTGTGAGGGCTCACGAGTCATCGATTCCAGACCGTCAGAAGACCTGAATGCGATTCGGAGAAGAAGAAAATGCGATGCCTGTGGAAAGCGTTTTACCACCTACGAAAAAATAGAAGAAGAACCTTTGACAGTAATCAAGAAGGATAAGACAAGACAGACTTATGACCGTAATAAGATTCGTCATGGAATTGTACAGTCCTGCCATAAACTGCCGATTTCCATGGATCAGATCGATCAGGCGGTGGATGAGATCGAGGCAAAGATATATAACCTGGGACTGCGGGAAGTAGAAACTTCACAGATCGGCGAGATCGTGATGGATAAAATCCGGGATCTGGATGAAGTCGCCTATGTGCGCTTTGCGGCCATTTACCGGGAATTTAAAGATGTAAATACATTTATGAATGAACTGAAGAAATTATTAAAATAATTGTAATAATTTTCCAAATATGATATGATAGTCATATCATTTTGGAGTCTTCCTGAGCAAAAAGGAGTTTGTTATGATGTATCAGGAGGTATTGAGCGGCATCGTTAGAGGCGTTGTCGGACAGCTGATCCACGTGGAAGTGGAAATCAGAAACGGCCTGCCTTATTTTACAATGGTAGGCTGCCTGTCAAAGGAAGCGGCAGAGGCAAAGGAGCGGGTTGCGTCTGCGCTGCGGTTCATCGGGCACCCGCTGCCGTCTATGAAACTCACGGTAAATTTATCCCCGGCCAATGTAAGGAAGACGGGCACAGCATTTGATTTTCCCATTGCTGTGGCTTTTTTGGCGTGTCTCGGACAGATTCCGCCGGCAGAGCTTAAGGATACCTGTATTCTCGGTGAATTGGGCCTGAATGGCCAGATTCATGGCGTGGGACATTGTCTGCCGATCGCCCTGGAAGCAAAAAAGAGAGGAGTCCGGCGTTTCTTCATTTCTTCTGAGGATCAGGATTCTCTGGAAGAAATGGAAGAGATGGAAATTATTCCTATGGGGCATTTATCTGATATACTGCGGTTCTTCGACGGAACCGTCAGGAAATTGTCCGGAAAGCCAAAACTATGGATTCCGGAAACTACAGAAGAAGACTTTGCGGATATCGAAGGACAGCAGCATCTGAAACGGGCGGCGGAAATTGCAGTGACAGGAAGACATCATCTGCTGCTGATCGGCTCTCCGGGGTCGGGAAAGACCATGGCAGTCAAAAGAGTTTCCACAATTCTCTGTCCGCTGACAGACCGGGAACGGCTGGAAGTACAGAGCATTTATGACGCCGCTGGTGTGTCCAGAAATATCGCCGACTGGAGAAGTCCCGTGCGCATGCCCCATTCTTCCATCCCCAAAGGAGCGCTGATCGGAGGCGGGCAGGAACCGAAAGCAGGAGAAATTACACTGGCTCATCATGGAATTCTTGTTATGGACGAAATGATGGAGTACCGGCAGGAATGCCTGGAAGCTTTGCGGCAGCCGCTGGAGGACAAGCAGATCCAGATCAATCGTCTAGGATGGAATTATGTATTCCCTGCGGATTTCCAGATCATAGCCACCATGAACCCCTGCCCCTGCGGCTTTGCCCTGGAGGACGGCAGATGCAGGTGCAGCAAATTAAAGAAGCAGCAGTACCTGAGGAAACTGTCAGGGCCGCTGCTGGACCGTTTTGATATGGTTTTGACGGTCAAAGAAGAGAAGGAAAAGGGAAAAGCCACAGAAACATCTGGGGAAATCAGAGAACGGGTAGCGGAAAATATCCGAAAGGAGCAGAACAGACTTTCCGGAACCGGCTATTCTTTCTTCAGTGAGATAAAGCCCCCTGATGTGATGAGGCTCTGCAGTCCATCCACAGAGGTTAAGGAACTGCTGGACAAAGCCCTGGATCTGAAAAAGATGACCAGGCGGGGCATCCATAAGATTCTGCGGTTATCCATGACCATATCGCTGATGGACGGAGAGACAGAAATCCGTCCGGTCCATGTCCTTGAAGCCATGACCTTTCGTGACACGGGATTTATCAGGGAGGTGACGGAACATGACAGATAAGCTGTATTGGTACTGGTTTTGTTCCATGCTGGGAATCAACAGCAGAAGACAGCATCAGCTGATGGAAATTTTTCTGCATCCCAGGGAATTGTTTGCCGCATCTCCTAATATAATAGAAGAAACACTGTCAAAAAAGGCGTATCAGCGCTTTATGGAGACCCGTTCGCCGGATCAGATCAGGCGCAGTTACGAGGCACTGGAAAAAGCGCAGATACGGTTTCTTGTGTCCGGAGAAGCTGCCTATCCTGCAAAACTGAAGGAAATCTATGACTATCCTTATGGAATGTTCCAAAAAGGACAAGCCTGGCAGATGAAGCCACTGGTCATTGCCATCGTGGGATCCCGGCATCCCTCTTCTTACGGTCTGGAAATCGCCCGCCTGTTTGCGAAGGAGCTGTCAGATCTGGGGGTCGGCATTGTCAGCGGACTTGCCAAAGGAATCGACGGGGCGGCTCACCGGGGAGCAGGATATCACAGGGGCGCCACAGCAGGAGTCCTGGGATGCGGCATTGACCAGATCTATCCATGGGACAACCATCAGCTGTTTTATGAAATGTATGAGACCCAGACGGTTTTCTCCGAATATCCTCCGGGAACCCGGCCGGATCCGTGGCGTTTCCCGGAAAGAAACAGAATCATCAGCGGGCTGAGTGACGGAATCCTGGTGGTGGAAGCAGAGCAGAAAAGCGGCTCTCTGATTACTGCGGACTGCGGCCTGGAGCAGAATAAAGAAGTTTTTGCCGTTCCGGGGCCGGTCACATCAGGAAATCACGCAGGCTGCCACGGACTGATCAAGCAGGGTGCGAAACTGGTGGAAACCACAGAAGATATTCTTTCTGAATTTCCAAATTTCACAAAATCTTCGAAAAGTATTCGGCGTTTTCAGAAAAAATCTCTTGCGCACCCTGAAAAAAAGGTGTATGATGTGGTAGATTTGTATCCGAGACACCTGAATGAAATCATGAATGCAGCCGGGCTTTCTCTGGGAGAAACGGCAGCAGCGCTTTTTTCTCTGGAGTCTGACGGATATATAAAACAGATACACCATAATATCTATATAAAAAATATTTACAAGGGGTAATTGTATATGCCAAAAAATTTAGTCATTGTTGAATCACCGGCGAAAGCAAAAACAATTAAAAAATTCCTTGGTAAAAATTATGAAGTAATGGCATCCAACGGACATGTGCGTGACCTCCCCAAAAGTACACTGGGTGTTGATATTGAAAACGACTTTGAACCAAAATACATTACAATCCGAGGAAAAGGGGAGGTTTTAGCTGCTTTGAGAAAGGCGGTGAAAAAGGCGGATAAAGTTTATCTGGCAACTGACCCGGACCGGGAAGGAGAAGCCATTTCATGGCATCTTTATCATGCTTTGAAGTTGGAAAATAAGAAATGCAGCCGGATTACCTTCAATGAGATTACAAAATCAGCGGTAAAAGATTCCCTTAAACATGCGAGAGAGATTGATATGGATCTGGTGGACGCACAGCAGGCCAGAAGAGTTCTGGATAGAATTGTGGGTTATCAGATCAGTCCGATTCTCTGGGCCAAGATCAAGAGAGGATTAAGCGCAGGCCGTGTTCAGTCTGTGGCGCTGCGTCTGATCTGTGACAGAGAAGAAGAAATCAATCTGTTCATCCCGCAGGAATACTGGACGCTGACAGCCCTTCTTGATGTTAAGGGAAACAAAAAGCCTCTGGAGGCAAAATTTGTCGGAAATCAGGACGGCAAAATGGAAATCCACAGCAAAGAGGAAATGGATGAACTGCTGGAACATTTGAATGGAAAAGAATTTCAGGTAGACGGAGTTAAAGTAAGCGAGCGGTTAAAGAAGAATCCGCTTCCGTTTACGACCAGTACCATGCAGCAGGACGCATCCAGCAAGCTGAATTTCGCAACACAGAAAACCATGAGAATCGCGCAGCAGCTGTATGAAGGCGTGGATGTTAAAGGAAAAGGAACTGTAGGTCTGATCACTTATCTTCGTACGGATTCCACACGTATTTCTGAGGAAGCAGACGCCCATGCCAAAGAATATATCAGAGAGCATTACGGCGAACCATATGTGGGAAAAGCCAGTCAGGCGAAGAAGAACGATGATAAGAAAGTTCAGGACGCCCATGAGGCGATTCGTCCGACGGATATGAGCCTTTCTCCTGCATCTATCAAGGAACAGCTGTCAAGAGACCAGTTCAGACTCTATCAGCTGATCTGGAATCGTTTTGTGGCAAGCAGGATGGCGCCGGCGAGGTATGAAAATACATCTGTGAAGATCAGTGCGGGAGAATATCGGTTTACAGCTTCTGCGTCAAAGATCGCCTTCGACGGATTCTTATCTGTCTACAATATTAATAATGAAAAATCCGAGGGCAATGGAATGATCAAATCCATTGACAAGGATACCCAGCTGAAATTAAACGATTTCGAAAGCAAACAGCACTTTACCCAGCCGCCGGCTCATTATACAGAAGCTTCGCTGGTACGCACACTGGAAGAGCTTGGAATCGGAAGACCGAGTACCTATGCTCCGACCATTTCAACCATCGTGGCACGGCGCTATGTGGTCAAAGAAAAGAAGAACCTCTATGTGACAGAGCTGGGAGAGGCAGTCAACAGTATGATGAAAAAAGCTTTTCCGTCTATTGTGGATGTGAACTTTACAGCTATGATGGAAGGCCTGCTGGACATGGTGGAAGAAGGGAAAGTCCGCTGGAAATCAGTAATAGAGAATTTCTATCCTGATTTTGAAATCGCAGTGAAAAATGCGGAAAAGGAACTGGAAAAAGTAAAAATCGAAGATGAAGTAACCGATGTGATCTGCGATCAGTGCGGACGAAATATGGTCGTAAAATATGGACCATACGGAAAATTCCTGGCATGTCCGGGATTTCCTGAATGCAGAAACACAAAGCCTCATTTCGAGAAAGTAGGAGTTCCATGCCCGCTCTGTGGCGGAGAAGTGGTTCTTAAGAAAACAAAGAAAGGCCGTAAATATTACGGATGTGAAAACAATCCGGAATGTGAATTTATTTCATGGCAGAAGCCTTCTACCGTAAAATGTGAAAAATGCGGAAGTTATATGATTGAAAAAGGTAAGAAGCTGGTATGTTCCAATAAAGAATGCGGACATGTATGTAAAATGCCGGAAGAAACTGAACAGGAAGAAGTTTCTGCCAATTAAGGAGAAAGGACATAGATGAGTAGTATACAGTTATTAGATAAAACAAGAAAAATCAATAAACTGCTTCATAACAACAATTCGCAGAAAGTTGTTTTTAATGATATCTGCAAAGTGTTAACAGAAGTTATGGATTCCAATGTTCTGGTCGTCAGCAAGAAGGGAAAAATATTAGGAAAAAATGAAGCGGAGAACATTGAAGTTCTCCATCAGCTGATTTCCGGCAATGTAAAAGATTATGTGGATCATTCACTGAATGAAAGACTTCTGACCATTCTTTCTACCAATGAGAATGTCAGTCTTTCCACATTAGGATTTGATAATGATATTGATGATTATTATGCTATCATCGCTCCAATCGATATTGCGGGAGAAAGATTTGGAACTTTATTTATGTACCGTCAGAACCAGGAGTACTCCATCGATGATATTATTTTAGCAGAGTACGGCACGACGGTTGTCGGACTTGAAATGCTTCGTTCTGTCAGTGAAGAAATGGAAATGGAACGCAGAAAGAAAAATATCGTAAGTTCTGCGATCAGCACCCTGTCTTTTACAGAACATAAAGCCGTTTATCATATTTTAGATGAACTGGAAGGAAATGAAGGAGTGCTGGTCGCCAGCAAGATTGCCGACCGTTTCGGCATCACCCGTTCCGTTGTCGTTAATGCGCTGCGCAAGCTGGAGAGCGCGGGAGTGATCGAAACAAGATCTTCCGGGATGAAAGGAACCTATATTAAAGTAACCAACGATTTCATCTTTGACGAAATCACAAAACAGCCGTAAAGAAAGACCTTGCAATTCAATGCAGGGTCTGATATACTGTCATAGGAAAAAATAAACACGTCATTGGAATTCCGGTAAGTGCCGCAGGGTTTGCCGGGACGTTGAAAATGGCGGAAGCACAAACTAAAGGAGATTTTATAATGAGCGTAATTTCAATGAAACAGTTACTTGAAGCAGGTGTTCACTTTGGACATCAGACAAGAAGATGGAACCCTAAAATGGCTCCGTACATCTACACAGAGCGTAATGGTATCCACATCATCGACCTTCAGAAATCTGTAGGTATGGTTGACGATGCTTATAACGCAGTAAAAGAATGTGTGGCAGAAGGTGGAAAAATCCTCTTCGTTGGTACAAAGAAGCAGGCACAGGATTCTATCCAGGCAGAAGCAGAGCGCTGCGGAATGTTCTATGTAAATCAAAGATGGTTAGGTGGAATGCTTACAAACTTCAAGACCATTGAATCAAGAATCGCAAGATTAAAGAAGATCAAAGAGATGGAAGAAGACGGAACATTTGACGTACTTCCAAAGAAAGAAGTTTTAGAACTTAACAAAGAAAAGAACAAATTACAGAAGAACTTAGGCGGAATCGAAGAAATGGGCGGACTTCCGGACATGATCTTCGTTGTAGACCCTAAGAAAGAAAGCATCTGTGTTCAGGAAGCACATAGTTTAGGAATTCCTCTGGTTGGTATCGCAGATACAAACAGCGATCCTGAAGAATTAGATTACATTATTCCTGGTAATGACGATGCGATCCGTGCGGTAAAACTGATCACTTCTGCAATGGCTGATGCCGTTATCGAAGCAAATCAGGGAATCGACGCTGATGCAGAAGCAGAAGAAGCAGCTGCAGAAGATGAAGAATAATTAAAATCTATTTTTAGGAGGAAAAAAGATCATGGCTATTACAGCAGCAATGGTAAAAGAGTTACGTGAAATGACCGGTGCAGGTATGATGGACTGTAAGAAAGCTCTTACAAATACCGACGGAGACATGGACGCAGCAGTAGAATACTTAAGAGAGAACGGTCTTGCGAAAGCAGCGAAAAAAGCTGGACGTATCGCTGCAGAAGGACTGGTAGCAGTAGCGCTTTCTGATGATGCAAAAGAAGCAGCTATCGTGGAAGTTAACTCTGAGACAGACTTCGTAGCAAAGAATGATACATTCCAGGCATATGTTGCAGAAGTTGCAGATCAGACTCTGACAACACAGGCAGCTGATATCGAGGCGTTCCTGGCAGAAGAATCCAAAGCAGAAGCTGGAAAAACTGTAAAAGAAGCATTAGACGGAAAAATCGCCGTAATCGGTGAAAACTTAAATATCCGCAGATTCAGCAAAGCAAGCGCTGAAGATGGATTCGTTGCTTCTTACATCCACGCTGGTGGAAAAATCGGTGTATTAGTTGAAGTTGCTACAGATGTAGTAAACGACGAAATCAAGGAAATGGGTAAAAACGTTGCAATGCAGGTTGCAGCGATCGCTCCAAAATACACAAGCAGAGATGAAGTTTCCAAAGATTATATCGAGCATGAAACTGAAATCTTAAAAGTACAGGCTAAGAACGAAAATCCGGACAAACCGGACAACATCATCGAAAAGATGATCATCGGACGTCTGAACAAAGAATTAAAAGAAGTATGTCTGTTAGATCAGGCTTATGTAAAAGCTGAAGATGGAAAACAGGCTGTTGGAAAATACGTAGAGCAGGTTGCTAAGGCAAACAACGCTAACGTAACAATCAAAGGATTCGTTCGTTTCGAAACTGGTGAAGGAATCGAAAAGAAAGAAGAAAACTTTGCAGAAGAAGTTGCAAAACAGATGGGCAACTAATCTTATAAGAGAATGATAAAATCCCTGAAGACTCTGGATAACAGGTGTCTTCAGGGATTTTTGCATTTTCTGACTTGCTTTTTTTATAGTTTTTGCTATACAGGTGGGATACAAATAGTATAGTGCGTAAATAAATCCCAGTCAGTCTTTGATGGGGATTTTTCATAAGGAGAAAAAATGGAAGAAGAATTATCTAAAACTGAATAAAGAAATAGAAATTGCTAAAAAGTTACAAGACATGGGATATAATGTTAGGAGCGTAAATGCTTTAAATAATATTAATCTTAATTGCCAATTTTATCAATAGGAAACAATAACTAAATACAGAAATTACATAGCCGGAAGGTTTTCAATTTACGAAAATCATCCGGCTTTTTTATGCGGTAAGACCGAAAAATGACTGTACCTGTACGGAGAATCCATTGACGAAGAACAGTCCTTTTGTTATAATATAGTCAAAAAATTGACCGTAAATAAATAGACTAAAGGTGGTGAGTTATGACTAAGGAAGATAAGAAAAACGCATATCTGTACTGTAAATTCAGAGATGAGCAGTTTGCTCTCTATGATGAATACGCCAAACGTAATGGCATGATGATGAAAACACTGTTAGTGGTCAATGTCCTTTTTTATTCAAAAGACGGCATGACTCAGAAAGAAATCTGCCAGAGGACCCTTCAATCCAAACAAACGGTCAATCTGATTATCAAGAACCTTCTGGCGGATAACTATGTAACTGTCACTGAGATGCCGAAAAATAAGCGAAACAAGCTTGTTCAGATGACGGATGCCGGAAGAGCCTATTGTGAAAAAGTTGTGCGGCGCATTACCTGGGCAGAGGATATGGCCATGTCTATGTTTACACCGGAGGAGCAAAAACAGCTGATTGATTTGTCCCGGACATTCACAAAGAATCTTACCAGACTGGTCAATCAGGAAACGGAGGATATATGATGTCTCTAATCATTCAGGAAATCGAAGTCAAAAGCATACTTCCAAATCCAATCTGCCAGTGAGTGACTATTCTGTAAATCCTTATGTGGGCTGCACGCATGCGTGCAGGTATTGCTACGAAAAGCGACCTTGTACTGCGGGATCTGGACTTGATCAAAACATTTCCGGATGCCCGGTTCTCCTGGTCTGTCAATACGCTGGATGAGAGCTTTAAAAATGATATGGACAACGGAAAGCCTATGCCGCAGAAAATAGGCTGGATTATGTGACCAACGATGACAGTATGAAGCAGCCATTTGATGCGCCGCCAGTCATCGTAAACTATTTTTATCATGAGCAGATCAAAAAGTCTGCAGGGAAAGGTGGTGGCAACCGTGCCTGAATTACCGGAAATAGAAGCAGTTAAACGGGTGATGGAACCTCAGATAAAAGGACTTGCGATTCAGCGGCTTACGGTCAGAAAACCGGAAGTTATCGCACATCCTGACGCCGATGAATTTGGCAGGCAGGTTACCGGTCAGATATTTGCCGGAATCGGGCGGAAAGGGAAATTTCTGATTCTCTGTATGGAAAGCGGCGACCGGTTTCGGACACTCGTCGTTTCGGACGATTCTGGCTGCTGCGGCAGGGAGAAGAAGATACATACAGCGGAATCAAAAAGCTGGGTGCAGATCCCTTTGAACTTTGCTTCTCCGGGGAATATTTATCTTCACGACTGGGAAAACGAAAGAAAGTCATCAAGCAGTGCCTGCTGGATCAAAGTATTATAGCTGGAATTGGCAATATCTATTCGGATGAAATTTTGTTTGCCGCTCACATCCATCTGGCAAGGCCTGCCAACACACTGACAACAGAGGAATGGAACCGCCTCGCTTCGGTTATTCCGGAACGGCTGGCCTTTTTTATCGAAAAGAACGAGATTACGCCGGAGGAGTATCTGGAGACAAAGGGACAGGACTATCGCAACACGCCGTTTCTGCAGGTTTACGGACATGACGGCGAGCCTTGTCCGGTCTGCGGGGAACCTCTCTGCCGCATCGTGATCGGCGGAAGAAGCAGCGTGTACTGCCCGGTGTGTCAAAAATAAATATCGGAGTGATATTCTGAGAAACAAATTAAACATGATGATTTATGAACCCTTCTTCTTTATGGAGAGGGGTTTATTTTGTTGCTTTTGCAGTCATAAAATGCTATACTGTACTTATCATACAAGTACAGTTATTACGGTCAGTACGGATGTGAGGTATTATGGAGATTATTATCAGCAACAGCAGCAACAAACCAATATATGAGCAGATTTGCCTGCAGATTAAAGGTAAAATTATGGAGGGCTCCTTACAGGCTGGGGAGGCGCTGCCTTCCATAAGAGCGCTGGCAAGAGATCTTCACATTAGCGTGATAACCGTACAGCGGGCTTATGAAGATCTGGCGCGTGACGGTTTCATTGAGACAGTATCAGGAAAAGGGTGCTTTGTTTCGGCGCAGAATAAAGAATTCATTCAGGAAGAGCTGTTTCGAAAGGCAGAAGGTCTGCTTCGTGAGGCTGCGGAGATAGGCCGGACGCATGGTATTTCATATGAACAGATGGCAAAAATTCTGAAGATGTTTTATGAATCAGATGAGTGAGAGGAGGCTGCATTATGATGGAAAATAACATTTTTGTTAAGGGGCTGAGTAAGCAATTTCCGGGTTTTTCACTGGAGAATGTTACATTCCGGGTACCAAAAGGACGGATTGTTGGATTTATTGGAGAAAACGGTGCGGGAAAGACAACAACAATTTCTCTTATTTTAAATGAATTAAACAGGGATTCCGGTCAGATAGAAATTATGGGAAAAGATAATCGGAAGGATGCTTTCAAAGAGGAAACAGGGGTTGTATTTGATGAATGTCATTTTCATGATGTTTTCACAGTACATGACATAAATACAATATTTGCAGGCATATATGCGGCGTGGGACAGGGAATTTTTTTATCATTCATTGAAACGTTTCAAAATACCCCTGGATAAAAAAATTGGAGTGTTTTCCCGGGGAACAAAGATGAAATTATCAATTATCTGTGCTCTGGCACACAGACCGAAGCTTTTAATCCTGGATGAGGCGACCACGGGATTGGATCCGATTGTACGGGAAGAAATCCTTGATTTTTTTCTGGAATTTATACAAGATGAAACACATTCCATTTTATTTTCATCTCATATGATATCAGATGTCGAGAACATCGCCGATTATGTTGTTTTAATTCATCGGGGACATATTTTGTTTGAAGCCAGGAAAGATGATTTGATTTACGAATATGGAATTATTCGATGTACCAGACAGCAGTTCACAGAGATTTCATCAGAAGATTATATTGCTTATAAAGAGACCCCGGCCTGTGTGGAATGTCTGACGGATCATAAATACAGAGCAAAGGGGAAGTATCAGGATTTTGTAGTGGATGACGCATCTCTGGAAGAAATTATGAAATTCTATATCAGATAAAGGATAATTTAGGTATGAAGGAGGATGTCATATGAGAGGGTTAATTTATAAGGAATGTTCTTTGTTTTTGAAAAGCATTGGAAAAAAAGAAGCGGCTCTTGTGGCGGTGCTGGCTGTACTGCTCTTTGTGCGAACTGGCCCTGCAGCCGGTCTCTTTATGAGTGTTCTATTTGCCATGGCAGTTGGTATACAGCATGTATTGGAATTTTCTGCGGATGAACAGCATAACTGGAAAAGCTATCAGATGATTATGCCGGTTACCGGCAGGCAGGTAGTGATGAGTAAATATGTTTCTGTATTGCTGACGCTGGTAATCAGTATTGTCATAAGTTTGATATTATCTCTGGTATCATTTTTGCGTTTTGGCAGTTTTGATGCTGCGCTTTTTTATCTTACAATTCTTCTTGCAGCCGTAATTCCGCTGATATGGACAAGCTTTCTATTGCCTGTTATCTACTGGTTTGGATTTCGATATGCGCAGTATGCGGGGTTGATTCTCGTAATTCCTAATGTGTATTTTCTGAATTATTTGGAAGATGGATCTGGCATCACTGATTTTGCAAAAATATCCGGAATAAATCTCTTTTTCATATTTGGAATTCTTATACTTATATTTGGCATATCATATTTTATAAGTCTTCTGGGATATTCCCGGAAAAGGAAATAGGGAAAAGTGAAGGAATATCACCAAAAAGACCAGTACCTCCCTCAGCTTACTGGTCTTTGATATGCTGTGACAAAAGTGTAAGGAACCGTTTCAGCACCGGATCTGTATGATTCTGCCGGTAAAAAACGCCAAATGATATTTTCGGCATGTCGGTAACTGGGATGTAACATAATCCGGATTCTCTGCATGGCGGAATATCCGGATAAATGGTATAGCCAATCTGGGCTTTTACCAGCGTGATCGCGCTTTCAATATTTTCTGTCATAAACCGTTCCCTTGGTGACAGGTCTGTGATAATATTACTCTGGATTCTGAAAATGGAATCCGGTATCTGCCTCGGAGAACAGGCGACAAAATTTCCTTCCAGCTGATCCCTGGTAAGAGAATCATATTGGGCAAGGGGATGTTCTGGAGAGCAGATACATGCCACAGGAGCCAGAAACAGTTCCCGGAACATAAGAGAAGAATTTTTCAGTCCGTCTTTTGTTCCTAAAGTCACATGAATCTGGTTGTTTTCCACCATGCTGAAAATAGAAGGAAAAGGAACCAGACGAATAGAGGGACGAAGCAGAGGAAACTCATCCGCAAGCTGCTTCAGCACAGGAGGAAGCAGGTTCATTTCCATATGATTGTGACATCCCAGTTCAAAAGGAATAAAATGTTCATAGTTTCCCAGACGTTCTTTTGCAGACAGGGCGGTTCTTAAGATCAGTTGCGCGTCTGCGAAAAACAAAACCCCTTCCTGGGTGAGGGAAACATTCCGACTGGTACGGTTGAACAATTTTACTTCCAGTTCTTCTTCCAGAGTCTGAATCTGATGGCTGACAGCGGGCTGCGTAATCTTTAGAACCCTGGAGGCTTTTGAAAAATTCAAATGTTCAGCCACTGTAATAAAACATTCTAATTGTACCGTATTCATATATTTTCCCCTTCTATATAAAATAATGCTGATGATAAACAATAAAAAGACCCGATAGATTATACCATGTTTCGATGGATGCTTCAACAGAAGAGCCGGCTGCCGGAGAGAAAATTGTATTATTATAAAAAATATTTATAGATTATAATGATTTTGAATTTTACATTTGTCTGAAATAGCACTAAAATCTTTAATGGGCATATAATTAGGAGACGAACTATTTCGAGTTGAACAATAAAATGAAAAGGAGGTGTGGATAGGAATGACAACGGATTTTCGAATCGAGGAAATGATTTATATGATGAAGAAAATCAGCCTGGATATAACGACACAGCTGGAATCAAATTTGAAAGAGACAGGCATGAGTGGAGGACAGGTATATTTTATGGTTTATATGCTTCGGCATCATTCAAATGGGACTTATATTACAGAATTAAGTCGTGAGATTGGAATATCTAAGCCGACACTGTCTGCGCTGATCAAGAAGCTAAAAGAGAAAAAGTATATTTATTTCAAAGAACATCCTAAAGATGCCAGGAAGAAGAAAGTGATCCCTACAGAGAAAATGATTGCTGAGGGGAAAAAATTAATAAAACAGGCAGAGCAGCTGGAAGCAGAGATCTTCAGCAGCTTAGATTCACAGGAAAAAGATCACCTGTGGAATCTGGAACAGAAAGTTCTGGCACAGCTTTCCAGAATGGAAGAAAATAAAATGAAAGAAGATAGGAGGAATCTTTACCGTGAAAAAAATATTACAACAGCTTAAACAATATAAGCGGGAGACCTTTCTCTGCATAGGACTGACCGCTTTGGAAGTGGTAATGGAAATTTTAATGCCATTTGTCACTGCCATTATCATAGACAGAGGTCTGCAGGCGAACAATCTGTCTGTTGTTTACCGTTATGGGCTGCTTATGGTAATTATGGCATTTCTGAGTCTGACATTTGGAGCACTGGCTGGAAAGAACGCCGCCGGAGCATCCGCAGGACTGGCAGCCAATTTGAGGGAAGCCATTTACGCGAATATCCAGACCTTTTCATTTTCTAATATTGATAAATTCAGTGTTCCGGGTCTGGTAACACGTATGACCACAGATATTACTAACGTACAGAACGCATTTATGATGGTCATTCGTGTGGCGGTCCGTTCCCCGTTAAATCTGATTTTCAGTTTTATTATGTGTATGATCATCAGTCCGCGGTTAAGTGCTATGTTTTTAATTGCGGTTGTATTTCTTGTCATTGTAATCGGGACCATCATGGTCGTTACACTTAAGATTTTTAATCAGGTGTTCCGGAGATATGATGATCTGAACGCAAGCGTTCAGGAAAATGTATCTGCGATTCGAGTTGTCAAGGCGTTTGTCCGGGAAGATTATGAAAATATCAAGTTTTCCAAGGCGTCAAAAATGCTGTACGATCTTTCCGTAAAAGCGGAAAGTCTTCTGGCATTTAACAGCCCGGCAATGATGATTGCAGTTTATTTCTGTATCATCTCTGTTTCATGGTTTGGCGCTCAGTTTATTGTCAGCGGGTCTATGACGACCGGTGATCTGACCAGCCTGTTCAGTTACATAATGGCCCTGCTGATGAGTCTTATGATGCTTTCCATGGTTGTGGTTATGATCAGTATGTCACTGGCAAGTATCCGCCGTATCAGCGAAGTTCTGTCAGAAACACCGGACTTGAAAGATCCGGAAGATCCTGTTATGGAAGTCGCTGACGGACAGATTGATTTTAATCATGTAAACTTCTCTTACAAACACGGAAGCGGCAAAAATGCTCTGTCCGATATTGATCTTCATATTAAGAGCGGTGAGACGATCGGAGTCATCGGAGGTACCGGTTCCGGCAAGAGCAGCCTTGTGAACCTGATCTGCCGTCTGTATGATGTGGATGACGGTTCTGTCTGTGTCGGAGGAGTGGATGTCCGAAAATATGATACAGAAATTCTGAGAAATCAGGTTTCTGTTGTACTTCAGAAAAATACATTGTTCTCCGGCACAATTCTGGAAAATCTGCGCTGGGGAAATCCGGACGCCACAGATGAAGAATGTATCGAGGCATGCAAAGCAGCATGTGCCGATGAATTTATTGACCGTATGCCAAATGGCTATCATACGAAAATCGAGCGAGGCGGTTCTAATGTTTCCGGCGGTCAGAAACAGCGCCTGTGTATTGCGCGGGCTTTATTGAAAAAACCAAAAGTTTTGATTCTGGATGATTCTACCAGCGCGGTCGATACTGCGACAGATGCAAGCATCCGCCAGGCATTTGCAAAACAGATTCCGGGAACGACAAAAATCATTATTGCGCAGCGTGTTTCCAGTGTGGAATCTGCGGATAGAATTCTTGTGCTGGATGAAGGAGAAGTCAATGCCTTTGATACGCATGAGAATCTCCTGAAGAACAATATGATTTACCAGGAAATCTACAATTCACAGCTTGAAGGCAGCGGCGATTTCGATCAGCCGGCTTAGGTCAACAGGAAGGAGGAGAACTGATTCATGAAAAAGAAAAAAACAAGGGCCCAGTTTGGTTCAGCTTCTAAAATCATTAAACGGGTCATTGAATATATGCTTCATTATTATAAAATACCATTTTTGTTTGTAATCGCCTTCATTTTGATTACGGCAGTCGCGACAGTTGTCGGGGCTACTTTCCCGCAGACACTGGTGGATGATTATATTACACCGATGCTTGCCAATGGTTCCAATGATTTCAGCGGCCTTGCTTCGGATCTGTTCCGACTGGTCTGCATTATGGGAACAGGTGTCATCACAGCCTTTGCCTATAACCGTATTATGGTCAATGTCAGCCAGGGAACGATGCGTCATCTGAGAGACGATCTGTTCCGCCGCATGGAGGCACTGCCGATCAAATATTTTGATACTCATGCGCATGGAGGTATCATGTCTGTTTATACGAATGACGTAGATACTCTAAGGCAGTTATTGAGCCAGAGTATTCCTCAGATTATCAACTCTGTGATTACAATGACAGCGACACTGGTTACGATGATCGTGTTAAATCCACTGCTGACAGTGCTTTCTATTATAACAGGACTTGTCATGCTGAATGTCACAAAGAATTTTTCCAGCATATCCGGAAGATATTATGTACATCAGCAGATCGATCTTGGAAAAGTAGATGGATTTATTGAGGAAATGCTGGATGGGCAGAAAGTGGTAAAAGTCTTCTGTCATGAAGAGGCAGCAAAGGCAGATTTTCATAAAGTAAATGAGAGACTGAGAAACAGTACAAATAAGGCAAACAGTTATGCAAACCTCCTAATGCCCGTCAATGCCAATATCGGATGGATCAGTTATGCGCTGATGGCAATCCTCGGAGCTATTTTAGGCATTAACGGATGGGCAGGAGTTACCGTAGGAACTGTTGTTACATTTGTCGGACTGAACCGAAGCTTTACAAACCCAATCACCCAGGTCAGCCAGCAGATCAACTTCGTTGTCAATGCGGCAGCCGGTGCGCAGCGTGTTTTTGATCTGATGGATCAGGAACCGGAACTGGATGAAGGTTATGTTGAACTTGTAAATGCAAAAGAAGATGAAAATGGCCAGCTGGTGGAAAGCAATACCCGCACAAATCTCTGGGCATGGAAACATCCTCATAAAGCAGACGGGACTATTACCTATAAAAGGGTTGAGGGAAGCGTTGTCTTAGACGATGTAGACTTTGGATATACAGATGACAAGATTGTTCTGCATAATATAAGCCTCTGGGCAGAACCGGGACAGAAGATTGCCTTTGTAGGAGCGACGGGAGCAGGAAAAACAACGATTACAAACCTGATCAACCGTTTCTATGATATCGCAGATGGAAAAATCCGTTATGACGGCATTAATATCAATAAGATTAAGAAAGCAGATTTGAGACGTTCTCTGGGAATCGTACTGCAGGATACCCATCTGTTTACCGGAACTGTTATGGATAATATTCGATACGGTAAGTTAGATGCAACAGACGAGGATTGTATCAATGCTGCAAAACTTGCCAATGCAGATGGATTTATCCGTCGTCTTCCGGATGGATATCATACAATGCTGACCGGAGACGGAGCTAACTTAAGTCAGGGACAGCGCCAGCTGCTTGCCATTGCCCGCGCGGCAGTTGCAGATCCGCCGGCTCTGATCCTGGATGAAGCGACATCCTCTATCGATACCCGTACTGAGAAATTAGTGCAGGAAGGTATGGATGCCCTGATGAAGGGACGTACAACGTTCGTTATTGCTCATCGACTTTCAACAGTTAAGAATTCCGACTGTATCATGGTTATGGAACAGGGACGCATCATTGAGAGAGGAACTCACGATGAGCTGATTGAAGCAAAAGGGAAATATTATCAGTTATATACGGGAAATTTCGCAGAATAAAAAAGAAACAATTTACAGAAATAGAGCGGTTTTCTGCCGTTCTATTTCTTTTTTTCTGAATAATCGCAAAAAACAACATATCTATGGTTAAAAGGTGTATGATGGAAGTAGGATAAAGCACAGTGAAAAAGAAAAAAGAGTGTGAGGTGCCGATATGGAGAAATTTGCGTATATTTTTCTGGATATAGAGTGGAATCAGTTAATTGACCAAGAAGAAAATTCCGTCAGAGAACCGGTCCAGATAGGTATCATAGGAACGAATGAAAAATTAGAAGAGAAAAAAAGATTCTCAAGATTTATCAGAATAAAAGATGTGAAAGCCTTGTCACCTGATACCAGAAAAACTGCGCATGTGACGCCCGCTCTTCTGAAAGAAGCCAAAAGCGAAACCGTAGTATATCACAGAGTTTCCTGTCTGTTTCCTCAGTATCAATATGTTGTTGTCTGGACGGAGGATGCTTATGACATTTTTGCTGAAGGGATGAACCGTTCTAATATTCGGATGCCGGAACATAAGGTCGTCGTACTTCAGGATATAGTGAGCCTGATTGCGGCGGAAAAAGAAAAAAGAATCAGCTTTGAAGCGGCTCTTATGAAGGCTGGAGTGTCGTTTCAGCCTAAAAGGCTGCATTATGCCAAATATGACGCACAGTATCTTTGTCAGTTATACAAGAAGTTATATGAGAAATATGCGGATCGGACCAGGGGGCAGAAATGCATACTAAATCAGAATACCGGGATACTGCATACGGCAGGATGTAAATACATAAAGAAAAATCATACGAATTTTGCAGAGGCTGAGAAAATTCTGATTTTCCATGGATACAGGCCATGCCTGTACTGCAGGGGAAAGGGCGGATGGAAGGTATTTCGCTGGAAAACCTCGGCAAGAAGAAAGACGGCAGAACAGCAGAAGAAGAGCAGGATGCCGGAAAATAAAATGGATTTCCGAACCCTTTCCCTGACGGAAAAGAATATATATCTGATCTGCCGACAGTTTCATCTGAATTGTCATATATCGGACGGCGTTGTTTTTATAAGAGCGCCATTCAGTGCATGGAGGATTTATCTGGATCATCAGAAAGTATCAAAGGTTTATCACGAAAACTACAGAGGAAAACGGACAGGTGCCGGGAGACAGAATAAATGGAGCGAAGGATTCCATAAACAAACGATGAATTCCCGGAATTTTTACGATGTAGTCCGGTATATTTATTATCATGAGAAGAATTTTATGGAAAAGACCAACCGGGCAAAGCAGATTGATGAGCTGCTTGACGGAATCAGAAAAGATACATAAAAAAGAGTGAGATTTTATCCGTGAAACTCTTCCTGCAGCTTTTCCAGGAATTTTTCGCCTGCCTTTGAAAAGATTTGATATTTTTTCCATACAAGATTCAGACGCGCCTCAAGATGAGGCTTCAGCGGACGGAAGCATAACTCGCTGCTGTCGGTTGTGTCCACTAAGCGGTCCAGACATAATGCATATCCGAGACCTTCTGCCACCAGAAGAGAAGCATTGTAAACGAGGTTATAGGTTGCGACAATATTCAGCTGATTGAAGTCAAATCTTCCCCATCCGGAAAATTCGTTGCTCGTCATGGACTGCCGGGAGACGATAAGCGGAATCTCTTTCAAATTTTTTACTTCGATATTATTAAGAGATGCCAGAGAACTGTCTTTTCGCATGAGAAGTCCCCACGTATCTGTGACCGGAAGCCGGAGATAATCATATTTTTCCATATTAGCCGGTTCAATAAAAACTCCAAAGTCCAAAAGTCCTTTATCCAGACGTTCAGCGACATCGTCTGCATTGCCGCTGAACAGATGATATTTAATATGAGGATAGCTGTCCTGCAGTTTTTTTGCGGCGCGCGCGATCAGGCGCATAGCCTCTGTCTCCCCTCCTCCGATATAGATATCACCGCTGATAATTTCTTCAGCAGCATCAAATTCTGCCCGTGTCTTGTCGGCAAGAGTTACAATCTCTTCTGCTCGTTTTCGAAGAAGCATTCCTTCGTCGGTCAAAGTGATTTTGCGGTTTTTCTTTCCGCGGTTTAACAGTTTAACTCCCAATTCGTCTTCTAATTCTTTTATCTGCCTGGAGAGGGTAGGCTGCGTAATATGCAGATAATCCGCTGCGGCAGAAATACTTTCCTCACGGACGACAGTAAGGAAATATCTTAAAACTCTGATTTCCATAAAATGAACCTCCAGATTGTGCAGTTACAATTATAATGAACCTACGTCCATTATAGGTTAATTGAAAAAATAATTGCAACATATTTGTTGCAGTTAGAATTATAAAGTATAAGAATCATGGAGTTGCAGTTGTAACTTCATGGTTTCTTTTTTGTCTTTTTTCCAGTATAGTTATCCTTGTCC
>DWWD01000013.1 GCA_019119895.1 Candidatus Anaerostipes avistercoris | reverse complement strand
GGTTTCGTCAGAAGTGGCATGCCAGTTGGATTACCAGTATCCACTATATGATGAAAAAATCAGTAATTATGTGATTCGGCAAAAGAAAAAATATGGCATTGAAGATGATAACAAATAAAATTTTTTCAATCGAAAAAATTTATTTTGATTATTCAATTTTGAAAAACTGAATACCTCAAAATCAGAAAGAGCGCGGACAAGCACTTTGAGGGATTGGCCGCCTTGTCCACCCATCCAGCGGGGCGGCGGGCGGCGGTCAAGGCCGGGTGTAACCCCGTTCATTTCAGCCTTGACGGTTGCCCGCTGTCCTGCTACTTTTCCGGGAGTGTGGCCACAACTTCGGGACACTTTGTCCACAAGTTGGAGCGTAGGACGAGGGACGGGGGCTTTCATATACGCCCTGTCTGCTGATGAATCCAGACCTGCGCTTGCGGCTCTACGCCACGCAAGCACAGCCCTGTTTTCCTGCCGTTTCAAATACCCTTGCCCTCCCCGGCGGCAACGGGATTTTCACGGCAACGCCGACAGAGCGTATAACACACTACACTTTGCTTCGCAAAGTCGTGTGCCAAATGGGGGCGTTGCCCCCTTTGGAAACCCCCACAAGAAAAGGCGGTACGCTACCCCCCTCCACGGGGCGCATACCGCCTTTTCTTGTTATCCAGCCCTCCGGCTGTATCGGTTGAGCAAAAGCCAGCGTGGGATTGATGTGGTATCTTTATCTAAGTGATACCCCTGCTTCCCATTTGGAAATTGTCTGCCTTGAAACCTGGAGTTCCATGCCGAGTTCCTCTTGAGACAGTCCTTTTTTCTTTCGTATGGATAAAAGTTTTTCATTGAATTTCATTTTCTGTGATATGCCTCCTTATATTTCGTGCTTCAATTATAAATTGGGCGGCCGTATCCTGACAAGCAATATATGTTGGCAATGTGTCAACCGCATTTAACATATTTGGGACACTTCAATGCTCCCACCGTCATTCCCTACAAGAAATCTCTCAATTCTTTTATTTACTTATTTTCTTAACTGCTTGATCAGCCATGCCATGTTTTGACCAATATTTCTCATATTAGCCATACCCTCATCATCTTTAAGAACATCACCTATATCTTTTCCATAAACCATATTCCAATAGGTAGAACCGACAAGGAACATTTCTCGAAACAGCATGACATTATTCATTGCATTCACTGTATTCATACCGCCGGCACGACGAACAGCACAAACGGCAGCGCCCGGTTTATGGCGTAATGCGTCTGGATTCCCAATGCTCGCCAGTCCCACACGGTCAAGGAAGATTTTCATTTCCGCGGTAATATCAGCGCCATAAACAGGAGAACCTAAAATCAATCCGTCCGCCTCTTTTATTTTTTCAAAAATATCATAAAAATCATCATCTCCGAAAACACAGTTTTCTTTCCCCATGCATGCCAGACAGTCTTTACCCTGTGTAATCCTGCATGGTCTAATATATACGTCTGGAAGCTGGATGAGCTCTGTAGATATTCTTTCTTTTTCCAGTTCCTCGAAAACAGTACGGATTATAATTGCCGTATTCCCATCTTTTCTCATGCTTCCGTTAATTCCTAATACTTTCATAGTCATCTGCTCCTTTATTTTATTGATTTGATTGAATAAGCTCTTCCAGAGTAATCTCTGGATTTCTCCAGCGCACGTTACTTTTCTCATTTTCCAAATGGATAGCATTTTCCGGGCAAGCATGTATGCAGGCATAACAGCTTTCACATTTATCATGGAATTTGATCTGTTCTTTAAGCGTTATATTATTTGCCGGACAGACTTTCACACAGATACCACAGCGGATACAAGCACTATTTATTAAAAATGCTTTTGCATTTTCACCTTTATCCTGCTGTTCCATAAGCGGCACACACATAGCGGAAAGGTCTATATCTTTTTGCGTCGGTTTCGGAATATAATGTCTGTGACTGCGAATATCCTTTACAATCTTTTCCAGACATTCTTCCGTTTTTTTCTTTTTCAACAGAGATATTTCTTCATTGATTTCAAAATTTGGAAGAAAGTTGTCAACCACGAGCAGGGTATTCATATAATGGAATTGATATCCGTATGGCCTGACCGATTTTTGAAGTTCCTGCATGGAAGCTCCTGCTAAATTTCCGTAAGTAGCAACAGCAAAAAGATATTCTGTATGAAATTTCGCCCTGCTCAGAAATTCCCGAACCATTTTAGGCGGGTTGAGACAGTAAAGAGGGAAAATAGTTCCGATTGCTTCATCTTCAAAAGCAAAGTTTCCTTCTTTCATCACCTGTGGAATTGAAACTAATTCTCCGTCAAGTCTTTTTGCTGCTGCAAGACTGTTTCCTGTTCCCGTAAAATAAAATATTTTCAATGGTATCAGCTCCTTTTTATAATCAAATGTTCGTTTATTTTAGAGGTGAAAAAGAAAGCACCTTTATGGTGCAGTCTTTTACCGTTTGATCGCGTCCCAGCACATTTGAAAGACCATATTAAAATCTGTATCAGGTAACATTGAATTTGGCTTTCTGTATTCCTTAAAAATCTGCTGAATAGGATAGTAGCAGAAACTAATCAATAAGATAGGGGACGTCTGTTTTAATACGCCCTCTTTAATGCCCCGCTCAAAAATTCCGACAATCTCTTTGCTCTGCTGTTCTATTTCATTCAACACCTCCTCTGTAGCAAAGGGAGAGTTGCAGGATTGCTCGATAAAAAGAAATTCATCTGTGTACTCTTGTATATAGCGCAAAACATTTTTACAGATTTTCTTCACAGAGTTTTCCACTGTCTCGTTCATTTCAATTCCTTTTGCACATTCCTTATGCATTCGGATTTTCACATCAGCATATACTTTACTGAACATATCGTCTTTATTTTCATAATAGACGTATAGAGTGGACGAGGACACACCTGCTCTTTTGGCAATCTTGCTCATGGACACATTAGAAAAGCCAATCTCATTAGACAGACTAATGACTGCTTTGGTAATCGCATTCTTTTTATTGTCATCTTTCATTCTCATAGCTACATTATAATCGAATGTTCGTTTTTATTCAAGAGAACTTTAAAACACCGGAATTCAAACGGTTTTACCCGTCTGAATTCCGGTGTTTTGAAGTTTCTGTAAAGTTATTTGTTCTAAATCAGCAGCAGATATACTGTCGCAATTGAAATTACAATCTGTATGATCGCAAATCGGAATACGGTCTGTGTATTGGACCATCCAATTGTTTTACGGACATGATCATGAAGCGGCATCGTCGTATTCTTGAAAATATGTATCTTCAGGAATCTGAGCAGAGCGACTTTGATCAGTCCAAGACCTCCATCTACAATCAGAACGGCTGCCGCTAACAGGAACAGGAATGGGCTTCCTGTTTTCAAAACTGCGATACTGATAAAAATACCCATGGCTCTGGATCCGGCATCTCCCATCATAAGGCGGCTCGGCGTAGCGTTATACCAGAGATATCCGAGAATGCAGACAACAAACAGTAAGATAATGTAAGCAAAGTCATTGCTCACTCCCTTTACCTGATCGATCACATAAATGGTTACCAATGTTATGATGGTCAGAGTTCCAGATAATCCGTCGACACCGTCTGAGCAGTTGGTAACATTGATTGCTGCCCAGACAAGAATGATCGTAAGGATAAAGAATACGACCGGATGCAGGGTAATGTCAATTCCCAGCGTCGCAATCTGAATCTGGGTTGAATTAAAGTGAATATAATTTAATGCCACGATCGCAGCTACAATAAAATCAAGGATTCCTTTCTTATATTCGCCCCACGGCTCATCTGCCGCGTCATCCATAAATCCTGTCAGCATTTCCACATAAATCAGCACAAGATAGATCACCAGCTCTGTGGAAAGATTTCCAAATATTAAAGCGGCTGCGGTAAATACGGTAATAAAAATAATACCGGCTCCTCTTGGTTTTCCTGCTGAAAGTTTTCCATTATGGGCAAAATCTCTTCCCATATCTTTCGGCAGATACTGACTGCATGTTGATGTAAACAGACAGGTCAGAGCAAATGCCGCAATGACACCGATAAATGCTGTTATGGGCAGAACTCCGTCCGTTATCATATGAATCATTTGTATTCCTCCTATATATCTTATCGTTTCTCATTTTCATTGCACAGTTTTTAAGTATATCACGCTGAAAAAATAAATCAACATTTTACGTCAAATCTTTCAATCTGTACATATGATTCAGCGGTCCGCTTCCGGCGCCCAGATCCAGTCCGTCTTCCAGAGCTCCTGTCAGATATTTTTTCGCATCCCGAATGCTGTCAGGCAGACTGCATCCCAAAGCCAGATTGGAAGCAATGGCGGAAGACAGGGTGCATCCCGTTCCATGGGTGTTCGGATTATCAATTCTTTTGCCTAAGAACCAGTGTTCCTCTCCGTTCAGATAGAGATAATCATTGGCATCCTCGATCTCATGGCCTCCTTTGATCAGAATCC
Source organism: Candidatus Anaerostipes avistercoris (assembly GCA_019119895.1). Lineage (GTDB taxonomy): Bacteria > Bacillota > Clostridia > Lachnospirales > Lachnospiraceae > Anaerostipes > Anaerostipes avistercoris. Next base: position 7,083 of record DWWD01000013.1, on the reverse strand, counting down.
CTCCTGTCATAGTTTCTGAAATCACTTCTGCGGCTTTTTGAAAATCTTCTTTTCCTTTGATCTGCATCCCGGACAAAACTTCCGCTTCCGGAATATTCGGCGTGATCACATCCGCAAGAGGAAACAGCCGTTTCACCAGAGCTTCTCCTGCATCGTCATTCAAAAGCCTGCTGCCGCTTGTGGATACCATGACCGGATCGACCACAATATTCTTCGCGTCATATTCTTCCAGTTTATCAGCGATCACATGAATCAGTTCTTTGCTGGAAACCATTCCGATCTTCACTGCGTCCGGATAAATATCCTTGAAAATACAGTCCAGCTGACTGGCAAGGAATTCTCCTGTCGCCTCAAAAATACCATAAACTCCTGTTGTATTCTGTGCCGTCAGCGCAGTAACCGCTGACATTCCGTATAAACCATGAGCGGCGATTGTCTTTAAATCCGCCTGAATCCCTGCGCCTCCGCTGCAGTCAGATCCTGCGATCGTTAATACCTTTTTCATTCTGCTTTCATCTCCTTTACTGCCTCTAATAACTCTTTTGTTTCTTTCTTAATATTTTTTGCTGCAAAAATCGCTGATACGACAGCGATTCCATCTACTCCCGTTCCTGACAATACATTCATGTTATTCTTTTTTATCCCGCCGATGGCAACAACCGGTATGGATACGGTCTGACAAATTTTTTTCATTTCCTCCATGGAAACAGCGGATGTATTTTCCTTCGTTGCGGTCGTATGCACGGCTCCGACTCCCAGATAATCTGCGCCGCCTTGTTCCGCCCTGACAGCTTCTTCTACATTATGGGCAGAAACTCCGATGATCTTGTCTTCCCCAAGGATCTTTCTTACCTCTTCCACCGGCATATCATCCTGCCCTACATGGACGCCGTCGGCTCCCGTCTTCTGCGCAATCTCAATATTATCATTGATCACAAACGGAATCTGATACTGATCTGTCAGGCGTTTGATTTCTACCGCTTCTCTCAGAAATTCTTTCTCTGACAGATGTTTTTCCCGAAGCTGAAGAAATGTAATTCCTGCCTCCAGGGCTTCCTTTACCTGCTGTATTAATGTTTTTTCACCGGTCCACGCGGCATCCGTCACCGCATACAATGTCATATCTTCACTTTTTACTTTCAATGTTCATCCCTCTTTCTACCTGCTGTGCGTTTATTTTACTCATTTCATCCATCAAATGCATCCGAAAAGACCCTGTTCCCCTGCTTAAGACCGCTGCATTTTCTCCGCAGATTCCCATTGCCGCAGAAGCTGCAGTCACTGCGTCAAACAGATACTCCGGATTGGCCCCCGCGAATACTCCCAGGACTCCGTCCAGCATGCATCCGCTGCCTGTGATCCTGGCCATGGCAGGATCTCCATTATGAATCGCCGCGGCCTGCTCCCGGCAGACAGCCAGATCCACCGCTCCTGTGATCAGAACAACGGCTCCTGTCTTCTCTGACAATTCCCGTCCCATGGAAATCATATCCTCCATGGTGCCTTCTGTCACCGCATCTTTTTGGTCTGCATCCACGCCTTTCCCTCTGATTTTCTCATGACAGAGCACTTTAATTTCAGACGCATTTCCCCGGATCACTGATAGTTTCACTTCATCCATAATGCGGCTGGCTGTTTCTGTACGAAATCGGGAGGAACCTGCGCCTACCGGATCGAAAATAACCGGATGTCCCATTTCATTTGCCTTTTTCCCCGCCAGAATCATAGCTTCTCTTTTCCTTTTCTGCAGAGTCCCGATATTCAGCATAAGACAGTCACACCCGGCGGTAATTTCTTCCACTTCTTCTTTTTCCTCCGCCATAACCGGGGATCCGCCCGCCGCCAGAATGATATTTGCCACATCATTGATGGTCACATAATTGGTCATACAGTGGACAAACGGCGGATGTTTCTTTATATTCTCAAAGATTTTATGAAAATCAGTTTTTTCCATTATGCTTCTCCTCTTTCATTTCCATTCCTGAAAATTATATCATAAACTACTGACAGATTGGTGCTTCTTTTTCATTCTTCAGATTTTTTCACATCTTTCCATTCTCCGAATACTATAAACTGTAAAACAAATCTAGGAGGATTAAAACATGAGTGATTTAGCTGCTACAGGCTGCGGACATTCCTGCAGCTCAGGATTCGGAGGAAATGGATGCCTTCTCTTAATTATTCTGCTTTGCTGCTGCGGAGGATGCGGCGACGGATTCGGATTCGGCGGAGACGGATGCGGATGCGAAAGCATCATCTGGATCATCCTTCTGCTCTGCTGCTGCGGAGGCAGTGGATTCGGCGGAAACGGATGTGGATGCTGATAACCGCATAAAATACTTTCAGGGGTGCGTCATATCATATGGCGCACCCCTGTTTTTTAAAGCCGGAACTCCCAAAAAAGAGTTCCGGCCATCTGTTATTTCATACACAAACATATTAATATAAGGAAGATTCCAAGACAATTTCCCCGGCCGCCCTGTGCCTGATATCCTGCCGGACTGCCTCCCTTCTGCTGCATCTTCTCTTTTCTTTTCATACATTCTTCATCCAGTTCATAGACTGTATTTTCCTCTTCCACAAAGATTTCACTCATATTTCTTCTCACCTCCTAATACTATAGGATATGAGAATAAAGCCTGAGGTTGTGACGAAAATGGAACAAAAAAAGAAATCATGGGATCAATTTTTCCGTGACGATTCTTCAAACATGCTGGAAGATGCTCTCCCGTACCTTCCGGCTTCTTTAAAAAAGACGGCTGCAATCTATATTAAACTGACCGAATTATCCCATATTGCCCATGAATTTGATAACGAAGAAACGCTTTCCGCCTGCGGACTGGATCAAAATGACGGTTCCATGGAAATGCTGCTCAACGCCATGAAAATGAGAGCGCCAAAGGATACAGCGGCTCAGATCGATCAGATGCTCCAGATGATGCAGATGATGAAACTCTACCAGGCCTATCAGGATTTCATAAAATCCAATCCAAATCTGACTTCATCTTCTCCCAAAAATACAAACGATGATATGTTTTCCAAACTAATGCCTCTTCTGATGTCACAGGGCCAGCAAAATCAGTCTGCCCCCAACAGTGACTTTATGAATCAGCTGAATCAAATCTTAAATAAATAAAAGGAGCCTCTTCTATGAATGAAAACTGGAAAAATCACCCAAAATTAAAACAGATCGACCCTAAGAAACTGGAAATCATGGAATTTCTGATCCGTCAGTGTCAGGGAAAATCACTGGAAACCATCCTTCCGGACTTGATGGCCGCTTCCAGCCGGCTTTCTGAGCAGGGTCTCTCTTTTACCAATGGGGAGACCTCCATTATTCTGGACGCCCTGAAAGAAGGAATGTCTGCGGAAGAACAGCAGAGAATTGATACTCTCCGGGGTTTGATTTTATAGAAAAAGGCACTGCCGGAATCAGATTCTGGCAGTGCCGGATGCTTATTTTAACATTTCTTCTGCTTTGTTCAGATAATCTCTTATCACATCACATGAGTGATCGAATTCCCTTTTTTCTCTTTCATTCAGATCAATTTCAAAGATTTCCTCCACTCCGTTTTTCCCAATCACCGCAGGAATTCCCACGGCGACATTTTCCTGACCGTATTCCCCTTCCAGGCAGACAGAAAGAGGCCAGATTCTTTTCTGATCATGGAAAATCGCACTTACAATCTCACTGAGTGCGATCCCGATTCCAAATTCGGTGCTTCCTTTTCCCTCGATCACAGTCATACCTGCCTGCCGCACTTCATCCTGAAGTTCTTCCAGTGTAATTTTCCCCAAAGTTTCCGGATTCTCTTCCTGCAGCTTCAAAAATAGTTTCCCACCGATGGAAACATGGGACAATGGCACCATCTGGGAATCTCCATGTTCTCCCATGCAGAACGCATCGATGGAATTCCTGTCATATCCGGTTTTTTCTTCCAGGATCCTCTTGATTCTCAGGCTGTCTAAGCTGGTTCCGGTACTGAAACAGCGGAATCTGTCCATTCCAAGTTTCCTCCTCAGACACTCCCCCACCACATCCGCCGGATTGGTAATGCTGATCAGAATTCCCTGAAATCCGGATTTTCTTATTTTGGGGATGATATCTTTCAGCCGTTCCATGGAATCCTCAAACATATCCAGCCTTGTCTCTCCCGGACGTCGGCTTCTTCCAATGGCATTCACCAGAATCTGCGCATCCTTAAGATCCTTATAATCTCCTGCGCGAATCACTATCTTTCTTGGCAGACAGGCTCCCATATCGTTGAGATCCAATGCCTGGCTTTCTGCCTTCTGCCTGTCTTCGTCCACCAAAACAATGGTTTCCGCCAGTTCCTGAAACATCAAACTGACTGCGCAGTGTGTTCCCACATGTCCTGCACCCAGAATCACTATTTTTCTCGTTTCCATCTGTCTTTTCCTCCTGCTGTATCTTATAGCTTTCCGGTCTGATCTGATATCAGAAATTCATTTACCGCGTAAGCTCTTCCTTTCTGATCACAGAGAGCCACCATCATCCGGTCATTCTCCCATGCGGTTTTAGGATACAGAATATCCCCTTCCACCGCCTGTCTGCGGTATTCCACGCGAAGCCTTCTGACTGAAACATCCTGTGGAAGCTCATTATAGGCGGTTTTAACATAATAACTGTTATTTACATGATGATTGCTGTCAATCCAGTTTCTTTTGACACGGACCGGCTCCCTTTCCTCCCATTCTTTCGGAGTCCTGATCTTCCTTGGCTGATAGTCCATTTCAAGGGGTGGTTCCGGAGCATATTTCACAATTTCCTCCTCCGGCGGTCTGACCGGTCTTCCTGTCTCAAGATCCATATATACCCAGAGAGAATTAGCGTATGCTGCCATTTCTCCCGCCTGATCTTTCATGGTAAAATTCCTGGTTCCGTGGAATTTATCAAATCCGGAAGCCCATGTTTCAATCGTCACCGGCTCACATTCCTCCGGCAGCCGCACAATTTCAAGCTGCCAGGAATTTAATACCCAGGCGCGATGCTTTCCTGCCAGGTATCCCACGCCAAGTCCAAGTTCTTCCGACTGAAATACACTGCAGTCCTGAAAATAATCCAGGATTCCCGGAACCGGAAGCTTTCCGGACATATCTGTCTCACTGTATCGAATTCTTCCACTCATGGTATACATGGTTCATGACTCCTTTTCTCATTTTAAATCAGGAAGGAACTGCTGATTCCTCCGTCGACGACCAGATCGATCCCTGTAATAAACCTTGCGGCGTCAGATGCCAGAAAAGCTGCTGCCATACCCAGATCTTTCTCTCTGGCAAATCCTCTCATAGGTGTCCGATTCTGGATCTCTTCCAGGCGTCCAGGCGTCTTCAAATTCGTATTTTTCAGCATATCCGTATAAACAAATCCCGGATTCAGGCTGTTGACCCGGATTCCATACGGTCCCAGATCCCTTGCAAGGCTTCTTGCCAGACCTTTCACTCCGCTTTTTGCCACAGTATATGCCTGAATTTCATGCATTCCAAGAATAGACGCCAGGGAAGAAATGAACAGGATACATCCTGATTTTCTTTCCTTCATATACTTCGCCGCCGTCTGTGACAGCATAAACGGCGCCTTTGCCTGAGTTTCCATAATCTTATCAAATTCCTCCGCCGTAAAATCAAAATAGTCCTTCTTGATATTGATTCCGGCATTGTTGACAAGAATATCAATCGGCGCTTTCTTTTCCAGTTCCTCGAAAAACTCGTCATATTTTTCTGTTTCTGTCACATCAAACACGCGCCAGGTGCATTTCTCTCCGATTTTTCCGGCTGCTTCCCTGAGTTTTTCTTCTCTTCTGCCGACAATCACAACATCGGCTCCTGCGTCCGCCATCTCTGCCGCAATCGCAAAGCCAATCCCTGTACCCCCTCCGGTGACCAAAGCTGTTTTTCCTTCCAGTGAAATCTCTCGTAACATACTTCTTACCTCCTGCGTCTGTCACTTTACAACAACTTTGTCCCTTATGTTCTCTTTCATCTATTTTATAATGTATCACTTTGTCCGGATAAAGTCATCCTTTTTTCCCTTTTTATTTAATATGCTGACCTAAAAAAATGAAAAATTTCCTCAGAGGTTCCCAGAGATTCGGATTGGTCTGGTCCAGAAACTGCCGGATCTGATCAGCGCTTAAGCCATCATTCCACAGCAGACAGTGATGTCCGCCTGCCGTCTCTCCAATGGCTGTTTTCCCGCTGGCGGCAACTCCCACTGCCACTTCTTTTCCAAGAGCTGTCACGCCTCCAGCGTAAATTCCCACAGCAGCGGTTCCTATGGCAATTACACCGACTGCAAAGGCTCCAAAGGCCACCAGTCCTGCCGCCAGGGCTCCCAGGGCAATGATTCCCAGAGCCAGGGCACCGAAACTGAACACTCCGATGCTGACGGCGCCAAGGCTGACCACACCAATCGCGATGTTTCCTATGGCTATGATTCCTTTTGCGACACTTTCTTTCCCGAGACGCCTGCCAAGCCGGATGGACACAAGCGGGATTCCCCTGATATGGCATTTACTGGTGAACTGATATCCTTTCACATATCTGGAAAGCTCATCCATTTTTTCTTCCAGCCGGGTATTTTCCATAGAATGCATATCTTTTGGGAAATCCTCTTCCATAGAATCTTTGACCAGATAATCTACGCTGACGTCAAACAATTCTGAAATCGCGATTAATTTCGCAAGCTCCGGCAGCGTGCTTCCGGTATCACATAGTTAAAGATATTGGTGTCATTTAATCAATTTTGCCGATAAAGCGGTAGAAGATTTCTACCTCCTGTTCCCGGCTTCCGTCCTCACCTTTGACCGCTTCATGAACAACGATTTTTTCAATCAGCGTATTCAAAAGTTCGGCGGTCAGTTCCGTTGGATTGACGCACTCTTTCATTAAGGCAATCCATTTTTCTGCGTCTGCGGCGTTCTGGCTTTCAGTGGTGATAGCGGATTGAAGCTGTTCAATCTTTGCGTCCAGTTCAGCCTGTTCGCTTTGGTACTTCCCGGACAGCATATTGAAGTTGTATTCTGTGATACGCCCCGCCGCCCAGTCCTCATACATCCGGGC
>DWWD01000012.1 GCA_019119895.1 Candidatus Anaerostipes avistercoris | reverse complement strand
TGTCATATCAAGGCTCTTTCCATCACGGAAAGGAGTTTGACAATGTCCGAGAAACGCAAAGACCATAAAGGAAGAATCCTGCGGACAGGAGAGAGCCAGAGAAAAGACCTGATTTATCAGTACCGCTATACAGACGTTCAAGGCAAACGGCAGACCATCTATTCCTCTGATTTGAAGGAATTGCGGGAAAAGGAAAAAGAAATCCAGAAGCAGCTTGATGAAGGGATTGACTATGCCGCTGGAAAGGCAACCGTGATTGCCCTTGTGGAGCGATATATCAGCTTGAAACAGGGCGTGCGCTATAATACTAAAGTCGGTTACAATTTTGTTCTGAACCTGATTAAAAAAGAAGATTTTGGCTACCGGCAGATAAGGGATATTAAGGTATCAGACGCGCAACAGTGGATTATGAAGCTCCATAGCGACGGGAAAGGGTACAGTACCATTACCAGTGTCAGGGGCGTTGTGAAACCCGCTTTTCAGATGGCATACAACGAGGATATTATTCGCAGCAATCCCTTTGACTTCAAATTAGTGGACGTGGTTCCCAATGACTCACAGAAGCGGATTGCCATGACGGAGGAACAGCAGGAGATTTGGATGGGCTTTATCCGGGAGGACAAAACCTACACCAAGTATTATGATGAATTTGTCGTGCTGCTGGGAACGGGTATGCGTGTCAGTGAATTTTGCGGCCTTACAAAAAGTGATTTGGATTTTGAAAACCGGCGAATCCGGGTAGACCACCAGCTTGTCTGGGAACGGGGCGGAAAGTATTATGTCGAGAAAACCAAGACGGAGTGCGGCTGCCGCTTTATTCCCATGACAGAGGAAGTCTATCAAAGTCTGAAGAATATTCTTGAACGCCGCAGGAAGATAAAGACGGAAATCATTGTAGACGGATACAGCGGATTTCTGCTGTTGGATAAGGACGACAAACCCAAGGTGGCGTTGCATATTGAAAATGAAATGCGCTGGGCGATGAAAAAGTATAAGAAGCTGTACCCGGACAAGCCGCTGCCGCATATCACACCCCATGTGTTCCGCCATACTTTCTGTACCAATATGGCAAACGCTGGTATGGATATAAAGACCTTGCAGTATGTGATGGGACACTCTGACGTTGGAGTAACGCTGAATGTCTACACCCACGCCAGCTATGACCGGGCAGCAGAGCAGATGGCAAAAATTATAGATTTCAAGGGAACTGTCATGCCGGAAAAGCAGAGAAAATCAGGTTGAAAATGCACCAAGTTACTACACCAATTACTACACCATTTGCCCGTGAATTTGCGTAGATTTACAAAGAAGAGCGTGAATTTAAGGCAAAACACAAAAATTGAAAAGAGCGCCGGAAAGCCCGTAATATCAAGGTTTGAAGGCTTTTGAAGGGATATAAGAGATATGATAAAAATACTATTCGTGTGCCACGGCAATATCTGCCGCAGCACGATGGCTCAGTTTGTTTTTCAGGATATGGTGAACAAACGCGGGCTGAAAGATAAGTTTTATATTGATTCTGCTGCGACCAGCAGAGAGGAAATTGGAAATGGGCCTCACTATGGGACCGTGAGCAAGCTGCGTCAGGTTGGCGTTCCGGTTTTAAAGCATCGTGCGGTGCAGATGACGAGACAGGACTATGAAGATTATGATTTTCTGATTGGAATGGAACATTTTAATCTTCGGAATATGAAGAGAATCACCGGCGGAGATCCGGATGGAAAGATGCATCTGCTGCTGGATTTTTCTGAGCATCCCAGAGATATAGCGGATCCATGGTATACAGGAAATTTTGATGAGACGTATCGGGATGTAGTGGAAGGATGCGAAGCATTGCTTTCCTATCTTCAGGAGAACTCTTACATATAGGTGAAGTCAGTGAAATTCCGGCATATGTTTCCGGTACCACAGAGGAAGCATATTACGCTGGCATTTCGGATTTCGGCGTTCTTTTATGCCGATATTTTCAAAAAAGCCTTTCCATAATTCTACAAATGGATCGTTTGTCTTTTGAGACAGGCGGTCCATTTCCTTTTGAGAGAGATCCGTCAGATAGTAATCACAGTCAGCCGGATGGACAATGGCAAGGTTTCTGGTGTCATCAATGATCATCCAGTTTTCAGAAGGCAGCCGGTCGGCAAAATGAGGAGCAACCAGCGTCAGAACATTGGCTTTTGGCTCGATATGGCTTACCAGAATCCGGTGTTCCATATTGGCAAACCGGATGAATTCCCTATGGTAGTGTGCTTCATTGGCCACCTTTCGGCTAAGTTCAAAAATCCGCATGACAACAGGTTCCTGAAGATAGTCAGTGACAGAAGCTCCATAGTGGAAGCCGGCGACGACAAAACGGTAAATGGCATCCAGTTTATCTTCCTGATCTGACATGGCAGCTTTATAAATCATAGAATAAGCATAAGGTGAAATCTTTTTCTGGATAGATCGGATAACACTGGCGGTTTTCTCAGGATCAGAGTCCACATGCCGGTATTCACAGAATAATTCCAGATTTCCTACCGGTTCTGCTTTCAGACGGATGTTGGAGTGTCCCAGTCTGGAAGCCCAGGCGTCATAAATACATGTCATCATATCATCAAATTGGTCTTTGCAGGTAAAGATAGTAGTCATGTCTTAAAATCCTTTCTCAATTATAGCTGCCCAAGAATTGATTTATGGGAGTCTTCCATAGTAATTTCCGACTGAAAATGAAAGTCGTCGAATAATGATAACTGGCGGTAGGTCTGGGGATGTTCAATTTCCCAGTTCTTTTTGGAATCCGTACGGATCAGCTGTCGTGTGATAAAATCTTCTTTGATTGGAATCCGGTGCATCATTTTCCCATTGCAGGTAATAAAATATTTGGCTCTTTTTAATACAACGCCGATTTTTTTCAGATGCTGAAAATCCAGCAGTCCGCCTCTTCTGCTTTTGACGATTCGTCCTGCGGATTTGGTTCCGATGCCGGGTACCCGGAGAAGGTCAGCGTAAGAAGCACGGTTAATCTCCACCGGAAAGTATTCCAGATGGCGGAGAGCCCAGTCACATTTTGGATCCAGAAGAATATTAAAGTTCGGACGTTCCGGACTTAACAGTTCTTCCGCATGGAATCCGTAGTAACGGAGAAGCCAGTCCGCCTGGTACAATCGGTGTTCTCTGAGAAGAGGCGGAGCAGTGCCAATGGCAGGCAGCAGGGCATCTTCGTTCAGCGGCACATAGGCAGAAAAGAAAACCCGTTTCAGATCATACATTTGATAAAGCTTCTGCGTTGTTGACAGAAGCTGCAGGTCATTTTCGCCGGTGGCTCCAATGATCATCTGTGTGCTTTGCCCTGCAGGTACAAAATGTGCCTGGCACCGGGCAGAAGCAGGCAGATGTACAGAGACAGGATCGGAACCGGACGGCAGACGCCGGTAAGGATTTTCACGGAAAATCGTGTGAGGCAGATACTTGCTGCTGTTGGATCGTTCCATCTGAGGGTCTTTTCCGATGGCAAGACGGTGGCTGGTAATGCCGTCCTGAATCTGGCGAAGCGGTTTTACCAGGTTTTCCGGCTTTTTATGCGGAGCAAGCTTGGAAAGTCCTTCTGTAGTGGGAAGTTCTATGTTGACACTCATGCGGTCTGCCAGATATCCCATCCGGGCAATCAGTTCTTCCGGCGCTCCGGGAATTGCTTTTACATGAATGTAGCCATTGAATTTGTATTTGGTCCGCAGCAGATAGACAGCCTGATACATCTGTTCCATCGTGTAAGTGGGACTTTTCATGATGCCGGAACTTAAAAATAAGCCTTCAATGTAATTGCGGCGGTAAAATTCTGTGACAAGAGTGCATACTTCTTCTGGTGTAAAAGTGGCTCTTGGCTGGTCATTGCTGGACCGGTTCAGGCAGTATTTGCAGTCGAAAATACACTCATTGGTGAATAAAATCTTCAACAGAGAGATGCAGCGTCCGTCCGAGGAAAAACTGTGGCAGATACCGGAAGAGACAGCATTTCCAAGATATCCCTTCTTCCCCCGGCGGCTGGAACCGCTGGATGTGCAGGCCACATCATACTTGGCTGCATCAGCCAGAATATTCAATTTTTCCTGCAGAGTCATTTTACAGGCAGCAGTTTCCATAGGACAAAACCTCCGAACGTATGTTTTGGTTATATGATATCACAAATCGAACATATGTACAACACAAAACCGAACAAAAGTTCTGTAAAATGAAAAGAGGATAAGATATGAAAAAACGGCTCCTGTTCAGAAGGAGAATCTTCTCCTTTCGAAAGGAACCGCTGGTATCATTTTTAGAATTATAAATTTTCCCTCGGTTTGCTGCAGGAATTACGAATAACCAGAGAGCATGGAAGTGTCAGCCGCACTGGCGTCTGGTATTCCAGGGAGGTATCTTTGGACAGAAGAGTGATAAAGTGTGCCGCGTATTCTCCCATGAATTCTGCCGGGGCATGGACGGTAGTAAGCGGCGGGTTGGAAAAACCTGCCACATTTATGTCGTCAAATCCCACGACAGATACATCCTCCGGAACCCTGTATCCATTTTCATGAAGTGCCCGCATGGCTCCAAGTGCAATGGGATCACTTGCCGCAAACACAGCGGTGGGAAGAGTGCCGGAATGAATCAGCTCCAGCATCATCTGGTAGCCAGATTCAGCAGAAAATTCAGCTTCTCTGATATAAGGCTCGAAGATAAGTTGATATTCCTGGCAGTAGCGGAGAAAGGTTTCCTTCCGCTCTTCAAAATAGTAGGTGTCATCTTCCAGACGTTCTCTGCCGCCAAGATATCCAATGTTTTTGTGGCCAAGACCGGTCAGGTAATCCATGATATCCGTAACAGCCTGGGTAAAATCCAGGGAAATGGTATTGCATCGAATCCGGGATGTTTTCATATCCAGGAAAATAATATTTTTCGTAATCGTTTCAAATTGATCCATCATCTCTTGATCAAATTTTCCAATACAGATCAGAGACTGGACTCCTTTGAGCGCTTCCAGATAATTGGAATCACTGCGGAATGTCCGGACAACTTCAATCTGGCGGCTGGCGCAGTATGTCTCAATACCGATTCGGATTGCCTGATAGTACGGATCTTCCAGTTCCTGAAACATGGAGTACCACTGGAAAATACCCAGAGCAGACTGGGAGGCGGAGGATTTTTTTTTCATGTAATGCAGTTCCTGTGCGATTCTAAGAATCCGGTCCCGGGTTTTAGTGGTGACACTCAAAGTGTCATCGTGATTCAGAACGCGGGAGACGGTTGCGGCAGAAACGTTTGCTTTTTCTGCAATCTCTTTTATTGTTGCCATAAGGTTTTTCTCTCTTTCTTTCCAGAGTCAAAATTGTTTTGGAATCATTATAACAAAGAAGCAGAAGAAAAGGAAGATAAACTCATTCCTGTTTACTAAAAAATGCAGTAAAAAATTTAGTAAAATATCTTGAAATATTTACTAAACGGTGTTACGATAAGTTTAAGAAATCAAGAACGTCTTAGAAAGGAGATACAGGCATGGCAAAAACTACTGCGGAGTTAAAGGATGCATTTAGAGATGGGGCATATGAGGAATTATTAAAAGATATTTATGTGGATAAAAATATGCTGGAATATCAGAAGGAGCGTTATATCAAAGCCCTGGAAGCGTTTGAAGCGTTATACGGAGAAAAAGAAGTTGAAATCTACAGCGCTCCGGGAAGAAGTGAAGTAGGAGGCAATCACACGGATCATCAGTATGGCAAAGTACTGGCAGCTTCTATTAATCTGGATGCTATAGCGGTTGTTGCGAAAACAGAAGATGAGCAGATCAGGATCAAATCAGAGGGGTATGAACCATTTGAAGTGAATCTCAATGATCTTAATTTGTCAGAAGAAGAAAAGGGAACATCCAAGGCTCTGACCAAAGGGGTAGCGTCTAAATTAAAGGAAAAAGGATATGAGATTGGAGGATTTCAGGCTTATATAACCAGTGATGTATTAAATGGGGCAGGAATGTCTTCTTCTGCGGCATTTGAAGTTCTGCTCGGAAATATTTTCTCCGGACTGTACAATGACATGAAAGTCGATCCGATTTTGATTGCTCAGATTGGACAGTATGCAGAAAATGTATATTTCGGCAAGCCATGCGGTCTGATGGATCAGATGGCGTCTTCCGTAGGCGGTCTGATTAACATTGATTTCAAAGATCCGGAAAATCCGATCGTAAAGCAGGTGAATGTTGATTTCGAGGAATATGGTCACAGTCTCTGTATTGTAGATACCAAAGGGTCTCATGCGGATCTGACAGACGATTATGCGGCAATTCCGGAAGAGATGAAAAAGGTGGCAAATTTCTTTGATGAAGATGTATTAAGAAGAGTGGATAAGAACGAATTCTATCTGAATCTGCCGAAGATCCGTGAAATCCTGGGAGACCGTGCAGTACTGCGTGCCATGCATCTGTTTGAAGAGAATAAGAGAGTGGATGAAGAAGTAGCGGCTTTGGAACAGGGAGATTTTGAGGCATTTAAAAAACTGGTAAAGGCATCCGGAGATTCTTCTTTCAAATATCTTCAGAATGTATACTCCGGTCATGATCTTCAGAATCAGAGTGTTTCTATCGGACTTGCGGTCAGTGATGTGGCATTGGGAGACCGGGGAGTCAGCAGAGTCCACGGAGGCGGATTCGCCGGAACCATACAGGCTTTTGTACCAAACGATATTGTAGGAATGTATAAAGAAACCATAGAGCATGTATTCGGAAAAGGTTCCTGTCATGTACTTAAAGTGCGCAAATACGGAGGAAAGAAGGTTTTATAAGATGGATCTGCAAAAAGAGATTACAAAGCTGGTACAGTATGGACTGGATCATGAACTGATCCAGCCGGAAGATAAGATTTATACGATCAATCAGTATCTGGAGATTTTTCATCTGGATGAGTATGAAGAACCGGATATATCCGGAGAAGAGATCGTTTTGGAAGATATTTTAAAGAATCTGCTGGATGCGGCATATGACCGCTACATTATAAAAAGCAACGATGTCGTGACAAGAGATTTGTTTGATACCAGGCTGATGGGAGTTCTGGCGGCAAAGCCAAGTCAGATCATAAAAGAATTCTGGGAGTATTATGAAGAAAGTCCGGAGGCAGCAACCAATTTCTTCTATAAATTCAGCCAGGATACCGATTATATCAGAAGATACCGAATCAAAAAGGATATGAGATGGAAGGTTGACAGCCCTTATGGTGAGATTGACATTACCATCAACCTTTCCAAGCCGGAGAAAGATCCGAAAGCCATTGCAGCAGCGAAAAATGCCAAACAGAGCGCCTATCCGAAGTGTCAGCTGTGTATGGAAAATGAGGGATATGCAGGACGAATGAACCATCCGGCAAGACAGAATCATCGTATCATTCCGCTGACGATCAACGGAAGTAAGTGGGGATTTCAGTATTCTCCGTATGTTTACTATAATGAACACTGTATTGTATTCAATGGAGAGCATGTTCCGATGAAGATTGACCGGAATGCATTCCGCAAACTGTTTGATTTTGTAAAACAGTTCCCGCACTATTTTCTTGGATCCAATGCAGATCTTCCAATTGTGGGGGGATCTATACTGACGCATGATCATTTCCAGGGAGGACATTACGAGTTCGCAATGGAACGGGCGCAAATAGAAAAAGAAATTCAGATTCCGGGATATGAAGATGTAGAAGCAGGAATTGTACACTGGCCGTTGTCGGTCATCCGGATTCGCTGCAAAGATGAGAACCGCCTGATCGATCTGGCAGATTATATTTTAACAAAATGGCGCGGCTATACCGATGAAGAAGCATACATTTTTGCAGAGACAGATGGCGAACCGCATAATACGATCACACCGATCGCAAGAAAAAAAGGCGATGTCTATGAACTGGATCTGACACTCAGAAACAATATTACAACTGAGGAGTGTCCTCTGGGGCTGTATCATCCTCACAGTGAATACCATCATATCAAAAAAGAAAATATTGGTTTGATTGAAGTCATGGGACTGGCAGTTCTTCCATCCAGACTGAAAAAGGAGATGGAACTGCTGGCGGAATGTCTGGTGGAAAACAAACCGATGGAAAACTATGAAGAATTGCAGAAACATATTGACTGGGTTCATGATTTTATGCCAAAATATAATAAGATAAAGCAGGATAACGTGATGGATATTCTGAAAGAGGAGATCGGACAGGTATTTGTTAAGGTTCTGGAAGATGCAGGTGTCTATAAATGTACAGAGGAAGGAAGAAAAGCTTTCCAGAGATTTATAGAAATTTTATAGAAAGGCGGAGTAAGGATGAAGATTTTAGTGTTAGGAGGAGCCGGATATATTGGTTCCCACACAGTGTATGAATTGATTGATGCAGGAGAAGAGGTTGTCATCATTGATAATCTTGAGACAGGACATATTGAAGCAGTGCATCCAAAGGCTAAATTTTATCAGGGAGATTTAAGAAACAGGGAGTTTGTTGACAGCGTGCTGGATCAGGAAAAAGATATTGATGCGGTCATCCACTTTGCGGCAAATTCACTGGTTGGAGAGAGTATGGTAAAACCTCTCAAATATTATGACAATAACCTTTGTGGAACAAAAACGATGCTGGAATCTCTGGTTGCGCATGGAATTGATAAGATTGTCTTTTCTTCTACTGCTGCAACGTATGGAGAGCCGGAGAAAGTGCCGATCGTAGAGACGGATAAGACAGAGCCGACTAACACATATGGAGAAACAAAACTGTCCATGGAAAAGATGTTTAAATGGGTAGGAAAGGCTCATGGACTTCGTTATGTATCCCTTCGCTATTTTAATGCCTGCGGCGCTCATGTAAGTGGAGAGATTGGAGAAGCGCATAATCCGGAAACTCATCTGATTCCATTGATTTTACAGGTCCCGAACGGACAGCGGGAGGCCATCAGCATCTTCGGAACTGATTATGATACAAAAGACGGCACATGTGTGAGAGATTATATTCATGTAACAGATCTTGCCCAGGCACATATTCTGGCAGTGAAATATCTGATGGAAGGAAATGAAAGCAGCATCTTCAATCTTGGAAACGGCGTTGGATTTACAGTAAGAGAAGTCATCGAGACAGCAAGAAAAGTAACCGGAAAGCCAATCAAAGCCATTGAAGAAGGACGCCGCGCCGGAGATCCGGCAACACTGATCGCATCCAGCGAAAAAGCAAAAAACGTATTAGGATGGAAGCCGGAGCATGCGGACCTGGAAGAAATCATTGCTACCGCATGGAAATGGCACAGCACACATCCAAATGGATACAGCAAGTAATCAGACGATAAGATATAATTTCTGTTTTTATGGAAATTAAGAATCAGAAATTTAGGAAAAAGACAGGGAAGCAAGAGTTTTCCTGTTTTTTCTTTTGTGAAAAAAGAAAAAGAATGTGACCGAAAATATATTTTGTTGTATAATAAGTAATACGTATAAAAAAGGAGGAAAAAGTTTATGAAAAAGTCGAAAAAAAGAATCTGTAAACATTGTAATGCAGAACTGCCGGAAGGCGCTAAGGTCTGCCCGGAGTGTGGAAAGAAGGTAAGCCATAAATTACTCTGGGGAATTATCATTGCCGTTGTAGTTGTGATTGCTGCCGTTTTGATTTTAGTGAGTGGTGATTCCAATGAGCCGCCTAAGGAGAAAGAATACGTGAAAGAAAGTCAGATCGGAAGCGTTTTCACGAATCCGGATCAGTATACAGACAAATATATCAAAATCAAAGGACAGGTTTTCAATGTGGAAGAAGACAATGGAACATATGCCCTTCAGGTCTGGTATGATGTAAAGAATTATGATAAAAATTTCATTGTATTAACAGATAAAAAGTTTGAAAACGAAGATTATATTTCTGTAGATGGATGGATTACCGGTGAGTTTACCGGAGAGAATATAGTAGGCGGAGAAGTTTCCTGCCCGCAGATCCAGGCAGTATCTGTGGAAGAGTCAAGTTACAAGGATATTGCAGCCCCGACAGTGAAAGAGATTATAGTAAACAAGACTTCTGAACAGCATGGTGTAAAGGTTACGGTTGAGAAAGTTGAGTTCGCGGAGGAAGAGACCCGGGTATATGTAAAAGCAGAAAATAACTCCAGTGATACGGTAAATATTTATGCATTTGACGCAGAAGCAATCCAGGATGGGAAACAGATTGGGCTTAGTGATGAGGCATATGCAGCCGGATATGATGAGCTGGAGGATACGATTTCAGCAGGATCTTCCGATACGGGAATTATTTTATTTAAAAAGATGGATCCGGATCAATCATTTAAACTGCAGCTTGGCGCATATAGCGACAACTATAATATCATAATGAATGATTTTACATTTGATATTCAGTAATGAAGAAAAAGATTGTATAAAAAAATCAGGCAGAACCAAAAGACAAGGCTGCCTGATTTTTTATGCATATTTTTTCAGAAAAAAATTATTCCTCTGCGTCTTCATCATCTTCCGGTGCGGCTTCAGGTTCTGCGATATTAACAACTATAGTGTCAGGTGAAGTAATCAGAGAAATTTTCTCATTTTTCGCAATGTCCAAATCTTTGACATAAATCAGATCGCCGGCTTTATAATTGGCAAGATCGATTTCTACGGCTTCTACAAGGTCAGCTGGATATGCTTCGTATTCAATTTCAGATAAGGACTGTTCTACGATACCGTTCTGAACAGAGTCTTCATTGAGGAGAACAACAGGAGTTGTTGCATTGATTTTTTCATTGGCTACCAGCTGCTGGAAGTTAATGAATTCAATATCTTTCTTCAGGGCATTGTAATTGATTTCCTTGATCAGTGCCTCGGTATTGTTTCCGTCAATGTTCAGGGTAATGTGGGCTCCCTTTTTATGATCTTTCAGAAACATTGTTGTGTCATGGGAATCTAATTTTAATGGAATGGAGTTATCGATGTCTTTACCAAACAGATTTCCGATGATATAACCTTCACGTCTCAGTTTTTTTGCTTTTACCTTCATATCTCTTTTTTCTGCGTTTAACGTATTGTTCATTTGATATACCTCCTTAAAGTTATGTCGATCAAAGCGCACAGACATGGATTTTTATCGCATTTTGTAATAAAAATCTAAAAAAGAGCCTCCAGTGTAGTGGAAGCTCTTATGTGTATACAGGGTTTCTATGCACCTATCTTCATTATAGCACAATGTGTCAAGTCCCTTTAAGAATCTGTACGCCATTGAAAATTTTCAGTTCCTGCGCCAAGTTCAAAATGATATTTGACAATTCCGAGATCTGTTCTGCTGTAAAATCCGATGCCGGACTTGACAGAAACTGTCTGATCGTCGTGAAGTGTAAAATAAAATTTCTGCTGATTCATTGCCGTAGGAGCCAGAAGAGCGGCTTCGACGCCTTTTCGAAACCATTCCGGTGAGGAATCTGAAAGATTGGATACATCCGATGCTGATTTTGATTTATGAGGATTTCCCTGATTTTCTCCGTATCCGATGGCAATGACCATATAAATCTTTTCATCTTTTTTCAGCTCATAAGCAGTTTTGATTTTGCTGTATGTCATTGCAGCCCAGCAGGTATTCAGTCCCATCTGCTGTGCTTTTAGAACGACTTTTTCACCGTAGTATCCGCAGATTTCTTCCACACTGCTGTCCTTGGCGCCGATGATGGCAATATAGTTTCTGGCACCGGAAAATTTGCCGAAATGAGCGATGAAACTGTCAAAGGCTTTCGGCTCGTCAAGAATAAGCTGCATATGAAGACCGCTGTCCCTGTTACATTCCTGAAGAAAGGAAAGCAATTCATCTTTTATTTTCCCTTCAATCTCCTGGCTTGTGTAGGAGCGCACGGAATGGCGGGTCTGTATTGCTTCTAAGAGATCCATGTTCATTCCTCCTTCTTTTACAAACCGTATCGATTTCTTTTATTATAGCATACTCTCAGATGAACAAGAAGGACATTTGTAACATATATTAATGAAGAATACAGGAAAGGCAGAAATAGAAAATGCAATATGATTTTGCGGTAATCGGCGGCGACCGCCGGCAGATTTATCTCGCAAATGATTTAAAAAACCGAAGGTATCGGGTGATTGTATATGGTGTGGAAGATCAGGATCTGGATTTGGGATGCCGGCGGGGAGAAAGTCTCTCGGAGGCAGTCAGAAATGCAGAATGTATCATAGGACCGGTGGTGTTTTCAAAAGATAGAGAGTTTGTAACTTCGGACTCGGACGGAGTGGTTCTGAGAGTGGAAGAACTATTGGAGGAAATGAAGAAGGGACAAAGTCTCTTCGGCGGGTGTATTTCCGAGGACATTGTAAAAAGGTGTCGGGAAAAAGAAGTAGAAGTGTACGATTTTATGAAAATGGATGATGTAGCAATCTTTAATGCAATTGCGACGGCAGAAGGGGCAATCGTAAAAGCTATGGAATTAAAGCCGGTGAACCTGCATGGCAGCAGATGTCTGGTGCTGGGCTATGGCAGATGTGGAAGAGTTCTTGCCAGGAAGCTGAAAGGACTGGACGCAGCAGTGACAGTATGTGCAAGAAACGCTGCGGCAAGAAGTGAGAGTGAAGCTTCCGGATTTGCCAGCATGGACTTTGGCGATCTTTTGCGGCATATTGTGAGATTTGATTATATTTTCAATACGGTGCCGTCTGTTGTGCTGAGATATCAGGAATTAAAAAGGCTGGCCAAGGATGCATGTATTGTGGATATTGCATCGGCGCCGGGCGGCGCGGATCCGGAAGCGGTAAAAGAACTGCAGGTGCAGTATTATCTGTGTCCGAGTCTGCCGGGAATTTATGCGCCGAAATCTTCCGGAATCCGGCTGGCGGAAAAAATATTGGAATTGAAAGGAAGAATGGAGTATGAAACTGGAAAATAAGAGAATCGGTATTGCCATGACCGGTTCCTTCTGCACTTTTGCGAAAGCAGTGCGCGAAATAGAAAATCTGACAGCGGAAGGGGCAAAAGTTCAGACGATTTTCTCCAACGCCGCCCAGACCATTGACAGTCGTTTCGGGAAAGCGGATGATTTTATCCGGGAGGTAACGGAAATCACAGGACAGAAACCGATGATGACCATCGAACAGGCAGAGGTTATAGGTCCCACAGCCTGTTTCGACATTCTGGTGATCATGCCCTGCACGGGAAACACTATGGCAAAGCTTGTGAACGGAATCACGGATACGCCGGTTCTGATGGCGGCCAAGGCCCATTTAAGGAATGGAAAGCCGCTGGTGATTTCCATGGCGACGAACGATGCGCTGGGAATGAATTTTAAGAATATCGGGTATCTTTTAAATAGTAAGAATGTTTATTTTGTTCCTTTTGGGCAGGACGACCCGGTAAAAAAACCGAATTCCATGATCGCCGATACGGATTATCTCATCCTGACCATGCAGGAGGCACTGGAGGGAAGGCAGTATCAGCCGGTTTTGATCGGGCAGTAAGCGTAAAAAGAAGGAAAAGAGGTAAAGTGTATGTGTGGAATTGCGGGGTTTATGAATCCGAAAGAAAATTATCAGAGGCAGGCAGAACAGTGGAAACCTGTGCTGGAATCCATGAATAAAGTCCAGAATCACAGAGGCCCTGATGACCAGGGAATCTATTTGGATGAAATGTGTGGTCTCGCCCATGTGCGGCTTTCTATCATTGATCTGAAAAACGGGCATCAGCCGATGATGCGGAAAAAAGATCAGAAAGACTGTGCTATTATTTTTAACGGGGAAATTTATAACATGCTGTCTCTGAAAAAAGATCTGGAAGCCAAAGGCGCGAAATTTCAGACCACTAGTGACACAGAAGTCATTTTAGTCGGGTATATGCGCTATGGCGCAGCTTTCGTGGAAAAGTTAAATGGGATTTTCTCCATTGCCATATGGGACGGAGCTTTGGGAAAATTGTATCTCTTCCGGGACCGGCTTGGGGTGAAGCCCCTGTTTTATACGATGCAGGGGGATACGATGATATTTTCATCGGAGCTGAAAGGACTTTTTCAGTATCCGGGAATCGAACCGGTCATTGACCGGGAGGGACTGGGAGAGGTGTTTGGCCTGGGACCGGCAAAATCTTACGGAAAAGGCGTATTCCGTGGAATCAGCGAGGTACTTCCGGGGCATCTGATTGAATATGGAAAGGATGGATGGAAAGACCACACATATTGGAAACTGGAAGCAAAACCTCATGAGGATTCTGTGGAGGAGACCATAGAGAAGACTTCCTGGCTGATTCATGACGCCGTTCGGATGCAGATGCTTTCGGATATTCCAATCTGTACGTTTCTTTCAGGAGGGGTGGACAGCAGTTTGGTAACTTCGATCTGCGCGAAAACTCTGAAAAAAGAAGGGAAACAGCTGGATACCTTTTCTTTTGATTTTCAGAACAATCATCAGTATTTTCAGGCCAACTCGTTTCAGCCATCGGAAGATCGTCCATGGGTAGAGAAAATGGTAACGTATTCGGGAACGAATCATACATTTTTGGAGTGCGGGAATATGGATCTGATTTCTGATCTTTACCGGGCAGTGGATGCCAGAGATCTGCCGTGTATGGCGGATGTAGAATCTTCCATGCTGTATTTTTGCTCTTTGGTAGCCAAAAGCCATAAGGTAACTTTGACAGGAGAGTGCGCAGATGAAATTTTTGGAGGATACCCATGGTTTCATAAGAAAGAATGTTTTGAGGCCGACAATTTTCCGTGGTCTATGGATATGGAACCAAGGAAAATGCTTCTCCGGGATGATGTCCTGAAGAAAGTGGATCTGGAAGCTTATTCCAGAGCGGCTTATCAAAAGACCATAGAGGAAACTCCGGAGCTTTACGGAGAAGATCTGACGGAGGCCAGAAGACGGGAGATTTCTTATCTGAATCTCCGGTGGTTTATGGTAACGCTTCTGGACCGGATGGACCGGACCAGCATGTATTCCGGGCTGGAGGCCAGAGTGCCGTTTGCGGATCACCGGATCGTGGAATATCTTTACAATGTACCTTGGGAAATCAAATGTCTGAACGGAGAGGCAAAAGGTCTTCTGCGGGCGGCCGGAAAAAACGATCTCCCGGATGCGGTATTGTATCGGCGCAAGAGTCCTTATCCGAAGACATACGATCCTGATTATGAACGTATGCTGTCAGACGAATTGAGAAGAATCATGAAAGAAAAAGAAGCGCCGGTCAATCAGCTGATTGATCAGAAGAAAGTGGAGAAATTCCTGGAAAGTCCGAAGGATTATGGAAAACCGTGGTATGGTCAGCTGATGGCAGGACCGCAGATGATCGCCTATCTGCTTCAGATCAATTACTGGCTGGAGCATTATCAGATTCGCCTGGAACTGTAGGAGAAAAGTGTAAGATTTCCCGGAATTCTTATTCCATATGTGGTATAATAATGAAAAACGAGAGAGAAGGAGGCGGTGAACAATGGATTACAGACAAACCATTGCCAACAAATATTCAGTGCGTGATTATAAGGATAAGACGATCGACGCAAAGACAGCAAAGGAGATACGTGATTATGCGAGGACCTGTCCGAAACTTGTGGAGGATATTGCGGTGGATATCCGGTTTATGGATTATGACATGGTATACCGCCAGCTGGACGGCTTCGCGGGATATAAGGGAATCATGATCAAAGCTCCTCATTATGCGATTCTTCTTTCAGAAAAGAAAGATCATTATATTGAAAATGCGGGATATGTGGGAGAGGGAATCTGCCTGAAAGCCAACGAACTGGGAGTTGCCTCCTGCTGGATTACCTTTGAAGACAGTAAAACCGTCATTCACAAACTGAATCTTGTTACTGACAAAGAAGTGGTGGGAATCATTGCACTGGGATATGGAAAGAAAGCAAGAAAGATTACCACAGGAGCCGTTGCAACCGGAGGAAACTATTCCCAGGCAGATATGAAGAAAAAATCCGCTGCCGGAGCAGGAAGACTGCCGCTGCAGAAGATGGTTTATATTGATAAATGGGGACAGGAAGCAAATGTAGATACGCTGACAGAACGCGCTCTCTATGATCCAATGGATTATGCCAGAAGAGCTCCGTCTACATTAAACCGTCAGCCGTGGAGATTCCTGATTGACGGATCCAGGATCATACTGGCAGTGCGGGATGATGAAGAAACCAATGAATATGAAGAGCAGATTGATGCAGGAATCGCAATGCTGTATTTTGAAGGAATCATTGAGCAGTCTTTGTGCCAGATTCAGTGGAAACTGGGACCGGTGGAAAAAGATTACGGCATTCCGGAAGAATATAAAGTTGTTGCTTCCTGTGAAGTTTAAAAGAGGATGTGTATACCTTCTTAAATATCAGAAAAGGTTCGATGAATGTGTCATCGGACCTTTTCTAATGTTACCCGGAAAGAAATCTGACGGGGTGTATTCATACGATCAAATTGGATCAGGTATGCGTTTTTGGATGAATCAATCTGAAGAATCGTTCCAAGGCCGAAAATCTTGTGGCGGATCTTATCGCCGACTTCAAAATCATTTTCTGTCGGAAGATATCCGTCCAGATATCGGCTGCTGTAGCGGATATAAGCTTTGGTGTCGGAGATCAGCGGATCCGATGGCTTGCGCTCGTATTCCAGAAGAGATGCATCAATATCCAGAAGAAAACGGGACGGATACCGCATGGAGCCGTCAAAATTCCTCCCTTCACTTTCGGACAGATACAATCGTTTCTGTGCTCTTGTCATGGCCACAAAAGCGAGACGCCGTTCCTCTTCCATACCGTCTATGGTGGAGGTCTTTTTGGAAGGGAAGATTCCTTCGTTCATGGCGCACAGGAAAACATAAGGGAATTCCAGTCCTTTGGCGGCGTGAACTGTCATAAGTTTCACTTTTCCTTTGGAATCCTGAGCGTCGCTGTTTGAAAACAGGGCGACATGGGCCAGATAATGTTCCAGAGTGCTTTCTTCTCCGCAGGAAATTTCATATTCGTAAACAGACTGCTTCAGTTCCGCCAGATTGTCCAGCCGTTCCTGGCTGCCGGCGGTCCGGTGCATTTCTTCATATCCGCTCTGATCCAGGACTTCGGACAGAAGTTCGGAAATGGTCTGTTCTTCATAGGTATCCGAAAATGACTCAATCAAATCGATAAAAGAAGCCGCCTTTGTCCCCTTAAAAATCGGATGATGAATGGTTTCTTTCAAGGCGTCATACAGAGATACGTGGTTTTGCTGTGCGTATTCCTGCAGGAAACGGATGCGCCGTTCTCCAATATTGCGCTTCGGCACATTGACAATCCGGAGGAAAGACAGGTCATCTTTAAAAGCAATCATGCGCAGATAAGACAGAGCGTCTTTGATCTCCATCCGGCCGAAAAACTGCACGCCGCTGTATATCGTGTAAGGAATCTCTTCCTTCTGCAGTACTTCCTCAATAGTGCGGGTGATATAATGGGCCCGGTATAAAATAGTCATATCATCATAAGAAATACCGGATTTCTGAAGTTTCTTTATCTGAGAAATGATCCACTGTGCTTCCTTCAGGGAACTGTCTCCATGATAACAAAGAACGGACGGTCCATCAGGAAGTATTGGAATCAGGTCTTTTTTTATTCGATGTTCATTCTTATCGATCAGAGAATTTACCGCGGCAAGAATCTGAGGCGTAGAGCGGTAATTCTTTGTCATCATAATCGTCTCAGTTCCAGGAAATACCTTATCAAAGTGAAGCAGGTATTTTACATTGGCGCCCCTCCAGGTGTAAATGGTCTGATCCGGGTCTCCTACGATAAACAGATTTTTGTGATGTCCGCATAAGACCTCCATCAGCTTATATTGGAGCGCATCAATATCCTGAAATTCATCAATCATAATATATTCCAGCCGCTGCTGCCATTTCAGGCGGATTTCCTCATTCTGCTCAAAAATATATAAAGAAAATTTGATCAGGTCATTGTAATCCAGGCCGAAACATTTTTTTTCCTGGTACAGATAACCGTAAAAAATAATATCAGAAGGATCTGAGGCATGCAGATATTTGTGCTGCAGAGTGTCCAGCGACATGGTGATCATATCCAGATAATAGTCCGGATTCTTAAACAGCTTGCGGATTTCGATCATATCTCTGGCTTTGGCAAACGTCATATGACGCAGAGTCAGTCCACGCTCTTCATAGATGATCTTCAGCATGGAATCAATATCGGAATTATCCAGCACAAGAAAATTTTTCGGATACTGTACCACATGGCTGTCTTCCTGAAGGATGGATACACAGAATCCATGGAAGGTATTGATATATCCGGTATCATTGTCGCCGGTCAGCTGGTGGATTCTCTGACGCATTTCATTGGCAGATTTATTGGTAAATGTGACACAGAGAATATTCCCCGGCAGGATGCCGACATCGTTGACCAGATAAGCGAAACGGTGGGAAAGCGCACGGGTTTTCCCGGAGCCGGCGCCTGCGATGACACGCACGAAGCCTTCTGTGGACGTGACTGCCTGGAGCTGTTCTTCATTCAGTTGTTCTAATGAATATTCCAATGGTGTACCCTCCCTGATTAAAATGAACGTATGTTCTGATATCATTCTAGCAGAAACCAGGCTGCGGCGCAATGGGAAGAGAATAAATTAAGGAAAATATATAGATAGATCACGATTTATAATGCACACAATGATCAGCTGATTCCTTTTCAGGATTTTGACGGCAGTTACTTCCTATTAAATGTACTCTTATTTCTTCTGGCTGGTGTTTTCCTGCCGCTGATCTTCCAGAAGAATACAAAGTGGCATCGGATGCCTGGCAGGCTATCTGGCATTCTGGGGCATTCTCATCTGATCCGGGGAATATAATCAGGATCTGGGAGCAAAAGCAGGAAAGATTACGGCGGTCTGCGGAAGGGGATTTTTTGGAATTTTTCTTATTAAGAAACATAACGCAGAATCTTATTCAATTTGTGAAGCTTGTGTGAAAACGCGGGATTCTAAGTTGACAAATCAAAAATTTCAGCATATAATAATAAAAAATTTAACAGAGCAGAGTGATAAATCCTATGAGCAAAAGTAAGTAGCTCATAACCCAGTCTCACAGAGAGCAGTTGGCCGGTGCGAAACTGCAGACATGATATGAGTGAATGGATTTGTGAGGAGCACAGAGAACTGTTGTAGTAACTAAGTAACTGTCGCCGTTATCCCACGTTACGGGAACGAGGTATAAAAGCTTTCAATAGCGGAGTACCTTAAGGAGGAGAGATTTTGTTGATCTTTATTTTATGATCACTGATTGACGGATTCTCTTAAATATGGGTGGCACCACGGTCTATCGTCCCAGGTTTTGGGATGATAGGCCTTTTTTTCGCGTTAGCTGCAAGCCACGTCAACGGATCAGATTTCCGGCAGACGGGAGCTTGCTCACGGATGACAGGAAACTGATCCGTTGATGCGGCGCCAGCCGCGAACGAACGACGAAGTCGTGAGGTACGAGGCTTGCAGCGTTAAAGGGATAGAACCTGCGGCGCCAGCCGCGAACGAACGACGGAGTCGTGAGGTACGAGGCTTGCAGCGTTAAAGGGATAGAACCTGCGGCGCCAGCCGCGAACGAACGACGAAGTCGTGAGGTATGTGGCTTGCAGCGTCAAAGAGACAGAACCTGCGGCGCCAGCCGCGAACGAACGACGAAGTCGTGAGGTGCGAGGCTTGCAGCGTTAAAGAGAAAGGATCTGCGGCGCCAGCCGCGAACGAACGACGAAGTCGTGAGGTGCGAGGCTTGCAGCGTTAAAGAGAAAGGATCTGCGGCCAGCCGCGAACGAACGACGAAGTCGTGAGGTACGAGGCTTGCAGCGTTAAAGGGATAGGACCTGCGCCGCAGAGCTTGCAGCGGAAAGCCGCCGGCGACCGATTGTAAGGAGGCTTAAGATGTTATATCCATCATTGGACGAAGTGAGAGAATTACTGAAAGAGTACAAGAGCGTACCGGTATTTTACGAAGTACTGGCGGACTATATGACGCCGATTCGTATGTTCCGGGCTCTCAGGAAGAAAGGAACTTCCTGCTTTATGCTGGAAAGTGTGGAAAATAAGGATCAATGGGGAAGATATTCCTTTATCGGAATCAATCCAAAATCAGAAATCAGAATACAGGGAAAAGAAGCAGATATCGATGGACAGAAACAGGAGATTGAGAATCCGGCACAGTTCCTGATGGAAATTGCCAGAGAACACAAAGCTCCGGTCATTCCGGGAATGCCCAAGCTGACAGGAGGTCTGATCGGATATTTCGGTTATGATATGATCCGTTATATTGAAAAGAGTCTGAAGAATGTGCCGGAGGATGATCTTCAGATGCCGGACTGCCACTTGTGTATGTATGATCAGCTGATTGCATACGATCATTTATCCAACAAGGTCATCATCATCCAGAACATCCATCAGGGAGACCCGGTGGAAGATATTTATGAAGAACTGGAAGACCGGGCGGAGCTGATCCTTCGCAAGATGGAGCGTCCGGTGGCAATTCAGAGAGACCGTTTCCTGGCAGAAGAGCCGAAGGTAATTTCTAATCTTACGAAAGAAGGGTACGAAGAAAGCGTAAAGAAAGCCAAAGAATATATTACGAAAGGTGATATTTTCCAGGTGGTTCTTTCCCAGAGATTCGAAGTGGAAAGTGACGCGGATCCATTTGATGTGTACCGCTGTCTGAGAACCAGCAATCCATCGCCGTATCTGTATTTCTTCGATTTCGTGGATTATCAGGTAGTCGGAGCGTCACCGGAGAAACTGGTCAGTGTGCAGAATCAGATTGTGACCACCAAACCGATCGCAGGAACCGTGCCGAGAGGAGCCACCAGAGAAGAAGATGATATGCTGGTAAGGCAGCTGGAGCATGACCCGAAGGAACGTGCGGAACACACCATGCTGGTGGATCTTGGAAGAAATGATGTAGGAAAAGTCAGTGAATTTGGCACGGTGGAAGTTAAAAACTTCATGACAGTAGAGAAGTATTCCAAAGTAACCCATCTGGTCAGTGATGTTCAGGGAAAATTACGGAAAGACAAGACGCCGATGGATGCCCTCTTCAGTGTGCTTCCGGCAGGAACATTGTCCGGAGCGCCGAAAGTAAGAGCCATGGAGATCATCGATGAGCTGGAAGAGAAGAAACGCGGCGTTTATGGAGGAACCGTCGGCTATCTGGCATTTGACGGCAGAATCGATACCTGTATCGCCATCCGGACCGTAGTGTTTAAAGACGGAAAAGGATATGTGCAGGCGGGAGCCGGAATCGTAGCGGATTCTGTGCCGAAGAGAGAGTATGAAGAAACCAGAAACAAAGCACAGGCAGTGATGGATGCGATCAAGGAGGCGGCTCAGTTATGATTTTATTGATTGATAATTATGATTCTTTTACCTATAACGTATACCAGTATGTGGGAGAGCTTCATCCCCATATTGAAGCAGCAAGAAACGATGAGATTACAATAGAAGAAATAGAAACCATGGCGCCGGAGGCGATTATCATTTCTCCGGGGCCGGGATATCCTGAAACCGCGGGAATCACAAACGAAGTGATCCGGCAGTTCTCCGGCAGAGTGCCGATCCTTGGCATTTGCCTTGGACATCAGGCCATCGGGGAAGTGTTCGGCGGAAAAGTCATACCGGCAGAGGAACTGATGCACGGAAAGATGAGCAAAATCTTTATTAAGAATACAGATCCTCTGTTTGACGGACTGGAAGAGGAAATTTATGCGGCAAGATATCATTCTCTTGTGGTGGATGAGGAAAGCGTGCCGGACTGTCTGGAGGTTCTTGGAACCGATGAGGCAGGACAGATTATGGCGCTGAAACACAAAGAAATGCCGGTGTACGGCATTCAGTTTCATCCGGAATCCATTCTGACAGAAATGGGAATGAGGATTTTAGAAAACTTTTTAACAGACGTTGCAGGAATTGACATTGAGAACAGAAAGAAGGAAATCGATATGACAACAATGAATCAGGAAACATTAAAACCATTTTTAGCAAAGATCGTAGAAGGAAACCATCTGACCACAGAGGAATCTTATAAAGCAATGGACTGCATCATGTCAGGAAATGCAACGGAAGCCCAGATTGCCAGCTTCCTGACAGGACTTCGCATGAATGGGGAGACGCCGGAAGAAATCACAGGTTTCGCAAGAGTCATGCGCGCGAAGGCAGCGGTCGTTCCGGAGGAGACAGAAGCCATTGATATCGTGGGAACCGGAGGAGACCTGGCAAACAGTTTTAATATTTCCACCACATCTTCTTTCGTTATCGCGGCAGCAGGTGCCAGGGTGGCCAAACATGGAAACCGGAGCGTTTCCTCCAAGAGCGGCGCGGCCGATGTTCTGGAATCTCTGGGAGCGAAAATCGGATTGTCACCAGAAGAAGGCAGACAGTGTCTGGAAGACATCGGGGTTGCCTTCCTGTTTGCTCAGACCCATCATGGTTCTATGAAATATGCCGGTCCGGTCCGTGCGCAGCTGGGAGTCCGTTCCGTATTTAATATTCTGGGACCGCTGGCAAATCCGGCGATGACCAACTATATTGTTCTGGGAGTATATGAAGAAGAATTACTGGAGCCGATGGCAGAAGTTTTAAGAAATCTGGGAGTAAAACATGCGCTGATCGTATTTGGAGACGACCGGCTGGATGAATTATCTATTTCTTCCACATCCAGTGTCTGCGAGATCAAAGACGGTGAAATTACAAAATATAAAATAGATCCGAGAGAACTTGGTTTATCCTTATATTCCAAAGACGATATCGTCGGCGGAACCGCAGATGAGAACGCGGTGATCACCAGAGACGTCCTGGAAGGAAAAGAGCAGGGAGCGAAGAGGGATATCGTTCTTTTAAATGCGGGAGCCGCCCTCTATACCATAGGGAAAGCAGCGACCATGAAAGAGGGAGTCGAGCTTGCCAGACAGGCAATCAATTCAGGAAGAGCTTTAGAGAAATTAGATAAATTTATTCAGTATACCAATGCTTGTTAGGAGTAAAAAATGATTTTAGATGAGATTGTAGAAAAAAGAAAAGAACAGCTTCAGAGGGAAATGGATAATTTCCCTCTGAAGGATATGAAAGAAATGGCCTTACATTCAAAGAATAAGAATCATGGATTTAAGGAAGCCCTGCAGAAGAATGGGTTATCTATCATTGCGGAAGTAAAAAAAGCGTCTCCGTCCAAGGGAGTGATCGCAGAAGATTTCCGGCCGGTGGAAACGGCCATTGCCTATGAGGAAGCCGGCGCCGCTGCTATTTCCTGCCTGACAGAAGAACATTATTTCAAGGGCGGCAGCAAATATTTCGCAGATATCCGTGCCAAAGTGGATCTCCCGATGCTGAGGAAAGATTTCATCATTGACCCATATCAGATTTATGAGGCGAAAGTCCTGGGAGCAGATGCGGTTTTGCTGATCGCAGCCATTCTTTCAGAGGAGAAAATGAAGGAATTTTATGAACTGGCAAAGAGCCTCGGGATGGATTGTCTGGCGGAAGTTCATAATGAAAAGGAATTGGAACAGACAATTGCCTGCAAATGTGATATCATAGGGATTAACAATCGTAATCTGAAAACTTTCGAGGTGGATTTGAACACTACATCAAAGCTTGCGCCGAAAATCCCTTACGAGGCGGTCCTGGTTTCTGAAAGTGGAATGATGACCAAAGAAGATCTGCTGAATGTAAGAAAACAGGGAGCGGACGGAGCCCTGATCGGCGAAGCATTTATGAGAGCTGATAACATTCAGGAAACGATGAAAGAATTAAGGAGCAGTTTATGATCGTTAAAATGTGCGGAATCCGCAGGAAGGAAGACGCTGCATATGCCAATGAAGTCTGTCCGGATTATGTGGGATTTGTCTTTGCGGACAGCCCGAGAAAAGTGTCTGTGGAAGAGGCAGTCAGATTTCGGAAGGATTTAAAGAAAGAAATCCGCTGTGTCGGAGTTTTTGTCAATGAAACGTCGGCGAAGATGGCAGAGATTGCCGCACGGGTTCCGCTGGATGCGGTGCAGCTTCATGGAGATGAGACGGAAGAAGATATCCGGCAGTTAAGAAGTCTTTGCGATAAAGAAATCTGGAAGGCGGCCAGGGTGAAATCAGCGGAAGATATTCAGAAAGTGCAGATGCTGCCGGCTGACCGGATTCTGCTGGACAGTTTTTCAAAAGAAGCCTATGGAGGAACCGGCAGAACCATCCGTCTGGATATTCTGAAAGAGGCAGAGATTACGAAGCCGTATTTTCTGGCCGGCGGATTAAATACGGAGAATCTGAAGGATATTTTAGATGAGATTCATCCGGAAGGGATTGATATTTCCAGCGGAATTGAAACCGATGGATATAAGGATTTGGAGAAAATGAAGAAAATCATGGAGATAGCAGGAGGAAATAATGGGTAAAATAGGAAGATTTGGAGAGTACGGCGGACAGTATGTGCCGGAAATTGTCATGAACGCGGTCAATGAGCTCAATGAAGCGTATGAAACATATAAAGATGATCCGGATTTTTTGAAGGAACTTCATCATTATTATAGAGAGTATGCCAACCGTCCGTCTCTTCTTTATTATGCAGAGAAGATGACAAAGGATCTGGGAGGAGCAAAGATTTATCTCAAAAGAGAAGATCTGAACCACACAGGCGCCCACAAGATCAATAATGTTCTCGGGCAGGTGCTTCTGGCAAAGAGAATGGGAAAGAAAAGGATCATTGCGGAAACCGGAGCCGGACAGCATGGGGTGGCAACGGCGACAGCGGCAGCGTTATTTGATATGGAATGTGTCGTATATATGGGAGCCGAAGACGTGGAGCGTCAGAGCTTAAATGCCTACCGTATGGAGCTTCTGGGAGCAAAAGTAGTAGCGGTGGAAAGCGGAACCAGAACCTTAAAAGACGCCATCAATGAGGCTATGAGAGACTGGGCGACCAACATCGAGACGACATTTTACTGTATCGGATCTGTCATGGGACCGCATCCTTATCCGGCAATGGTAAGGGATTTCCAGAAGATCATTGGAGAAGAGACCAGAAAGCAGATGCAGGAAAAAGAAGGAAAACTTCCGGACTGCGTGGTAGCCTGTGTCGGCGGCGGATCCAACGCCATGGGAGCTTTTTATGATTTTATCAAAGAGAAATCTGTCCGTCTGGTAGGGGCAGAGGCTGCCGGAATGGGCGTGGATACTGACAAACATGCCGCGACTATGGCAAAAGGAACCAAAGGAATTTTCCACGGAATGAAGAGCTATTTCCTTCAGAATGAAGAAGGACAGATTGATCCGGTATATTCCATTTCCGCAGGGCTGGATTACCCGGGCGTAGGACCGGAACACGCCTATCTTCGTGAGATCGGAAGAGCCGAATATGTAAGCATTACGGATGAGCAGGCAGTCAGAGCATTTGAGTATCTGTCCAGGATGGAAGGCATTATCCCTGCCATTGAATCATCCCATGCAGTGGCGGCAGCCATGGAGATTGCGCCGAAGATGAGCAAAGATGAGACGATGGTCATCTGCCTGTCCGGACGTGGAGATAAAGATGTATACCAGGTAGCAAGATACAGAGGAGTGGAATTAGATGAGAATTAGAGAGACATTTGAAAAAAGAAAAAACAGCGGCCAGAAGGCGCTGGTGACCTATATTGTTTCCGGTGATTATGGATATGAGACGACAAAGGAAAATATCCGTGAAATGGTAAGAGCCGGAGCAGACATCATTGAAATCGGGGTTCCTTTCTCTGATCCGATCGCGGAAGGAATCGTCATCCAGGAAGCCAGCCAGCATGCCCTTTCTCAGGGAACGACTCTGAAAGGAATCTTTCAGATGGTGAAGGAATTAAGAGAGGAGATCAAAGAGACTCCGTTTGTTATGATGATGTACTTAAACAGTATCTATCGTTTCGGAACGAAGCGGTTTTTTGATCTCTGCAATGAGTGCGGCATCGACGGCGTCATTGTGCCGGATATGCCGTATGAAGAAAAAGATGAGATTCAGGGAGAGGCAGCAGCTCATGGAGTGGATAATATCAGCCTTGTAACGCCGACGTCCCATGACCGGATTTCCATGATCGCAGGCGGTGCGGAAGGATTCCTTTACTGCGTTTCTTCCATTGGAGTAACAGGAACAAGAAGTGAATTTACAACGGATTTTGATTCCTTCTTTGATGTGATCAAAAAGAATTCAGAGATTCCGTGCGCAGTCGGTTTTGGAATTTCCGGTCCGGAGCAGGCAAAGGCGATGAGTCAGTACTGTGACGGCGTGATCGTTGGAAGCGCCATTGTGAAGCTGATCAGCCAGCATGGCACAGAGAGTCCGAAGTATGTTTATGAATTTACACACAGCTTAAGAAAAGCTTTAGATGAGTAAATTCGGAGGAAGGCTTGCCCAGATACTCGCTTTGTTTTACAATAAAGTGAGAAAAGGAGAAATAAGATGTTATCAAAAGAAGTATTAGAATTATCAAAACAGCACTCTGTGATCCGTGATATTTTCGAGTTCGGAATGCAGCGTGCGAAGGAAGTAGGACCGGAACATGTATTTGATTTCAGTATCGGCAATCCCAGCGTTCCGGCGCCGAAAGAAGTCGATGAGACGGCGATCCGGTATCTGCAGACCTTAGATCCGGTGGAAATCCACGGTTATACAAGCAACGCGGGAATTACAGAAGTCCGTAAAGCGGTTGCGGATTCTTTAAACCGCCGGTTTGGAACGCATTATACAGAGAATAATATTTTCATGACCATTGGAGCGGCAGCAGCTCTGGGGATTTGTTTTCGGACGCTGACAGACAGTCCGGAAGATGAGATTATTACGATCGCTCCGTATTTTCCGGAGTATCAGGTGTATGCCCAGGGAGCCGGATGCAAACTGGTAACGGTTCTGGCAGATACATCTACCTTCCAGATTGATTTTGAAAAGCTGGAAAAAGCAGTCAATGAGCATACAAAAGCGGTTCTGATCAATTCTCCGAACAATCCGACAGGAGTCGTATATTCTGAGGAAACTATACAGAAATTGGCGGATCTGCTGGAAGAAAAGCAGAAAGAATATGGACACAGCATCTATATTATTACGGATGAGCCGTACCGCGAGATCGCTTATGACGGATTTGAAGTGCCTCATGTGCCGAAATATTATAAAAATACACTGATTGGATATTCTTTCAGCAAATCCCTGTCTCTCCCGGGAGAGCGTGTGGGATATATTGTCGCACCGACGGAAGCCGAAGATTTCGAGAATCTGATTCCATGCTTTATCGCGGCTGGAAGACTGCTTTCTTATGTCAGTGTTCCGAGTCTTTACCAGAAAGTGATCGGGGAATGTGTGGATCTCACATCTGATATTTCCATTTATCAGAAGAATAAGGATTTATTTTACAATGCACTCATCGATATGGGATACGAGTGTGTGGAACCGGGCGGAGCCTTTTATTTGTTCCCGAAAGCACTGGAAGAAGACGCCAATGCTTTCTGTGAGCGCGCGAAGAAATATGATCTTCTGATCGTGCCGGGAGACAGTTTCGGATGCCCTGGATATGTCAGGGTTTCCTACTGTGTACCGACCGAGAGAATCGAGCAGGCCCTGCCGCTGTTTAAAAAACTCAGGGATGAATATAAATAAACGGGAGAATG
Source organism: Candidatus Anaerostipes avistercoris (assembly GCA_019119895.1). GTDB lineage: Bacteria > Bacillota > Clostridia > Lachnospirales > Lachnospiraceae > Anaerostipes > Anaerostipes avistercoris. The sequence goes on along the minus strand of DWWD01000012.1, from coordinate 6,042 downwards.
TTATGAGCAGTTGGAGAGATAATGTACGAAAAGTTGAGCCTTATACCCCAGGCGAGCAGCCGAAGGAAGAAGGGATCATTAAATTAAATACCAATGAGAATCCGTATCCGCCGTCTCCGAAGGCTGTGGAGGCAGCCTCTCAGATGAAAAATCTGAGGAAATACCCGGATCCGGCGGCAGCGAAGCTGACTGAAGCCATTGCTTCTTATCACGGACTTTCCAGGGATCAGGTTTTTGTGGGAGTCGGATCCGATGACGTGTTAGCAGTTGCTTTCATGACCTTTTTTAACAGTGACAAGCCGGTTTTCTTCCCGGATATTACATATTCCTTCTATCCGGTCTGGGCAGAACTTTTTGAAATTCCGTATGAAAAGAAAGCGCTGGATCAGGAATTTAAGATCAGAATAAAAGATTATGCCGGAGAAAACGGAGGTGTTGTATTTCCGAATCCGAACGCTCCGACAGGAATTCTGATGCCTTTGGATGAAGTGGAAGAGATTCTTAAGGAAAATCAGGATGTTGTTGTAATTGTAGATGAGGCTTATATTGATTTTGGGGGGACTTCTGCGCTGGAACTGACCAGGAAATATGAGAATCTTCTGGTAGTGCAGACGTATTCCAAGTCACGTTCCATGGCGGGACTTCGCATTGGATATGCCATGGGAAATAAAGATCTGATCCGTGCCATGAATGATGTGAAATATTCTTATAATTCCTATACGATGAATGAGCCGTCCATCCTTATGGGGGCAGCGGTTCTGGAAGATGAGGAATATTTTCAGGAGACGAGAAAGAAGATCATAGATACAAGAGAATGGTTCAAAGAGGAAATGAAGGGATTAGGATTTACTTTCCCGGATTCTAAGGCAAATTTCCTGTTTGCTTCTCACGAAAAGTTTGCGGCAGGAGATTTATTTGAGGCGGCAAAAGAGCAGAAAATTTATGTGAGATATTTCAGTCAGCCGAGAATCGACAATTATCTGAGAATCACCATCGGAACAAGGAAAGAAATGCAGGCCCTGCTTGATTTCTTCCGGAGTTATATGAAAGAGTAGGAGCGCCGGCTCTGATGGAAGGCAGAAAGGAAATTTTCCGTGAGAAAATTTCCTTTTTCGATTTATCGTAAAAAATTTATGAATTAGTATAAAAAGCCTTGAAAAATGAGGTGATTTTCAGTACAATAGAACTGGAAATTATTTACAAATGAAAAAGCATGAAGGAACTGGCAGCGCCAGAGGGTATGACATGGGTTTTTCGTCCTGGAGGGAAAGGAGAACATCATGTTGAACGAGAAGGAATTTTACGATTATGTGAAACGGCATATCCTGGAGTATGTAGGGGATGCTGAGAAGAAGACAGCCAGGGTGCAGAAGCTCTTTAAGAACAATCAGGTGGTCATGGCGGCTTTATCCATTGGCAGGGAGGAAGAGCATCTTCAGCCGGTTTTGTATCTGGAACCGTATTATCAGAGATACTGCAGAGGAAGAGATTTGACGGAGATTCTGGAGCAGATCAGCTGTGCCTATGAAGAATGCAATCTGGGATTTGCGCTGGAAGAAGAGAGACTCACCGATTATTCTTATATAAGGAATTATTTATTTTACAGAGTCGTTCATTATGAAAAGAACCGGGATCTGCTGGAAGTCTGTCCCCATGACCGGGTGGAAGATCTGGCGGTGACCTACCGGTGGATTGCATACCGGAACCGGGACGGTATGGCAAGCGCCCTGATCCGGAAATATGATCTGGAGATGTGGGGCATCGATGCGGAACAGATGAAGAAGGAGGCCAGGCGCAATACCGAGAAGATGTTTCCGGCCGTCATTAAAAGAATTGAAAATATTGTGCCGGTCCGGATCGAAGAAGGAAGAATCCCTCTTTATGTTCTGTCCAACAGTGATTATATGAACGGCGCATCGGCAATGCTCTATGATAAGATATTGTATGACTTTGCGGAACGGATGGAACAGAATTTGTATGTCCTTCCAAGCAGTATTCATGAGGTCATCCTGCTTCGGGAAGAGGATGCGGGGGATATCAGCGAATTGTCCTGGATGGTGAAAGATACCAATCGGAGAGTTGTGAATCCGGAGGAAATTTTGTCAGACCATGTGTATTACTATGACCGAAGAGAAGACAGGATCCGGATCGCGGACGGTCCGGGGTGGACGGGTATGCTGTGATACGTTATAATAAGCAGGATAAGAATGCAAGGAGTGATAGACACGTATGAAACGTTGGGAAATTTATCTGGACATGATGATGGAACTGCTGGTCATTGCGGCAGGCGTGGTGCTTTTGATTTTTGTAGTGCCGAGATGCCTGGGATTTTTATGGCCGTTTGTGGCAGGATGGATCATAGCGATGATCGCGCATCCGGTGATCGAGTATCTGGAGAAGAAGATAAGACTTCCTAAGAAGTTCGGATCTGTTATATTGATCGTAGCCGTTGTGACGGCGATCATAGCGCTGTTTTATTTTCTCATTCGCGGCATCGTGACTCAGGTCCTGCTGTTTGTCCAGGGATTTCCGGATTTTCAGAAAGATGTGATGGATCAGTTTGAATTCTTCCGGCAGAAGATAGAAGCTGTTTTGATGATTCTTCCGCCGGCAGTGCAGAATCAGCTGGATCATGTTGTACAGGCAGTTGGAAGCGGAATTGCCAGTCTGGTTTCCGGTATTGGAAACTACGGGGTATCTCATGCGGGAAGTATGGCCAAGGGCATGACCAATGGACTGATCGGCGTGGTTGTTATGTTTTTCTCATCCTATATGTTCCTGATCGACAGAGAAAAAATTATAAAATGGTACCGTAAATCCGTGCCGGAAGTTGTGAAACATAAGATTAACATTTTCCTGCATAATACACTGGGTGTGCTGGGAAGCTATTGTCTGGCGCAGCTTAAGATTATGTTCATTATTATTCTGATTTTGTGGATCGGATTTAAGATCGCAGGAATCAGTTATGCGTTTCTGTTTGCGATTCTGATCGGAATCGTTGATATTTTCCCGATTCTCGGGACAGGAACCGTCATTATTCCGTGGGCGGTATTCTGTATTGTTACCGGGAATATTACGAGAGCCGTCATACTGCTGATCGTGTATGCAGTCTGCCTGATTTTAAAACAGGTGCTGCAGCCGAAAATGATGGGAGACAGCATGGGAATTTCTGCGCTTACTACGATTTTCCTGATTTATGTAGGATGGAAAATCGGCGGACTGGGCGGCATGCTGCTTGCGCTTATCTTCGGTATGTTTATCATCAACCTGTACCGCCTGGGAATTTTTGACCGCAAAATCAATTTCTTCCGGCGAAGGATTGAAATGCTCACGATAAACAGTGAAACAGAAGAGAAAGAAAAGGAGAAAGAGTAAGAGATGAGTTATGCAGATCAGTTGTTTATTGCCATGTGTAAGGATATTCTGGATCACGGAACGAGTACAGAGGGAGAGAAAGTAAGACCGCACTGGGCGGATGGAACGCCGGCGTATACGATCAAACAGTTTGGCGTTGTGAACCGTTATGATTTATCAAAAGAATTTCCGGCTCTAACGCTTCGGAAAACCTATGTGAAGTCTGCGATTGATGAGCTTCTCTGGATCTGGCAGAGAAAATCCAATAATGTAAAAGATCTGAAAAGCAGCATATGGGATGAATGGGCTGACGAAAATGGATCCATTGGAAAGGCGTATGGTTATCAGATGCAGGTAAAACATCAGTATCCGGAAGGAATGATGGATCAGGTGGACCGTGTGATCTATGACTTGAAACATAACCCATTCAGCCGGAGGATCATGACCAATATTTATGTCCATCAGGATCTTCATGAGATGAATCTGTATCCGTGTGCTTACAGTATGACATTTAATGTGACCCAGAAACCGGGACATGATAAATTAACGCTGAACGCCATTCTGAATCAGCGTTCTCAGGATATTCTGACGGCCAATAACTGGAATGTCGTACAGTATTCTGTTTTAGTATATATGATGGCGCAGGTGTGCGATATGGAGCCTGGAGAATTGGTTCATGTCATAGCAGATGCCCATATTTATGACAGACATGTACCGATCATCCGGGAAATGATCCGGCGCAAAACATATCCGGCGCCGAAATTTTGGATGAATCCGGAAGTGAAAGATTTCTATGCCTTCACGCTGGATGACTTCAAAATAGAAGAGTATCAGGCTGGAGAACAGATCAAAGATATACCGGTGGCCATATAGGAGGAAATTATGAATTTGATCGTAAATGCAGATAAAAACTGGGGAATCGGTAAGAATAACGAGCTTCTGGTCCAGATTCCAAACGATATGAAAATGTTCCGCAGTACAACCATTGGAAATGTGGTTGTTATGGGAAGAAAGACGCTGGAGAGTTTTCCCAACGGAAAGCCGCTCCCAAAGAGGACTAATATTGTATTGACAAAGAATAAAAATTATGCCGCAAAGGGAGCCATAGTGGTCCACAGCAAAGAAGAACTGCTGGAAGAACTGAAGAAATATCCGGAAGAAGATATTTTTGTGATAGGGGGAGAAAGCATTTACCGGATGCTGCTTCCATACTGTACAACGGCTTATGTCACAAGGACGGATTATGCTTACGATGCGGACACGTATTTTCCAAATCTGGATGAACTGCCAGAATGGAAACTGGTGGAAGAGAGTGAAGAAGAAACCTATTTCGATATCGAATACAGGTTTACAAAATACGAAAAATCGTAAACAACAATTGACATCCGAAAAAAAAAGTTTCATAATATACTCAATAAATTACAAACAGGAAGGAAGAGATGAGGATGTTAGACATCAAAGTAACAAAGACAGACACTCCAAAAGCTAAGCCTGCAAAAGATGATCCATTATTATTCGGTACCATCTTTACAGACCATATGTTTATCATGGATTATGAAGAGGGCAAGGGATGGTTTGATCCAAGGATTGTCCCATATGGTGATATTACATTACCGCCGGCTGCAACGATTTTCCATTATGGCCAGGGTGTCTTCGAGGGATTAAAAGCATACAACGCTGTTGACGGCGGAGTCAATCTGTTCCGTCCGGATATGAACGCAAAACGTTCCAACCGTTCTTCTGACAGACTTTGTATTCCAGAAATTCCGGAAGAAGATTTCGTACAGGCGATCGAAGAGCTGGTAGAACTTGATAAAGACTGGATTCCAAATGAACCGGATCACTCTTTGTATATCCGTCCATTTATCATTGGTACAGATCCATTCTTAGGACTTCGTACTTCTGCTTATTACAAATTTATCGTTATTTTATCACCGGTAGGACCTTATTATCCGGAAGGCCTTGATCCGGTCGGCATCTGGATTGAAGATGATTACGTAAGAGCTGTAAGGGGCGGAATTGGTGAAGCTAAAACCGGAGGTAACTATGCGGCAAGTATTTTATCTCAGGTAAAAGCTCATGATGAAGGATATTCTCAGGTATTATGGCTGGATGGAGTTTACAGAAAATACATAGAAGAAGTCGGAGCTATGAATATCTTCTTTAAGATTGACGGTAAAGTCGTAACACCAATGCTGAACGGAAGTATCCTTCCTGGTATTACAAGAGATTCTGTTATCCAGATTTGTAAGGAATGGGGATATGATGTCATTGAAAAACGTATCGACATTGCTGAGATTGAGGAAGCATGGAAGAACGGAACTCTGGAAGAAGTCTGGGGAACCGGAACAGCAGCCGTTATCTCCCCGGTTGGAAAATTACGTATGGGAGACGAGATCATGCAGGTACAGGATGGCGGAATCGGAGAATTAAGCCAGAGACTGTATGATGAAGTAACAGGTATCCAGCTTGGTAAAGTAAAAGATACTCGTGGATGGATCGTAAAGATCGACTAAACGTGTCTGAAAAAATGATAAAAGAAGCCGGTGTGTGAAATTGATATGCTCCCTTCTAGGTAGACAAGTGAAATAATAAAAACTTGTCACTTAGAAGGGAGTATTATTATGGCATATAAACATAAGTATTCCTACGAAGAAAAAGAGCATATTCTTATGGAATACCTCAATG
>DWWD01000011.1 GCA_019119895.1 Candidatus Anaerostipes avistercoris | reverse complement strand
AATGAAAAATCTAGATTTTTTAAGTTAAAATCTTTATATCGTTTTTCTAATCCTGTTACTTCTAAAACATTTTTCATAGCTATATCTATCCCTTTCGTTTCACTCCGGTGCAAAATGTTATAAAAAAGCCTTTGCCCCTAAAATAATATTTGTTTCAGCTAAATCAATAAGCTTGCTTTTTATCTCAACTTACAAATCTTCACTTTTTAATCCTCCTCATACAAAATATCCATCATGCTATGTAGTTCCTCCTTTGAGATTCCCAATTGCTTTGCTTGTTGTAACATGTCTAACATTTTTTGTTCTACTATTCTTCTTTTAGAATCCTTTAGGGTTTCCAAATTTTTTGCAGATATAAAACTTCCAATCCCTACATGACAAGCCAAAAAACCTTCTTTTTCCAATTCATCATAAACACGTCGTATTGTTAAAACACTAACTTGTAAATCATTTGCCAAATTACGAATCGAGGGAAGTGGATCACCGTCCTTTAATTCTCCCACAAAAATAGCTTCCTTTATTTGCTCTTCTATTTGCTGATAAAGTGGAAGATTTGAAGCATTTGAAACAATAATTTTCAATATATTCTATCCTCCTTCATATTGTGCTGTTTTAATATACACATTATATACTCAATGCACTTTCTGTGTCAATGCTAATTTAACCATATAAAGAGTCAAATGTTCCCATTGTACTCTCATTACCGTGTAAATACTTTATATTTTGACAAATACTTTATTCATAGGTAAACAGCTTTTAAGTTGAATAGTCTATGAACATTTTGACTCTATATGGTTCTATCCTATATCTCATACGTCATTTGATTTCTAACAGCCGAAAGCGATATATTGTACATTTCCCCTTCCCCATATATTTTGAATTATGGACAACCCATCCTAAAATTAACATATGATGCACACTGATCACTAACGCAAGTCATATATCAGAAAAAGCCATCCCAAAATTCTTTAGGATAGCTTCTCGTATACTAACTTAAGATATATTTTAAAATCGAATTACTTTATTAATAAATTTATATTCGTAATCTTGATGTGAAATTATAAATAGCATTTTATATAACTCATTTTCGCTTAAGATGGACATAATCTTTTTGCATGTATCTTGATCCAAATTAGAAGTGGCTTCATCCAGAATCAATATATCTTTTTCTTTAATTATTGCTCTAATAAATGCTATTATTTGTGCCTGACCTCCAGATACCCCCACTCCATTTTGTGTTATTTCTGTATCCAATCCATTCGGAAGACGATTAATGTAATCTATCAGGTCAAATTTTTCCAATAATGTCACAACATCTTTTCGATTTTTATCACCTACTCCAAACAGAATATTATCCAGCACTGAACCTTTAAAGAGGAAAATATCCTGTGAAACGATACCTACTCTTTTTCGTATCTCATCTTTATTGAGTGCCCTCAAATTCTCACCATTGATAAAAATATTGCCTTCAATAGGATCATAAAGACCAACTAATAACTTTATAAAGGTTGTCTTACCGCTTCCATTATCTCCTAACAATAAAATTTTATCCCCTTTGGAGAACTTGTATGAAATTTTATTTATAAATAACCTATTGATTTCATAGCCAAACGATACATTTTCAAAAAATATTTCACTTATACTTTCTTTTAATGTACCCGCATCCTTTTGAGTTTCCAAATCAGCAAATAGAAACTCCTTTACTCTTTCTATGGTGGCGCATACAGGTTTAATTGTGATTTCAAATGTTCCTACTGATTGTGTTACTCCTAAAATCTTATTTATATATATTGAGAAAGCAGTATATACTCCAACAGTAATTTCTCCGCTTATAATAAAAACACCTGCGAGAGCTAAAACACCTACATTTACAAGATCACTTGCAAAAGAAATGCTTTGAATAAATGCAACCATAGATAGACTTTGCTTTATTGCACTCTTAATTACCATTTTAGTTTTAAAAAATATTTTACTTAATTGAGTCTGCTTCCCATTTAACAGTTTTACTTCTTCCATGCCATTTAAAGTTTCAAACATATCTGCATTTAAGTGCGCCGTATTTTCTTGAACTAGAACGGTATTTTTAGTAATTTTTTTTGATATAACTTTTGAAATTGCAAAATATCCAGGGACAATGATTATTGCAATCAATGTCAATTTTACATTTATACAAAGCATCATTACAAAGCAGAATATTATTTCAAAAACACTTACAAAGCTAGTGATTATTGTTGGTGAAAATATTGCCCCTATCTGCTGAACTTCACCAATGCGTGATAATATATAACCTTTTTCCCTTTTGTTTATAAAACTTAGTGGAGCATCAATCAGCCTTTCAACTATATCCATTCTAATCTCATTCACTATATTTTGTTGTAGCTTTGCGAAAAGATATTGATAAGAAATATTGATGATAAATTTTATTGAATAAATTGTTAATATCAACAATAAAATACCTTGAACATCAATGAATTTAACGTTGTTTATCAGTAAAATATCAAGCACTTTTCCAATCAAGTAAGGCACTGGCGCTACAATCGCTGACACCAAAACAATTCCTATAAATCCCAATATTAAATATATTTTAGATCTTCTTATATAGGGAATAAGTATTTTAAGATTAGCATAAATTTTCATTTTATACTTCCTCTCACATATAGTTTTGACTATATATCAAATGCTTCTTTAATGATTTGTGGAACAATATTTTTATACCATAAACATTGTTCTTTCTTTTCCTTTGCTTTAATTATTCCACGTAATAAGCAGCCATTACAATATCCTGCATTTTCACACTCACGGCATTCATCTGAGTTCATTTTAGGGGCTTTGGTTGTGTAAATAACATTAAGTAACTCTGCATTCCGTTCAAAAATATGCTCTATATTTTCTTCCAAGACATTTCCTATACATCCATTACAATAAGACATATCATCCATTGTACATATTTTTATGTATCCTTTGGAATTTATTACAACGTGTGAGGTTATACACCCGCAATTGATTTGTTTATCAAAGTCACTTGTAATAATATTCAAAAAATTATCATACTTGGATACAATCTTCTGAAGCTGCTTTTCTGCTTTTATTGCATCATTTGCATCTAAATACAATTGACTATTTCTATCTTGGTCATTGGCCCTGCCCAATGATACTACCGGACTAACTGCGTATCTTGCCACTCCCAAGTTATGTACCCAATCAGCAATCTCATCAATCTCATCAATATTCTTTGGAGTCAAAATAGTTGCCACTCTCAACAATATTCTTTTTTCGGCAAGCGTAATAATATTACGTTTTACTTTTTCCAGAATATTTGGAGTTTTTGTAAACCAGGAGAAGTAATCTTCACGAAGGCTATGTAAATCAACTTGAACATAAACCTTATCCTTGTTTTTTTCTAATATCTCCATTAACCTATCACTAATTTTTACGCCATTGGTTAACAATGATACCTGATCAAAATTCAACGCAAGAGCATAGTCCATAATCTCCTCTATATAAGGGTGCGTTGTAGCTTCTCCTCCTGTAATTTCAATGATCCTGACACCTATTTTTCGCAAATCACTCAGAATTTTCTTTATATTCTCTTTGTCCATAACTTCACAAGGTATCTCGCCAAAATTACCATAGCAATGCACACAGCGAATATTACACTTGTTTGTTATTTCAATAGATGCTACCATAGGTGAAACAACCTTTTTGTTCATCTCTGCTACATTCCGCTCTTTAGGTTCATGCTGAGTAATAATTTTTAAACCGAATTGTTTTGAAATTGTATCAATAAAGCCATCTAACTTTTTCTTAATAGATACACTATCCTCTCCATACTTTGCGCATAATAATACAACGATATCATCATACGTATTTTTACCATTGACTAATTTTATGATTTCTGCGGCCGTTTCATTAATCCGGTATTGCTGTACATCTTCTTTCATCACATGACGATTCTTTTTATCCATATCTATAGACAGATTAATAATATTTCCCGGATATTTAACAATTTTTAATTTATGATTCCAATATAAATATTCTTTCATTTTTTCTCCTTTTGCCAAAAGAATCAAGTTATTATCCGAAGATAATAACCTGATTCTTGGTTTTTGCTGCGTCTTTTACCTTAGATTACATTTGCTCCAGACAGTGCAGAAAGAAGTGAAACTCCAATACCGCAAGTAGCGCATCCTAAGCAACCCCAGCATCCAATGTCCATTGTTGTCATTTCAGGATTTGTCATGGTCTATGCCTCCCTTCTATATATGTAAGAATACATATTATTTAGAAATGTGCATTTAACTTACTGCACTCTTTCTGAATCCTATAGTATCAAAAAGAAAGCTTTATTTTTCCAACATGTAACTATATCGAATATATGTGTAACTTTTTCCATAGTTATGCCAAATTCGTGATAACAAGAGCAAGTTTCGCCTGCGTAACTCAAAACTCACTTCGTAACTTTTGCTTACTGGCAAACTTGATGGGGATTCCGCTCCCCATTCCCTCGGTTCTATCCTATTCTTTGGCTCTATATAAAATAGTCGCAGCGTGATTCAAGAATCACGAAAAAAAGCTTATCGTCATAACTTTTGACGATAAGCTTTTCCATTCTATATCTATTCTTTTGTGTCACTATCCATGTTTCCTAACACTTCAAGAATCTCTTCTATTGTTTTCCCCGACTCAATAACAGCCTTATACAACTGTTCCTTTTTTCGCTCTTCAATCTGTTGCTCAATTTCTTTTTTCTGTCTACGCAGTTCTTTCAACGTAGTTTCTGCCTTCTCAATCTGTTTAGTCACATCAGCTAATTTTTGATCAAGCAAAATATTTTCCTGCTTTTATCTTCCTCTCGGCATATAAACTCCTCCTTTATAATCCATTATTATAACCCTGGCCTTAAATGATTTCCAATAATTTTTCTCAACACTTTACTACTTAATACTTTCTAATCGGCTTATATATAACAATAACTTTTTATGAAAGGAGTATTATCAAATGGCAAGGCCAAAAAAAGCCAAAGAACTAAAACGTAATCACCCAATCATGCTTCGTTTGACCGATACAGAGTATGAAATTGTTTTAGAAAATGCAAAAGCCTCATCTCTTCCTCTGGCAGAATATGCCCGTAAGCTGGTTACAGGAAAACAAGTAAAAGTCAAATATGAAATTGTTGCAGATATACCGGAGCTAAAAAAACTAATTGCAGAGTTTGGAAAAATCGGCAGTAATTTAAATCAAATTGCCCGCCATTTTAATAGCGGAGGCATCCACTCCCATGAAATGCAGAGGTCAATCCGCCAGGGGATTTCTGATATTTATGAAATGAAATATGAAGTTTTGAAAATGGCCGGTGATTTTCGTTCTCTTTCTGTAGAACGCTCTGCCGGGCAGAAAGGAGCTGCCGCTCATGGCCATCCTGAAACACATCGCCAGTAAAAATGCTGATTACGGGGAAGCCCAGCGCTATCTTATGTTCCAGTATAACGAAGATACCATGAAACCAATCCTGGATGAAGATGGCCGGTTGATTCCCCGTGATGAATATTATCTGGACGGCATTAACTGTGATCCTTTTTCTTTTGATATGGAATGTAAAGAGTTAAACGCACAGTACAATAAAAACCACAGCTTTGATGAAATCAAATCCCATCATTATATCTTAAGTTTTGATCCGAGGGATATGACAGAAAACGGCCTGACCGGAGAACGGGCGCAGCAGCTCGGTCTGGAGTATGCCCGAAATAATTTCCCCGGACATCAGGCTTTGGTCTGCACCCACACGGATGGTCATAATGAAAGCGGTAACATTCATGTACATATTGTAATCAACAGTTTAAGGAAATATGATGTAGACCGCCAAGATTTTATGGAGCGTCCCTGTGATTCCTGTGCCGGATATAAACATCATCTCACGAAAGATTATCTTTCCTATCTGAAACAGGATGTGATGAATCTCTGCCTCCGGGAGCATCTCCATCAAGTGGATCTTCTCTCTCCTGCTGAGAAGAAAGTCAACGACCGGGAATATCATGCACGTCGCAGAGGTCAGAAAAAGATGGACAAATTAAACCAAAAAATGCTTGCGGACGGAATTCTACCACGGAAAACAAAATTCGAGACGCAGAAAGATTTTCTCCGCAGCGCTATTGAAGAAACTGCAGCTTCCTCCCACAGCCTGGAGGAATTTCAAAAGCTGCTTAAAGAGAAATATCTGATTTCCTTCAAAACCAGCCGTGGACGGTTCAGCTATCTCCATCCAGAGCGAGGAAAGTACATTACCGGAAGAAGTCTGGGAAGTCATTATGAAAAGGAATATCTTTTGTCCCAGTGGGAGAAAAAAGCAATGCAAAAACAGGCCCTGTTTTCTGAACAGAAATCTTCTGAAGATACTTCCTGGAACTCCATGCAGAACAATCTGCCGGCTTTTGTTTTTATCAAATCCAATCTCAAGCTTGTGGTTGATCTGCAGAACTGCGTAAAAGCACAGCAAAGTTCCGCTTATGCCAGAAAGGTAAAGCTGTCCAATTTGCAGCAAATGGCAAAAACCGTTGCCTATATACAGGAACATGGTTATGACACAGAAGAAGATCTGGAAAAAGCTTCTGAAGAAGCAGAAACACAAACTGCCAATATGCGCAAAGCTCTCCGTTCCACAGAAGACAAGCTGAGGCAAGTCAACGAGCAGATCCACTACACAGGACAATACCTGGCGAATAAATCCATTTACCGTCAGTTTATCAACAGCACGAATAAAACAAAGTTCCGACAGGAACACCAGACGGAAATCACCCTATATGAAACAGCACGGAAGATACTGAAAGGATACTCGGCAGATGGGAAACTTCCCTCTATGAAGCTGTTGAAAGTAGAAAAGGGAAACCTGACCGCACTGAAAAACAGCCAGTACGAAGCATATCAGAATCTCCGGAAATATGAAAAAGAACTGCATACTGTCCAGACAAACATAGACACATTCCTGGGGAAAGACCGTTCCCAGCAGTCGGAACTGGAAAAAGAAACCACACGCTCCTGAACTACTGCCTTATGCTAGAAGGCCCACAGAGATTTTTCTTTACACTCCGCCGCTGACTCTGATAGTGACTGGAATATCCGCTCTGTCAAGAAAGAAAGCGGGTTCGGACAAACAGAGCTTTTCCGTAAGCTCTAGTTGAAAATATAGACATGATACGGGAAACATAGATAAAAAATTAGGATTGCCTCGGTATAAGTTGCAATGAGCTTCTAAAATAAGTCAAAAATTGATATTTGACATTCTTCACCTTTCAGCATAACTTAAAAAAAGTTCATTGCTATTTTAAAAAAAATCGACTATACTATTATTGAGAAAATATGAAAGGAGTAGATGCACATGGCAACACAGAGTATAAAAAAGAACATTGTAATCCATGACAAAGACTCCGCCACTGCTTTCGTGGAAGCACTGGAAAAAGCCGCAGCTATTGCGACAAAACCTGTTTCCCGTAATTACAGCGTAAAGGAATTAAAAGGCACTAAAAATATCAAAGCTTTTTTCGGAGATAAACTATAATGGATTATATAGAGCTGAATCTTTTAGAAATGCTCGACACATACGGAGAGGATAAACTACAGTCTATCCTCTCCAGTTTCATGTGTCCCCAAAATAAAGATGTAGAAAATTTTATACAATCAAAGGCGATTGAATTTGCCAGACAAAGGCTTGCAATGACCTATCTTGTTTTTTCTGATTCAGAATCACCTGATTTTGTTGGCTACTTTACACTGGCAAATAAATTTGTTTCTATCACTGGGAACGCACTAAGTAAAACTCTCCAGAAGCGTATAGCAAAATTTTCACAATACGATGAAGAACTTGACCGTTTTCTGGTGTCTATGCCATTGATTGCACAGCTCGGCAAAAATTTTAATCCCACCTTATCTGCTACTATACCCGGACAGGAATTATTATCTATTGCCTGCAATAAAGTCCAGGAAGCTCAGTTTATTATCGGAGGGAAAGCCGTTTACATAGAATGTGCCAGCAATCCAAAGTTATATGATTTTTATTCTGCTTCTCAATTTGTCCAGTTCGGTCAAAGAGAAAGAGATACCGATGAAATTGCGGAAAGTCCGATATTGGTACAGATGCTAAAATATTTCAGAGATTAAAAAAGAGGAAGATGCCTGCTCCATAAGCAAAACATCTTCCTCTTTTTTATTTTCTTCTCCGCTCCATATCCATTTCTGCTGCCATCTGCTGTACAGGCTTTCCGCTCCGTCTGGCAATCTCTGCCTGCTTCAGATGGAGCCGATCCAGAACAGAGATCCGTTTCCCGATTTTTCGTGGTTTCACTGGCAAATTGTTCATGCGCCCATCGATCATATTATAATTCTGTTCTTCCGTAATCTCTGCGCTTCTTAGATATTCCCCATTTTCATAGGATTTCTGCCAAGTTTCCATCTCCGGTTTTTTTTTCGTCTTCTTCTCTGGATCTGGAAGTGCCGCCGGGAGATTAATGTAGTTCCGGATCTGCTGTTTTGCTGCATCATCGAAGCCATGAAGCACATTGTCCATCACCAGAACTCCGTTCGCATCCAGAATCACATTTGCTGCCTGCGTTCCATAAACGCTGTGTTCCATAAGGAAAAACTCTCTGCCGTCTATCACAATGCTGTCATAAGCCAGCCAGCTTCCTTCTTTTCCTTCAATATGAAAATCTACCGTATCCATTGAGATCAGCGCACTGGATGAACCCATACGGATAAAACCGGCGATTACGGTGAATCCCTCCTTTTCGATATAATATGCGGTGACCTCACCGCCCTGATTCAGTACCAGCACATCACTAACACTGACCGCACGGCCACGGAGGGAACGTGGCGGATGCTTTTCCAGTCGTTCACGGATGCTCTCCGGAGTATCTCCCATCCGCATCTGCCCCAGATAACGCTGCTGGTAATTTTCACAACGCACCTGCTTGCGATATTCTTTGAATATCTCATAAGGCCGGAACCGAAGCTGCCTGTTTTCCGGTGTGTCCTTCATCTGATACAGTGCAAATTGATAGTGTTCCATTACACTTCCTCCAAAGGCTCCTGTCTGTAAGCTTCCAAGTCCATATCCGCATACTCCTGATCCGTCAGCAGTTCCATTTTTCTCAATGTGCCGTTTACGAGCGTCAGCATATCCGCATCGTCACTGATAAATGGCAGCACACACCGGATCTCCTGTATTGTTTTTGTCCGGCTGTCTTTCTGAAACATTGCCATAAGAAAATACTCATCTTCCTCAAATCTCTGTCTCATAATTCTGGTTCTCCTTTTCTGCGCCCTTTAATCCCCTGTTCCGGTTTACGGTTTTCCTGTTTCTGTTCCTCTGCTTTCATCCTTGCCTGCCGCTCCCTAAGTGCTGCCAGGACAGACTGCTTTACACTGCCGGATTTAGGTTCTGGCTGTTTGATTTCTTCTGCGGCTATCCTGGCAGAACTTAACTGTTCCTCCCGGCTGGACAGGATTTTTTCCATATCTGCAATCGCTTTCTGTACCAGCGGGCTTTCCTTATAATGAGGAACCATATCTATAAGATCTCTTGATATTTTCCCGCCCCGCATCAGCTCATACTCTCCTGCATAGAGACTTCCATCCTCAAGTTGAAATCCGATCCCCTTTCCACCGTTCATCCGATCTGCGGGAATCATTTCATATCGGCGGTAAGCATCTTCCAATGTCAGATTATCATGGTACTCTCCAAGTACCGCGAACTCCATGCACTCAGCAACATAAAATGATATTTTGCCCTCCTGCACATCCGTTTTCTTCTGTACAGTTCCTGAAATCCGATCCAGCTTTTCCAACAGCGCCCTTGCCGCTTCTACTTCTTCCTCATCTCTGCTTTCGTCTATCGTTTCCTTCAGCCAATGTTCAACGTCCTGTGTTTCCCCATTTCTGATCTGCTCCACCAATTTTTGAGTGTCCCGTTCCTGCTCGTCGGCACAGTCCTGATACTCATAAAATTGAAAGTCATAAGAAAACTGCCTAAATTCTTCCGCAAGCGCAAGAATCTCTTTTTCATCCACCTCCCTTTCCTGTGTATTCTTTTCTCCATGAAGGACGATTTCCTCTGCCTGCGCCACTTTTTCTGTAAACGCTTCACACGCAACCACATGACAGTTCTGCAGGCTGATTCCCTCTTCTTCCAGTATGTCTTCTGCGGCTTCTTTTATGGAGATGTCCGAATTCTCATAAATTCCACCATCAATATCACGATATTTTTCATTATAGAACGTATAATCATATCCTCCCGGTGTCGTCTGGATATAAAAATATTCATGTGTTCCCGGAATCTCATAAGCAATCTCCGTGTCACGGTTTTCCAGATAGATTTTAGCTTTGCGCAGGGCGTCTTTTGCTTCCTCATTCACCCATTTTCCACTGATAGAACTGCCCGCAATGTCCTCCAATTCATCTATTCCGTTTTTGCATTTGATCAAAGTCATTCTGGAAGGCTCCGTTTCAGTGCTTTCCATACCGATCTGTCTTTCCAGATGATTTGGCAGCTTATGATATGCTGTAAGCGCATCATCCACATTGTCAAAGTATTGATACTCCCTGTCTGCCTTGATACCGTAGGCATCGTTTACTACATAAAACTGTTTAATAAACGGTTCCGGGATTTTCTCATTCAGATATTCTGTGATTGCTTCCATAGCTCCGACGTCAAATCCATGCTCCACGTCTTCCGCAACCAGCTTTCCGTCTGCGTTCACAATAATTCCTGCCACGGTATTCCCATATTCGTCATGTTCCATCCGGAAAAAGGATTCTCCTGCAATCTCCTTTCCTTCCGCTGTATGCCATGTGCCAAAGTGACCGTCCACAGAGAAACCTTTTGTCTCCTGGCTGATCTGTCCTGTCACTTTTTCTGAGCCATGCTCCCGCATTTCATTCCGGGCAAGTCCAATAAACCCATCCAGGACTGCCGGATGGCTTGTCACCACATAATCAGCGTTCAAATCCATCCCCCTGCCCATATTCTCCGGGATTATGAAACTATCCGCCCATTCCTTTGTCTCTTTTGAAAACCGTCCGTCAGTCTTAAGATGCTGGATCGTACAGGCAAGGACAAATGACACACGCTCGGTTCCATACATCTCTACGACTTCTGCCGCTGCGTCATGAGCCAAATGATAGCCGTCAAAATGCCCGCTGATCGCTGTTTCAATCGCCTGCTTGCAATCCAGGTTCAGCCTCCGTGAATCCAGATAAGCATCTGCGTTTCCATGCTCCACAGCATAAGAAAGATCCGACAGATAAAGCGGAGGATACACCTTTTCCGCCGTCTGGATTTCCTGTATTTCCATTCTCTGCATAACAAAATCAGGCAGCTCCTGATAACCAAAACTGTCAACATAATGGGCGGTCAGTTTTCCATCCTTTCTCAGCACCACCACATCGCTCACGGACAGGGAATGCCCCCTATAATCTGCCGGATGATCAACATTAAATTTCTCATATATGGATTCCAGTGTACTTTCTTCCCTCAGATTATCTCCATAGACAAACTGATAATCAGCGCCCGCCACGGCCATTCCTTTTTCCTGCAGATATGCCATTCCCATAAAGCGGTACGCCTCTCCTTTACCGCCATCCTGAATCTGATAAATACCGTAACGGTCATTCTCTTCCTCAAACAACGCCTTTTCCTGATGTCTCTGCACTTCTTTTTTTAGTTCCTGCATCCGTTCCTCCATTTGGTCAATAAATTCTGAAGCTGTCTTTCGTATCGTATCCATCGAAGCACGGAGTTCTTTCATTTCCTTATCACTGCTCCATCCCGCAATATAAGGAAATGAATAGTCCGAAGTATCCAGTCCGAAATACTGGCATACAATATAAGCAACGCTTTCCGCTTCCACCTCTTTGGTCAGCTTATCTTTTTTCTCCCCCATTTCTTCCATAATGTCACGGTCATGGAGCTTTGCATGGGTAACTTCATGGATGCTGGTTTTCATGGTCTGACATTCGCTCATACGCTCCTGGATCACAATCTCTTTATCCTCACTGCTGTAATATCCTTTTGCCCCACTCGGAATCTCGTCAAACCGAAACGGAACCGGAGAAACATCCTGAATCGCCCCCATAAAAACCTCATAATTCTCTACGTTTCCCATCAATTCCGGCGTTTCCAGTTCCGGTAATGGCTCCCCCTCCGTCTGGGATACGTCAAAGACCGTGGTGATACGGAAACGGGGAATAGTGTACACCACCTCTTCCGTCTCCGGCGTACCGTCCGGCTTTAAAACCGGTTCCATAGTAACGGGATCAATCTTCTCGATTTCCTCCTTTTCCCGGATTGGCGCAGGCGCAATAATCTGTATCCCTTTTTCCCCACGCCTGACCTGACGATGGAATTTCTTTTGCCATGCCTGATAACCGGCTACCAGTGTCGCATCCGGCTTCTGCAAGTGGATCAGAAGCGTGTTATTAAAGCTGTAATCATGGAATTGTGACATTGTTTTCAAATATTCCATATACATTTCCGAGGTAAAGATCTCTTTTACGCCTTGTTCCAGACGCTCTGTAATTTCTTTCATCCTCTGGTTTTTGTTTTCTGCCATATTTTCCTCCATAAACAATCCCGCCGGCTGCCCGGCGGGATACCACTTATAACTGCGGCTCTAACTTTCTGTCTACTCGTTGGTTCTTCTGCTGTTGCACTACCATATGTTCCTGCACTGCTTTCAGCTTTCCAAGCACAGACGGTTTCCGAGGAGTATCTGCAACAATGGCTTCATCTGCTACTCTCCCAACACAATTCACCGGGCTTCCCGCCTGATCTGCCACATCTTCTTCACCAAGCGCTTCAGACGGGCCTTTTTCGTCCATGTTCAAAAGGGAATTTAATTCTGCCAGCCTCTCCGACTTCTCTGCCAGCTCCTGCTCTTTCTCAAAAGGCTTTGCCGCTTCTTCCTTTGCTGTTTCTAACTGTTTCTGCAGAGTCTCCAGCTTCTGCTGTGTCTCTGCTACTTTCTTTTCAATGCCGGATAAAGCGTTGCTGATCCTCTGCAGATTGCCAAGAGCATCCTTTCCAATCTCTACTTTATAACTGCATTGCCGTTTCAGCGTCACCATATATTTCTGGTTGAAACTGTCAAACTCCGCACTCATCTGGAAACCGTAAAATTCTCCGATCTGGCCAGTAGTCTTCACTGCTTTTAATCCGGCACAGGCAGCGATCAGCGCCGTACCAGCCTCTTTCCGATCCGTGTACGCTTTTCCTCCGATAGTCATAGAAAATTCATCCTTACCTTTATCTAAGAGCGGCTTCACCGCCTGGGCGTCTGATTTCAGTCCCTCCAACCGCTCTTTTGCCGCCGTGATCTGCATGGGATAATTCTTAGCAATATCCTCCTCCAGACGGTATTTCTGGCTGGTATGGTTGGCTTTCATCAGCTTCAGCTTGCTTACCTGAATATCCAGATCCATCTTTTCTTTTATATACGGATTTCCGGTGGCCAGCGCCTTAATCTCTGCATAGGAAAGCGCCGCATCATCCACATCTTCGCAGGCCCGGACAGGACTTTTTGAAGTCATGATCTGGCTGATGAATTTCTGCTTATTTTCCAGTATCTGCCACATATAAGCGTCAAAAGTGTTTTCCGTCACATACCGGAAGATCTTCACTTTTTTATTCTGATTTCCCTGCCGCAGGATACGCCCCTCCTGCTGTTCCAGATCTGCCGGTTTCCAGGGACAGTCCAGATGATGAAGGGCAATCAGTCTGTCCTGGATGTTGGTTCCTGCTCCCAGCTTCGGCGTGGAGCCAAGCAGGATACGCACCTTTCCAGAACGCACTTTTGCGAACAGTTCAGCCTTTTTCAGTTCTGTTCCGGCTTCATGGATGAAAGCAATCTCTTCTCTTGGAATGCCTTTTTCCACCAGTTTCTCCCGCACATCATCATACACATTAAACGTACCGTCATTTTTAGGTGTGGAAAGATCGCAGAAGATAAGCTGTGCAGAACGGTTCTGTGCTGTCTCCTGCCAGATATCAAAGGCATTTTTCACACAGCGATTTACCTTGCTGTCCGGGAAATCCGGGAGCATATCGTTGATAAGCCTCTGATCCAGAGCGCATTTACGTCCATCGTTAGTGATTTTCAACATGTTATCCTCATGAGGTTCCACACCGCCGCTCCGTACCATTTCCGCCCGGTCTGCGAATGTACTGACCAGCTCTTCCTGCTCCGGGCTGGGCTTTAATACCTCGTTGATATACTCCGCCTCCGGCACAGGAAGATGCAACATATCAGCAGTCTGAATATCGGCGGATTCTTTAAACAGGGAGATCAGCTCCGGAAGATTAAAAAAACGGGCAAACCGTGTTTTCGCACGGTAACCCGTCCCTTCCGGCGATAATTCAATCGCTGTTACAGTCTCTCCAAAAGCGGCTGCCCAGGAATCAAAATGCCCCAGCCCCATCTGCTGAATGGTATCATACTGCAGGTAGCGCATGATCGTATAAAGCTCCACCATACTGTTAGAAACAGGCGTTCCTGTGGCAAAAGTCACACCACGCCCACCGGTAATTTCATCCAAATACCGGCATTTCGCAAACATATCGGAACTTTTCTGGGCGTCTGTCTGCGCAATCCCCGCAATATTTCTCATTTTTGTGTACAAGAAAAGATTTTTGTAAAAATGACTTTCATCCACAAACAACCGGTCCACACCAAGCTGCTCAAACGTCACCACATCATCTTTCCTGCTCTGGTCATTGAGCCGCTCCAGTTTTGTCTCCAGGTTCTTCCTTGTCTTCTCCATCTGTTTTACGGTATAGTGCATTCCATCCTGCTCAGCAGCTTCCTCAATAGCCATCGTAATCTCATCAATCTGCTTTTCGATAGACAATGCCTGCCGTTCCCGTGACAAAGGAATCCGCTCAAACTGGCTGTGCCCGATGATAACTGCATCATAATCTCCCGTAGCAATCCGGGAACAAAACTTCTTCCGGTTGGCAGGCTCAAAATCCTTTTTGGTTGCTACCAGCACGTTGGCATTCGGATAAAGCCGCAAAAAGTCACTGCCCCACTGTTCCGTCAAGTGGTTCGGAACCACATATAAATTCTTCTGCGACAATCCCAGCCGTTTACTCTCCATACCGGCAGCAATCATCTGAAAGGTCTTTCCCGCACCCACACAATGAGCAAGCAGCGTATTATGCCCGTAAAGGATATGGGCAACAGCATTTTTCTGATGCGGCATTAAAGAAATTTCCGGTGTCATTCCAACAAACTGAATATGACTGCCATCATACTCACGGGGGCGGATACTGTTAAACAGTTCGTTATACTTTTTGCATAATGTCTCTCGTCTGTCCATATCCTGGAAGATCCATTCCCGGAATGCTTCTTTGATCAGTTCCTGTTTCTGCTGGGCAAGCATAGTTTCTTTTTTGTTCAGAACACGCTTTTCGCTTCCACCTTCCTCTACTGTGTCATAGATCTTTGTATCCCGTAGGTTTAAAGCGTCTTCCAGAAGTCGGTATGCATTTGCCCGCTGTGTGCCATAGGTAGCCGTCACACGTGGATTCCGGTAATCCGCATTTTTCCCACTCACATTCCACTGACCGTTGACAGGAGCATATCTGACCTCGATCTGCCGTCCAAGCAGATAATCCGGCGTTCCAAACAGTTCTCCCATAAATTCTGTAACATACTGCGGTTCAATCCATGTAGCGCCCAGGCGTACCTCAATCTCAGACGCATCCAGATCCTTCGGCTGTATCCGCATAAGCGCCTGTACATTTCTCTCATACTGAGGATGGTTCTGTGCAAAAACCTTCGCAGTTTCCAGTTTCTCCCTCACATTGCCGGACAGGTATTCATCTGATGTTTCCCAGATTCCCGTCACAGGGTTTCTAAAGATCACCCCAGCCAATTCTTCGGTTACTTCATCTTCTGTTTTCCCGGATAGTTCTGCCATAAACGGCACATCTACTCTTGCCCGTTCCCCAATAGATACCGCCAACGCTTCACTGGCAGTGTCCACGGAAGTCACCGCCTCCGGCTTTCGGATCGTCCGTTTCGTAAAAATATCCGCTTTCCGTTTCAGATTTCCGCTTTCATCTAAAATCTCCAGAGAAGCCAGCAGACAATAACTGCTGTCCTGAGAAAATGCCCGTTTATTGGCATTGCTGCTGATCAGTCCGTATCTTCCAGTGAACCGGTCATATGTCTGATTTAATTTTTCCTGCAGATGGCGAACCTGTTCATCACTTCCATCCTCCAACTGGCACTTCAGGAGGTCCTGCGTCAGATCACGAAGCTCAATCATTCCCAACACACGCTCTGTCGTCATGGCGGGCAGTTCCATCCGGTTCATCCGGGAATTTTCCCGGTAATACACAACGCCGTCCACATTGGCAAAACTGAAATTCTTGACGTTAGGATCTGCCGGGATAGACATATCAATATCCTCTAAATCGGTGTCTTCCAATTCCTGCTCTGTGATCGTGCCATGGATATGCCGGATTGCCTCCTTTAACTGATCCGCAAGATCAGTGTCCTCTATGGGCTGGCAGATTAGCTGCGGCCCATAAGGACCGGAAACAATCTTATGCTCACCCAGAATCATTTCCGGATGCTCCTGGTAATACCGATTTACCGTGACAACATTGTGTGTGGTTTCTCCTTTATCATTGGTATACTCCTGACGCAGAAGTTCATCCGTCTGCACCCACTCCGGCAGCTCTTTTCCAAGAATCCGGGGAGCGTCCAGTTTCTGCAAAAATAAAATATCTGTATTTACTTTCGTCCCTGCATTGTCCTGGAACGTGTTATTCGGCAAACGGATCGCACCAAGCAGCTCACATCTCTGTGCAATATATTCTCTGGCTTTAGCGTCTCTCTTGTCCATAGTTCCGCCGCCGATACCATTGGATGTTACAAAGGCAATCACTCCTCCTGGACGTACTTTATCAATCGTCTTCGCAATAAAATAATCATGAACGAAAAACTTCTGCCGGTCATAGCGCCGGTCTGCCAGCTTATAACCTCCAAAAGGAATGTTTCCAACAGCCACATCAAAAAAACCATCCGGGAACTCCGTCTTTTCATATCCACGGATGGTAATATCGGATTCCGGATAAAGGAGCTTTGCAATCCTGCCGGAAATGCTGTCCAGTTCCACACCATACATTTTCAGTCCATCCATTCCATCCGGCACAAGTCCCATAAAATTCCCGATCCCGCAGGACGGTTCCAAAACATTTCCTTGCTTCAGCCCCATATTTTCCAGTGCCTCGTACATGGCTTTTATAACTACTGGCGGTGTATAAAAAGCGTTCAGCGTGGATTCTCTTGCTGCCCGGTATTCATCAGGTTCAAGCTCCGTATGCAGTTCGATAAATTCATCCGACCATGCTTCATTCCTTTCCTCAAATGCTTCCTGCAAACCACCCCATCCTACATATTTTGACAGGATTACCTGCTCATCCGGAGTAGCTGCTGTCCGCCCTTCGCTCTCTATCTGGTGAAGCAGTCGGATTGCATTCATATTGGCACGGAATTTTTCTTTTGCGCTCCCGATCCCCAGATTTTCATCCGTGATACGGAAATTAACCGCCTTTTCCTGACGTACTTCCGGCACAGCTTTTTCTGGTTCCAATGGAATATGATAATACTGACGGATAGTGTTAATCGTATCCAGAGACATCACCTGTGTGGTAAGATGTTCCAGTTCCCTCTTTACAGCCGCCTGATTATCCATCTCCAGACGTTCCAGTACATCAAGAATCAACTGCATCTGTTCCGGAGAAAAATCAGGATTTAAAACGACTGTCACATCCCGACCCTGTTCAGCGGCTTCATAGATCACATCCATTTGCTCAGGGGAAAATACGTCAAAGGAAACTCCCGTTCTCTCCATTGCCTCCCTGATCTGCTCCTCAATGGCCGTATAAACAGCATCCTGTTCTTCTTCCGTCAGCATGGTTTCTAACTGTCCCGGCTCCTGCTTTTCTATCTCTGGTTTCTCTGACTCTGGTACTGATACCGTTCCCTTTTCCGGAATTACTTCTATATCTTCTTTTGATTTTTCCGAAACCTCTTGTGGTACTTCTTCCGGAACACCTTCGCCCATGAAATCAAAAAGAGACAACTGTTGTCCTGTTTCCACCACTTCCACGTCTTTCTTTTGATCCGGAAAAATCGTATAAATCCCGTCAATATAATCGTGGATTTGAAAGAGGATTTCCGCCCGTTTCTCATACTCCGGGAAATCCAAAGGCAAAGCAGCCAGAGCAGCATTCATCTGTTCTACCAGTTCTCCGGCAGACTCCAGTTCTGCCAGAAGCTCCGGCAGACGTTTTCTTGCATCCTCATTCAGAAGGTCTGCCTTGAATGGGCGCTCGATTTCCTCCGGCATATGAGAATAAAATGTGATAATCCGTCCTGCCATCACTTCCCTCTCATACGCCTGCATTCGGGAGAAATCACCAGCTTTCAGGTACATCCCCTGATCTATAAGCTGTTGGACACGCTTTGCGGCCTGAGGCCATTTTAATATTTCTGTAGCCGCCGGATTTGCATAACCGCCCCTGCGGAGTTTGATCCCTTTCCCGTCATAGTCTGCATGGGAATCATCCGCCCCGCTCAACGCATGGCTACACCCGCCAATTCCATATCTTTCTTTGATAAAATCCGCCTTTTCCTTTGCTGTCTTTTCCTGGATAAAGAAAGCATAGGTCGCCAGCCGTCCATCCGAATATGGTCCGCCCCCGACAAGAAATGAATCAATCTCGTCCTGGGTAATAAAAACAGGATATTCCTCCCATGAAAAACCGTCTCTCGCCTGATAGGGAACAGTTTTCTTTGCAAACTTCTGGAACTGTGCCGCTACCTTATCCGGGCGATACCAATGGAAACGCATCAAATCTTTATCTGCTTCATACGCTTCTGCTAGTCCCTCCAGTCGTGCGTTCAGATCCGCCAGATACTCCGGCTGGTCTAACAAAGCACTGACTTTTTCCACCATATCGGGAAAGCCGCCACGAAACGGCTCCGTATCCGCAAACACCAATTCCGCTACACCCTCTGCAAGATCACGTTCCATATATAGCAAAACTTCCGCATGTTCTTTCAGCGCATTTTCCCGTGCTGCGTCCAACACGGACTGCGGCGCATACTCGCCTTGATTGAGAAGCTGCTGTACCCGCACCGTCACATCTTCCCAGGACAAAAATGTTTTATCCAGAATCCGGTCATGTACGGTATGTCCCACGGCGATCTGCATCCCAAGCTCGTCATACCAGACGGAATACTCCTTTCCGCCAATCACAAGCCCGATGCCTCCAGTGCCGTACTCTCGCCGGATAAACTCAATATAGTCCTCTGGTGTCTGTTCAACCATGAAGTTATAAATAATCCGCAGATGGCTCCTGTTCCTGTTTCCGCCTTTTCTTAAAACTTTATCAATCACATCTGCTGGGATTGCTGTTTCCTGTGCATACAGAGCCGCCTGCCGTTCTTCAATCATGCGGATCTGCTGCTTTACAGTGGGTAATTCGGGCAAAGATAAAGCAGAGGCTTCTATTTCCTCTGCTTCACTCAAATCCTGTTCGGTTGTTTCTTCACTTAGCTGTATACCAATTCCGTCAGCACGGTTTCCTCCGCCATCGCCGTCAGGTTGTTCATATGCGCTGTCCACGCCATCTGATCCGTCTCTTTGTTCGGTGCCGGATACTTCATAAGAAGCCTCTCCAAAAGAATCTCCATCCTCTCCTGTGCTGACCGCTCGATCTCCTGCAGGTGGCTGTCCAGCTTCCCGCTGATCAGCAGGCTCTGGTACAGGTTCTTCTTGTCTTCCTTCAGATATGTCCTCCGCAGCATCCCGTACTTCCCGATATTCAGCGGTTCTTCCACCAGTGTCAGGTTCGGAAACAGATAGTCTCCCTTGCGGTGATACGTCAGTTCCATTTGATTCCCCTCCTTTATCATTTTCACTTTCACGAATTAACGTGTTAAATTCATTATAAGGTACTTTCTGTTCTTTTGCAACCGTTTTCTCTGGATTTTCCTGGGTATTTTCTTTCTGCCACGCTTCCCGCTCGGCCTGTCGGATCGTGCGCCCAATGTCCCGGAGTACCGGCTCCACAAGCTGGCTGTTCGCATTTCCCAAAAATGCCAGGACAGACAGTTCATGATAATCCGTAATCCCAAAGAAATCCGCTTCCTCCAGGTATTCCATTGGCTCCAATCCACACCGCCGTGCCAGGGTATAAAAGGCACTGTTTGCCAATAAGGTACGGAACTCCACCCGGATCGTATCTTCATCCAATCCCTCCAAGAACGTACCGGAAATAGCATATTCCATACCGTCCATTGCTTCTTCCAGACTGTCCGCCGCCATTTCCCCGGCAATGGTCCGGAGGGCAGAAGGCAGATCTGAAACTGTTTCTTCGTCCAGTCTGTAAGTATCTGTCAGATGCCGTAAAAGCATCTCCTGCTGGTCCTCTCTCAGTATCCAAAGATACGGTGTTTTTCCGCCCCGGACCATGTGAGTATCAGATACATCAAACACATATCGCAGGGTGCGTCTCGGTCCGGTATCATCAATCAGGGCAATCCCTTTCGCCCCCCGGTTCACCCACCGCTGCATCTTCTCATTCCATACTTCCAGTTCCGCACAGGCCGTAGCATCCGGACGCTGTGCATGGATCAGGAGTGTATCAGAGAACGGATAACGGTAAAGCCGGGAAGCTGTGTCCAGATACCGCATCCAATCCCGTGGGGAACCGCTGACTTCTTTTGCCGTTTCCTGTGCCATGAAACGGATATCATTATATTTTGCCATGTAAACCCTCCCGTTTTTTATCGTTTACTGCTCTTTTTTTTAGGGAACTCCAGTCCAAAACTGACTTTTCCATCAATCACATCCATCAAGAGATATGCTGCAAATTTTCTCTTCTTCTTGTGCGAATAGAAGTCCGAAGCGTAAATCTTCCCTTTATTTAACAGTTCTGCAGCCATTGTTTTATCCATCTGTTTCCCAATGCTGGCCAAATACCTGTTTTCTTTCCAAAGTGCAAAGGAACAGTCACGGTTTGCACAGAAGAAATTCTGTTTTCCCTCAAACACTGGGCTTCCGCAGACCGGGCAGGTGCCAACCGTTTCTCTCGGATAAAACCGGTTCTGTTCTTCTACAGATATTTCTCCGCACTCTAATAACATCTGGTCTATGACTTTTACAATCCCCTGAAGGAAATCTTTACCTGCAAGCTCTCCCTTTTCCATCCGCAGCAGCTGGTTCTCCCATTCAGCAGTCATGGACGCTGATTTCAAATAATCTGGCAGCACAGAGATCAGATCTGCCCCGTCTTGTGTGGCCATAAGCTGTTTCCCTTTTCTTACTGCATAACCGGAAGAAACCAGCTTTTCAATGATGGATGCCCTTGTAGCCGGCGTGCCTAATCCCTTTTTTTCTGTATCAGAATCAAATTCTTTATTGCCTGCCGTCTCCATTGCGCTAAGAAGTGTATCCTCCGTATAATTTTTCGGTGGGGAAGTGAAATGTTCTGTCTTTCTGGATTTCACATGCAAAAACACGTCTCCTTGTTTCACATCCGGTATCCTGTCTTTTCCTGCTTCATCGGGTTCTTCTATAGCAAAACCATCCTTGTTCTTGAAGCATTCTTCATAAATCTTCCAACCATTCTGCAGAACATTTTTCCCTTTTGCATGGAATATTTCCTCACCACAGCCCACTTCAACGGACGTTTCCAGATAGATATGCTCTTTTTCCATCGCTTCTACGGTATGTATCGAGATCAGGAACAGGATTTTCTGTTCCGATTCTTTTAATCCTGCCAGATTCGCTTCCAAAAGCTCCGCAGTTGGAATAATGGCATGGTGATCAGAAACTTTTTTGTTATTCATGACACGTTTTGTATCCGGCATCCCCGGCTGATCGAACGGACCTGACGGCTGATATTTTTCATGGATAATCCGAAACACCGTCTTTGCTGTCGGTTCCATATCCTCCGTCAGATAATTGCTGTCGGTTCTGGGATAGGTAATCAGCTTGCCTTCATACAGGCTCTGCGCCGCATGGAGTGTCTGCTGGGCGGTCATTCCATAGATCCGGTTTGCCTCCCTCTGCAGAGATGTCAGATCATATAACTTCGGCGGCTTCACCCTTTTTTCAATTGTTTCCACGGAATGCACTACCGCATTACTTCCGTTACAGGCTTTGTATATCCTCTCCGCTTCTTCTGGATCAAAGATCTTCTGCTTTTCCGCTTTCATGCTGTCACAATCCAATTCCACATTAAAATACTTTTCCTTTTGGAATCCTCTGATCTGCTCCCCCCGCTCCACAAGCATCGCCAACGTAGGTGTCTGTACCCGTCCCACTACCAGACGCTTAAAGTATTTTGTGGTAAACGCCCTGGTAGCATTCATCCCAATAAGCCAGTCTGCTTTCGCACGGCAGACCGATGCGTCATAGAGATTCTGGTACTCTGCACCGTCTTTTAAATTAGCAAATCCCTCCCGGATCGCACAGTCCTCCATCGAACTGATCCAGATCCGCTTTACCGGAATCCGGCTTCCAGACAATTCATAAACACGCCGGAAGATCAGTTCTCCTTCCCGTCCGGCATCACACCCATTTACCACATACTCCACATCAGTCCGATTCAGCAGGTTCTTCAGCACCACAAACTGCGACTTTTTTTCTTTTGCCACAACCAGCCTCCATTTCTCCGGCAGGATAGGCAGGTCTGAAAATTCCCATTTCCGGTATTTTTCATCATATTCTTCCGGAGCTGCATACTCCGCCAAATGCCCCAGGCACCAGCTTACCAGCCATCCGTTTCCCTCAAGATAGCCTTCCTGCCGCTTCTTTGCCCCAAGCACTTTTGCCAGTGTCTGCGCCACGCTCGGTTTCTCTCCTATCACAAGATACATTTCCTCTCCTTTCCGGCATAATTGCCTCCATGATAAAAGAAAACAGCCGGTTCATCCCGGCTGCTCTCTTCTTATACATGTTGTTTGAATCACTGCTTATATTCCCTCATTTTTTTCCTCTACAAAATCGTCCTCCTCCGGCTGATCTTCATTGACGTAAGCACCACCGTCATAGAACTCTAAGTCTTCAGCATCCTCCTGGGCTTCTTCTTTCTTCGGTTTCACAACCTTAAAATAATAGCCGGCTCCAATCCCGCCTGCAGCAAGAAGCCCAATCGCCAATAACGCTCCTGTGTTCATACTGCCGCTTTTCTCTGAACGCACAGTTTCCGTTTCCGACTCCTCCGGAATCTCTGTCTGTGTTTTCTCTGTTTCCGGGAGCACCACCTGGGGAGTTTCTTCATTCTTTTCTGTGTCTATAAATTCTGCCAGATCATTTTCATCAACCATTGAGAGCATATAGACATTCTCCGTATTATTGGAACGATCTAATACAAGGAAAAATGTATTGCCATTTTTTGTCTGGATGGTAAGAAATTCCTTCGTTTCATCCTCCTGTTTATCGTCCAGCACTTCTCCGTTTCCTGGAACAGAAAACGGTGTTGCTTCCCCCTCCTGCGTTTCTTCCTGAGCAGCCACCTCTGTCTGATCTGTACTTTCCGTCTCTTCCGGAATTACCGTTTGTGTATCTCCGGTATAGGCAAAGGCTGGCAAAGCGGAAGTACAAAATATTCCTATCGCCATTCCTGATGCCAGCAGCCATTTTTTAAATTTCCTCATTTTCATTACCCTCTCTTTCCGGCACTGTGTTCTGCGCCTGTTTCATATTGTCTGCCAGCTTGTCCAAACCGCTGTTCTGTACAGGAATTTCTTCCTGGTCTATAAGCGGAAGGCATACGCTTCCTTCCTGAAGCCCTTCCAGAAGTTCAAGCATCCTGCGGCTGTCCAGCTTCATGGAACGGATTGTTTTTACGATCTCCTGATTCTCAAGCTGTTCTGCCAGCAATTTCAATTCTTTTAAATGTTCCTGCCACTCGGCAATCTTCCTTTCCGTTTTTTGAATTTCATCCAACACCCTATGTAGTTTCCGATTCATTTTCTTCACCCCCTTTTGCTCATCCATGTATACGTCCAAATGCTAGGAAGTGTTCCTGCCAGTATGATGACGCAATACTTGTATACTGAATGGGATTTCCACAGTGGATCATCATATTGTCTCCCACATAGATACCCACATGACTCGCTCCTGGTGTATCATAAGTTCCCTGGAAGAAAATCAAGTCACCCGGCTTTGCCTCGGATGGCGATACACGGGAACAATATCCCATCAGTCCATCTGCCGTCTGTCTTCCAATATTCCAGCCATTGCCGCAGTTATTGATTACCCAGCTCACAAAACCAGAACAGTCAAAACTGGTGGATGGGGATGCGCCGCCCCATACATAGGGATAGCCCAGGTATTTCTCTGCTTCCCGAATCATATTTGCAAATTTCTGATCCGTCAGGGCTTCTGCCGGAATCTCATAACCAAACTCGCCGCCTCCCGGAAGTGTTGTGGTATCAAACAGATAATCACGGTTCCCATAAGTACCGTTATAGAGGTCGTAGCGTCCTTCCTCATTCTCATCCATCCGTTGCCTTAGAACAGCGTCCAATCCGGAATTGGTCAGCGTCACATTTAATCGGTTCACCTCCTGGGTAGTTGTCACTTCAACTTCATGGTTTCCATTATCATCTGCAAGATATGCTTCCCATGTCTGATGTCCGTGAGCGGATGCAGACGCATGATTGTCATAGTATACATCAAACTGTACCCCATACCGGGCAAAGGCTCCCGTATCTTCTACCACGTATTCCACGCCGTTCATAATAACCTTTGTACCTATCGGTACAAACGGATTGGAAGCATCCACCGCTATAGTATGGTTGGCTGTCGGATAAACACCACTCGCAGTAGGGCCGCCTGCCCACTGTCCACAGCAAATGGAACAACTGCAGTAACCGCTGGTTACAACTTGTCCCAGCGATTCCCCTACCCGCACCATTTTTGTCTCTGTTACTGTCTCCCGGATACTTTCTGTGACTATGCTATACTGACTATGAAAAATTTCTTCAATCTCATCCCGCACCTGCTCATAGGTGAACTCCCCATACTTCGCTGAAAAATAGGAGATTAAATGATAAGGATTATGGGATATCTCATCAATCTGGTATCGGTACTCGTCATAACCCGGATGTCGGCTCTCCATACTATTAATCTGTTCATTTAAAGCTGCTTCCAATTCTGAATAAGCATCCTCTACCGCATAAATGTCCTCATCCGTACTGGAATAAGTTGTGCTTGTAATGGTAGCGGATGCGGCTCCCTGGAGGGATGCTCCACAACTCGCCAAAAGCGAAGCAATCATCACAAAGATCAGAACCACAACGGCAACGATTCCTAAAATTCCTTTGCTTTTCCCAAAAACAACTGAAGCCGCACTCTTTGCTTTTGAAGCAAAGGTCTGTGTAGCTTTTGCTGTTTGTGCCGCTGTTTTTTCTCCTTTTTTTGCTGCCTGATATGCATTTTTATACTGCCGTTTTTGCCAGAACTTCCGCAGGATTCCCTGTTTTGTCTGTTCTGCAATTTTCCCCTCGGACTCCTTCGCTGTTTCATAAAGCAAACGGCTCTTTCCCATATTCAAAGAACCGGATTCCTGCAAGCGTATATCCCGCTTATGCAAGCCACGGTTTGTCCGATGCAAGGCGTACCGGAGAGCATTTTCTGTCATCAGCTCCGCCCGATGCCCTCCCTCTACGGCAGCGTTTTCCTGCTCTGTTTCATGGGTTTTTCCGTGAACGTAAACAGCGGCGGAACCTGCCGCCGCTGAAATAGCCTTTTTTGAAATACCCACACCCGCTCCACGCACCATGCCATTGTCCTCGTCCCCGAAAGATAAGCGCCCCGCCTTTTTCTGTTCTTTCTGGATCTGCTCCCGTTTGATCTTGCCTTTGATTTCCTCATGGAATCCTTCCACTCTGGAAGTATCTTCTGTCTTTCCCTTCTCCTTTCTGGCATACTCCTGCACAAGTTTTTTCTTCCGCAGATGGGAACTCTCCGCTGCTGATTCCAATAAGGCAGAAGCGCCAGAAGGCTGCTCCCGGATATTGGCGGAGCGAAAAGACTGTTCCCGGATACTTTCTGTACCTACCGATCCTGTCTCCCCGTTTCCGGCAGTTCCTGTCTCTGTACTTTCCATTCTGTTTTCTTCGGCAGATAATGTAAGATCTGTTCCTCCTGTTTCCGGATCTCGGAAATCGGAAAGAGACTCTTTTGGCTGATGCTTCCGGATTTTCCCTTTTTTTTCTGATCGTTCCGGGACCTTTTCCAACCGAGAAAAACAAATCTTTTCTTCCTGCTTTGACAGTATCCGCTCCTCCCGTTCCCGTTGGCTAACAAAAGCAGTTTCTCCACTTCGAAGGTTCTCCTCGGTCAGCCCGTCACGGCTCATCTTGCGGACTGTTTTATCTCTGGCTTTGTATTCATGTTCCTGCACTCTGTATCACCTCCCTGCCCTTTTCTAAAACAGGCATATTACTTTATACCATCCTGTGCCTCCAAATCAGACACTTTGGTTGTCATCAACGAATACAGCCGCAAGGATTTATCGAATTTATCTTTAAATGGAATAATGGTACTTCCATAAAAAATCAGTCCCTCACCTTCCCCGCTGTTCGTCACATAAGACAACTGATGAGGAGAGATATTGAGCTGTTTTGCTAAGATCTGCCGGTCCCCCGCCGCCTGGTTGAGCATGTAGATAAAATCCGAGTTTTCAAAGATATTCTCAATCTCTCTGCTGGCAAGCAGGTCTTTAATATTCTGCGTAATGCCTGTGGGGATACCGCCCCATTTGCGAAAGCGTTTCCAGATTTCGACAGAATAAGCCGCTGTCTGTTCCTCTTTTAAGAGAAGATGGAACTCGTCAATATAGTACCGGGTAGACTTATGTGCCGCCCGGTTGACCGTCACCCGGTTCCATACCTGATCCTGAACAATCAACATCCCCAACTTTTTAAGCTGTTTTCCAAGGTCTTTGATATCAAAGCATACAATCCGGTTATTTAGTTCCACATTGGTACGGTGATTGAATACTTTTAAGGAACCGTTAACATAGATTTCCAGAGCCGTAGCGATCCGCTGGGCCTGTACTTCTTTCTGCCGGCGCAGGCAGTCA
The DNA here is from genome assembly GCA_019119895.1 of Candidatus Anaerostipes avistercoris. Classification (GTDB taxonomy): domain Bacteria; phylum Bacillota; class Clostridia; order Lachnospirales; family Lachnospiraceae; genus Anaerostipes; species Anaerostipes avistercoris. Next base: position 3,768 of record DWWD01000011.1, on the reverse strand, counting down.
TAGAGATCACCCAAAACAGGCATATTTTCCGGTATCGGCTGCTCAAAATATTTTTGATACACCAACGGCAGGCACCGGTCAATAACGGATTTTTCCTCTGCTTCAATCCCGTTACGGCTTCCCATGATCAGCTCACACAGGGAAAGGATAAAATCGCTCTTAAATCCCAGTGGATTATCATCATCTGAATAATCGAGGTTAATATCCATTGGATTGATATAGTCATGGCTTGTGGGTGAAATATGGATCACTTGTCCGCCAAGAGCATTGACAAGCGGATAATATTCCCCCTCCGGATCTCCGATAATGATATCGTCCTGAGTAACAAAGAAAGCATTGGTAATCTCTCTTTTTGCTGAAAAAGATTTTCCAGAACCAGGTGTACCCAAAATCAGCCCATTTGGATTCTTCAGCTTCTTCCGGTCTACCATGATCATGTTGTTGGACAATGCATTCAGCCCATAGTAGAGAGATTCTCCCTCCATAAATAATTCCTGGGTAGTGAACGGCACAAAAATAGCCGTGGAAGTAGTAGTCAGCGCACGTTTGATTGGAATCAGGTTCAATCCCAGCGGAAGACTGCTCATCAGCCCCGGCTCCTGCATATAGTCCAGACGACGTAGGGCACAGTTGTATTTCTGCGCAATACCCGCTGTCTGGAACACCGCATTGTCTAATTCCTGCTTCGTCTTTGCCGTATTCAAAAATACAACTGTCACAAGGAACATCCGCTCGTTTCTGGACTGCAGATCTTCTAAAAGCCGCTTCGCCTCTCCACCGTAGGTATTCAAATCAGACGGAATGATATCCATATCATATCCGGAGCGGACCGCTTTTTTCTGTTCCTCAATCTTCATCCGATTAATGTCCGTTACTTTGCTTTTCACCAGCTTGATCGCTTTCATCTGATCTAAAGATTGGATGTGCAGGTTGATAATCAGGTTCCTGTCCATATCCAGAAACTCCGCCAGCATCCGATCCGTCAGCTCCGGAGCTAGGATCTGCAGATAGGACACCGCCCCCAGGGTATTCCCCATCATAAAATCCTTTCCATTCTTAAATAAAAAGCTGGTGGGAGCGATAAAATCCTTCGTCCCCATGCCGGAGCGCAGCACCTGGTCAAAGGAAAACTGAAACGGTACTTTTTCTTCGGGATTGAATGTTTCATACATGATCTGCAGCCGTTCCCGCCCATCCAATGGATAAGCAGATACACCCAGCACTTTAAAATTGTTCAGGATGTCCGTCTCAATCCGTTCCAGCTTTGGCTTCGCTTCCCGGATATTATCGGCTTCAATCCCAAAGGTAATATATTTTGTCCGCACCAGACCGTTATTTCCTTTCGCAAGCTGATTTTTCAACATCTGTGCATACTCCATACGCACATCGTCAAAAGCATCGTGCTGGGGCTTGATCTGGATAACAGATTCAAATTCTTTCATACTGCTGTGGTGGTTGATAAACGACAACTGAAAATGGATACTGCTGTCAAAATAATTAAGGCAGTCACACCAATTTTCAAAAATGGCGTTCTTATCCTCATTCTGTGCTAACTGATAGTTAATGTCATAAAAACGGATAGTTTTAGAATAATATTTATCCTGTACCCGACAGATCCCGTCCCTTGCCATTTCCCGGTAAGGAATGGACTTCTGCGCTGACAGCCGTTTTTTCTCCGCTTTTTTATCCTCTTTCTTCTGTGATCCGTTCATGCTGCTGCGCACAGGTTTCTGGCGGGCCGCATGTTCCAGGTGAGTCTTACCCTGGCTCTGGGCAATCCGTTCTCCCGCTATGCTTTTCTGTTTATTTCTAGGCTTCCGCTTTTCTCTTTTCTCTGTTTTTCTACGGGCCTTTTCCCGCTTTTTCGCTTCTTTTGCAGCCGCTTTCCTGGCCTTTTTCTCATAACGTTCCAGCCTGTGATACCTTCTTTTTCTCCGCTTATCTACTGCGGTTTCTTCTCTTTTTCCCAAGACGATCCCCTCCTTTCTTCTTGACAGTTTGCGGCTCCATCTCATAAAAATTCTCCACCTCATATCTGCGTATGGCAGGCTTCAGGAACTTCACCGTCACGATATTCCATAAAATTTTCTCAAGGGGAAGCCCGTCCTTTTCATACATGGCAAACAGAAACGCTGGAAGCATGAGAAGTACCATACCAGTAGCGGCATTGGTAGTTCCGATCAGTTCCCGTGTGAGAAAATAAAAAGGCAGCCCTATGGCCGCCGCTGCTGATAGACAGATGAGCTGTCTTTTTGTCAAGTTCAATACTACTTTATTTTTTACTTTCGTCAGGTCTTTTGGTACGCTGACAAATGCCATAAAAACACACGCCAGAGAAACTTATCCGCTGCAGGCTGCATTTTCCTCTGGCTTCTCCTTTCCACTATTTTCCTGCATTATTTCCATATCCAGGGAACTTTCCACTTCATCTCCCCATACATCCCATCCGGGATATTTCTGTCTTGCGAATAATTCAATCCGGGGTAAATCTCCCATCAATTCCACAATACGCTTTCTTGCTTCTTCCGGCTTTTTACTATGTTCCTGCAGAGGACTAATAATAAGCTGAAATACTTTTTTAGATATTCTTTTCGGTTTCCCTTTCACCGCCAAAAGGCAGATTTCCGCATTTGAGCGTGTCCAATATCCCAAGCCGAAAAAATATCCCTTTCCTGACCTGTTTTGCTTAATCCACAAAAAGGCTACGGTTTTATATTGAAATCCCCATTCTTTTATTACCTTGAATGCTTCTTGCAACTGCGGAAATGTCACCCAAAGAAACAGCACACTGTCTTTTTCTGCTATTTCGCATATGGGCAATCTGCAGACATCTTCAATGACCATTGTAGAATAATGATTTTCTGCTACTCCCCGCCCCTTTTTTATATTGTACCGCCACGGCGGATCGGCATAAATAATACTATATTTCTTCTGCTCCATATCCCCTGCCTCCTAATGTGCATTGAAAATCGAACGACTTAAGTTTGACGTTTTCATCAGGCTGAAGCAGAGAATCACAGTGTAAGCCGCTATACCAAAAAGTGCTGAGTGCATGTTATCGGAAATTTCAATGGTAGATACCAGTACCGCATAAATACCGACACATACCATCATAAAAAATCCCTGAAAACCGAGTGCTAAAAGCCCACGGAGATAGTTATTTCCCACCTGCCCCCATTCCCGGTTGGAAAGCGTAGCAAATGGGATTGGTGCAACCGAGCTATAAAGATAGATTTCAATCATACGGCCATATAAAATGACAGTAATCAAAACAGACATAATCTTCATACACAGACTGACCAGCATAGATTCCAATGCCAGGATCACCAATTCCCCCACATCCATAGATTCCATCGCTGTATTCATAGCGTCCAGCATAGAATCCACATTGATCGCTGTGTCGGAACTGATCACGCCGCCTGCCGCATTGACCACATACTGCCCCACATCAAAGACCGCCATTGTAATTGTAAATGTATTGGAAACCATCCAAACCGCCACCCACATCTTGAAGAAATATTTAAAAAACATCCAAGTGTCGATTTCGTGCATGTTATTCTTTTCCGTTAGCATTGTGATAAGTTCATAGCACAATACAAATGTGATGATCATGCCGGCTATGGGGATGATAACCGAGTCAGAAAGGTTTTGTATCAGATTAAAGATACTGCTGTTCCACCCCTGCGGTGTCTGCCCAACCTGCGACGCAATCTCACCTGTTTTCTCATTAACGTCTGTAAACATCGTCGTCAGGTTGGACGTTACCAT
>DWWD01000010.1 GCA_019119895.1 Candidatus Anaerostipes avistercoris | reverse complement strand
ATCTTTGTTCCTCTCTGTCTGTAAAGAATATTTCCAGCTTTTACAAACTGTCCGTCAGCTCTTTTCGCACCTAATCTCTTGGATTCTGAATCTCTTCCGTTCTTTGTAGAACCCATTCCCTTTTTATGAGCGAAAAATTGAAGGTTCATTTTCATCATTTTGTTACACCTCCTTAAATATCACATCTAAGTACTGATCCTGCTCTTCCTCTATGGAAGTCAGCCCAAGGATCAATGATTTCAATAATAAATTTCCTTCTTCTGAAAGTTTTCCCGTAAATTCTACGTTAATCTCCGCATTATCCTGGTCAGTATCTACCCGGTAATCATCGTCGGTAAATTCCTCCAGAGAATTTACGAAATTTATTATCAATGCTGATATGGCGGAACAGACAATATCTTCTCCTTCCTGCCCATATCCCGCATGACCGCATGAATCAAACCCTTTCCAGGACTTGTCCTCACGCTGATAGAATGTTATCTTCGTCATCACTCTATCCTCAAATATTATCCAACGATACTATCGATCTTTACCTGTGTAAATAACTGTCTGTGACCGTTCTTTTTATGGTATCCGGTTTTTCTCTTATACTTGTAAACGATGACTTTCTTTCCTTTTCCTTCGCTTACAACAGAAGCTTCAACCTTCGCTCCATCAACGGTAGGTGTTCCAACTTTGACAGTATCTCCGCCAACTAAAAGTACATCGTCAAATGTTACTTTAGCGCCAACTTCAGCGTCAAGCTTCTCAACTTTGATCACATCGCCTTCGCTTACTTTATACTGTTTTCCACCTGTTGCGATAATTGCGTACATCACGGCACCTCCTATCATCAATCTCGCCAGCTTCGGTGATTTCCGCATTCTGCAGTCCTACTTATACCTCGCTGTGCGGCATACCATGTAATAATACCAACTCTAATCGAGAATGTCAATATCTATTTGACGAAATAATGGATTTCTTTCTTTTTTTCTTGTAATTTCCATCAGACCCAGCTTTGTAATATCTACCGCTGCTGCCTTTTTTGAATCCTGATCCAGATATTGCTGCATGACCCGCAGCAGGGTTTCTTTATCATATTCCGATTTCATATCAATAAAATCAATGACGATAATGCCGGATAAATTTCTCAGGCGGATCTGTCTTGCCGCTTCTTTGGCTGCTTCCAGATTAATCTTTCGGATATGATCAGCCTTATTTTTATTACCAATGGATTTGCCGGTGTTGACATCGATGACTGCCATGGCTTCTGTCTGTTCAATGTACAGGAAACCGCCGGACCTCATCCAGATTTTCCGGCTGAGAGCTTCCCGCAGGAAATGCCGGATCCGGTACTGACGCTCGATTTCTCCCGCCTCCGCGGCATAGCGTACGTTGTAACCCTGCCGTTTCAGAGAATCTGCCAGTATATCCTGGTCGGTTATGACCTGCTCTGTCTGATCCGGAAGCTTTCCAAACAAAAGCATGGATTCCATGTCCTGATTTACTTCCAGAAGCTGAAACGGCGTTCGGTATCTCCCTTTTCGGACAATTTCTTCATATTTATCGGCAAGTTCCTGCGCCTCCCGCATCACAGCCTCTCTGGAAGCGCCGGCAGCGCTGGTTCGTAGAATAAAGCCATAGGATTCCGTTACCATCGGCTCTGCCATTTCTCTTAGTTCCTGCCGCTGTTCCCTGTCTTTGATCTTGTTGGAAATACCGATAGCTGCCTTATCGGAAGTCAGCACCAGGTATTTTCCTGTAAGTTCAATCTGCTGGGAAAGGAGAGGTTTCTTTTCCCTGCTTCCTTCCTTTTTCACCTGTACAATGATTTCTTCTTCCGCCTTCAGACTGAGATCTCTCATGGGCAGAAATCCGAGTTCCCCTTTTTCGAATTCCACGAAAGCGCCGTTAATATTTTTCACGACATTCTTTACTTTGCCTAGATAAATGCTGCCCACAATATTCTTCTGTTTTGTGTTACAACACTGAAACTCCACGATCTCGTGATCGTGGAGCCATGCGCTGATCATATGGTTCTTTATCTTCGTTATAATAATCTGAGCAGACATTTTACGCTTCCAGACTTGGGATATTCACTGCAGGATCCACATCAGCGTCGTAATCCACACCGTCTTCGCGGAATCCGAACATATGATAGAAATCATCCCAGTATCCTTCAATATCTCCGTATTCCTGGATATTATCTGTATCAACAACCTCCCAGAGACGTTTTACTTCTTCCTGGACTTCATCTTTCATTTCCCAGTCATCCATGCGGATCCATCCGTTTTCATCCACTTCAGCTCCTGCCAGCAGTTTCTTATCCTTAAACAGACGCTCCATCTGCTCGATGCATCCTTCATGAAGACCTTTGTCCTTCATGACTTTATAAAGAAGCGCCATATATAATGGTACGATCGGAATTGCCGCACTTGCCTGTGTTACCAGTCCCTTATTGACAGAAATGTATGCTTTGACTCCCTGATCTTTGAGCTCCTCTGTGATCTGAGCAGCCGCTTTGTGAAGATCTTTCTTGGCTGCGCCAATGGTTCCCTCAAAGTAAATCGGATATGTAATTTCCGGTCCGATGTAAGAATATGCGACAGTTACCGCATTTTCACTGAGCACTCCTGCTTCACTCAGCGCTTCCATCCAGAGTTTCCAGTCTTCTCCACCCATGACTTTCACGGTTGCTTCGATTTCTTCCTCTGTGGCAGCCGGAATGCTCTTTACTTCAATGGTATTATCTTTCAGATTCAGATTCTTATTTGTAAACTCTTCTCCTGTAGTCTTTAATACAGAATTATATGTAACGCCGTCCGGTGCTGTTCTTCTCGGAGCCGCAAGACTGTAAACAACCGCATCCACTTTTCCCAAATCCTGACGGATCATCTCAATGGTCTGATCTTTTACTTCCCGTGAAAAAGCATCTCCATTGATCGTCTTTGCATATCTGCCTTCTTTGGCGGCAAAATCTTCAAAAGCTGCTGTATTGTACCATCCCGGTGTCGCTGTTCTCTTTCCCTTTGCCGGTTTGTCAAACATGATTCCAAGGGTGTCTGCACCGCATCCAAAAGCCGCAACGATCCTGGAAGCCAGTCCATATCCTGTAGAGCATCCGATCACAAGCACTTTTTTCGCGTTCCCTTCGATCTTTCCCTGAGAACGTACATATTCAATCTGTTTTTCAACATTTTTCCTGCATCCTTCCGGATGAGCTGTCAAACATAAAAAATCTCTTACTTTTGGCGCTATAATCATAATCTTCTTCCTTTCGTCATCTGCCTTATCCAGGCTGTTTTCTCTCTATAAAATTATAATATGTTCCTCTCCGCACTGTCAAGACTTGCCGATACAGAGATACAGACTGCCTTACATTTTTATAATTAAGAAAAGAGACACTCATTTTTACATGAATGTCTCACATTTTTATCTTTATACTAATCTGCGGATTGCAAGAATTTTCTTATATTTTGCGTTATTTGAAATCTTGATTCCGCCCTTTGGATATTTTGCCGAATTGCTGGCGTGTACAATCTTATTATTTCCCATATAGATTGCCACATGTCCGCTGTAGCAAATGATGTCTCCTGCTTTCGCTTTCCTGAGTCCTCCGGATACTTTCTTTCCGACTCTTCGCTGAGCACTGGAAGAATGAGGAAGTTTCTTTCCAAATTTTTTATACACTGACATTGTAAATCCAGAGCAGTCAGCTCCTTTCGTCAGACTTGTTCCACCGTATTTATATTTATTACCTACGAACTTCTTTGCGTAATTGACAACCTGCTGTCCTCTGCTTCCAGCTGCCTGAGTCTCCGTTTCAACACCACTGGCGGTCATTGTGAATGATGCCGCTGCCATCATGATTACAACAAATAGTTTCACCATAAAATGTTTCATAAAAATCTCCTGCCAAAGTTAATTTTCTATCCTTTTTTGTCACATTGGTTAACATTTTACATAGATGATATATATTTGTCAACACTTTTTTAAGGATTCGCTTAAATTTATTCATATTTCCGTAATATTTGTTTGTCTTTTGTCGGAAAATCCGAAAGAAAAAAGACGAATTCCGCATATGAATCTTACGATTCACGGAATTCGCCTTTTCTATTCTTTATTTATTATTCATTTTTGTAACAATTAACCTCTGTAGTAATTGATCAGGCATCCTTTCAGGATGATTTCTCTCTCATCGTCTGTCAATTCACCGAGTTTTAACTGGATTTCTTTTAATCCGTCTTCATATACCACATAAGCCGGAATCTCTGTCAGCTTGTCCACGATCGCTTTCTTAATATCCGGTACGAAAATGTAATCATGATTCTTAAACGGGAGTTCTCCTTCATCAATGATAAATGGAACCATACCCCAGTTGATCAGGTTGGAACGATATCTCTTGGTTGCATATTCATTAGCGATATTTGCCCATCCGCCCAGGACTTTCTGACAGGAAGCTGCCTGTTCACGTGCAGAACCGTCTCCAGGTTTTACAGCAAAGATCGTGCTCCCGATTCCCAGATTGCTGTTGTTCACCTGTGGATATGCAGCAGTCACTGCTTCCAGGATATCTTTTACTTCCGGACATGCCTCAGCCGGATCTTTCCCTTCTTCCAGCGCTTTTTCTGCCTTCTGAATATCTTTTGCAAGTCCTACGTAAGCCGGATCTTTTCTTGAGAGAGCGAACTCTGCCAGACCAAGAGGATTGGAGCGGTAAGAAGATGTCTCTCCGGAAGGAATCAGCTCATCTGTCGTCGTTACCGGATCATGGATTTCAGAAACGACTTTTAACAGCATATGTTCCGGGAATGCCGGCATTTCCGGCCAGTCTTTGATATTCGGTCCGAACTGGATTTCAACAGACGGATCTGCCACTCCCTTGCTGTCAAAGACACGATTTTCATAAATTGTCCTGTCAAAATGATATTTCGGAATGAAATCATCGGCATCCACGTCTGTCGCCGCAGTCAGATATCCCTTGTTAGCCGCAGTGGCAGCGATAGATCTTGCGTCCATTAAGGCTACGGAAGCGATCTGTCCGCTCTGAAGCTTAGATCCCTCACGGTTCGGGAAGTTTCTTGTAGAATGACGGATGCTGAACGCATTGTTTGCCGGCGTATCGCCTGCTCCGAAGCATGGTCCGCAGAATGCAGTCTTAACAATCGCCCCTGTCTCCATCAGACTGGCAACAGCGCCATTCTTAACTAATTCCATATAAATCGGCGTACTTGCAGGGTATACACTTAATGTAAACTCGTCAGATCCGATGCTGGTTCCCTTCAGGATATTCGCTGCCGCACAGATATTTTCATATCCACCGCCGGCACATCCTGCGATGATACCCTGATCTACATACAATCTTCCATTGCGGATTTTATCTCTCAGAGAGTAATCCACTGCGCCGTCTAAGCTTACCTGCGCACGTTTTTCCACATCTGCAAGAATATCTTCCAAATTTTCATTGACTTCCTGAATGGTGTATGTATTGCTTGGATGGAACGGCATGGCGATCATTGGCTGAATCTGATCCAGATCCACTTCCACGATTCCATCGTAATAAGCAACAGCTCCAGGATTTAATTCTTTATACTCTTCTTTTCTTCCATGGATCTCATAGAATTCTTTGATGGTATCATCTGTTTTCCAGATAGATGACAGACAAGTCGTCTCTGTTGTCATAACGTCGATTCCGATTCTGAAATCCGCACTTAGATTGGCGATGCCCGGTCCGACAAACTCCATGACTTTATTATTGACATATCCTTTGTCAAAGACAGCTCCAATGATCGCGAGAGCAACGTCCTGAGGTCCTACGCCTTTGACCGGTTTCCCTTTCAGATAAATACCGATCACTTCCGGCATATTGATGTCATAAGTTCTGTTAAGCAGCTGTTTTACCAACTCCGGTCCGCCTTCTCCCATGGCCATTGTTCCAAGGGCTCCGTAACGGGTATGGCTGTCAGAACCAAGGATCATCTTTCCTCCGCCTGCCAACATCTCTCTTGCAAACTGATGGATCACTGCCTGATGAGGCGGAACATACATACCGCCGTACTTTTTAGCGGCAGTCAGTCCAAACATATGGTCATCTTCGTTAATGGTCCCTCCAACGGCACAAAGACTGTTATGGCAGTTTGTCAGCACATACGGCACAGGGAATTTCTCGATTCCTGAAGCACGCGCTGTCTGAATGATACCTACAAATGTAATGTCATGGGAAGTCAGTTTATCAAATTTGATCTGAAGCTTCTCCATATTTCCTGATGTATTATGATCTTTTAATATTCCATAGGCAATTGTCTGTTTCGATGCGTCTTCTTTCGCCGGTACACTTCCTGTCATCTGATTTAATTTTTCTTTTTCAGACTCTTTTACCAGGGTGGTTCCATTGACAAGATATGCGCCTTCTGAAAACAAATTAATCATGTCTTATCCTCCTGCGGTTTATTTTTGCCAATAATTATACCACATCACAGCGCATTAGAAAAGTAAAAAAAAAATCTGGCACTGTAAAATTTATAATAACTGGCATTTTCGCTGGTGCCAGTTTTGTATTAGGATACAGGTCATAGGAGGGAGGAACAACAAATGAACCAAATGAAGAAACTTGTGTATACTGCATTATTTACAGCGCTCTGCTGCATAGCGACGATGCTGATTCAGATTCCGCTGGCAGCCACCAATGGATACATCCATCTGGGAGACGCTTTTGTCATCTTAAGCGGCATCATTCTTGGAAAGAAGTATGGAGGATTTGCCGCAGGCGTCGGATCTGCCTTTGCGGATTTGTTTACAGGATATGCTTATTTCGCACCGATTACTTTCGTTATCAAATTCCTGACAGCCTTCTTCGCCGCTGTCATTTATAAAAAAGTAACCGGTCTGCATATAAATAAGATGTTTGCTGTTATTTTATGCGGAATCGCCGCCATTGTCATCGTAACCGGCGGATATTTCATTTACAATTATATCACGATAGGACCGGCAGCACTCTTAAGCGTTCCAGGAAATATTGTCCAGGGACTGTCCGGACTGGTCATATCATTTCTGCTGTTTCCTGTACTGGATGCGGTTCCTGATATCCGGGTTATGAGAACACAGATGAATTCCAATATGGCGGTTTAGAATTGCAATTTTATAATTATTCTATATAATAGAAATGTACAGATGAAGCCTCAGGAGGAGTTACTATGATTGTATTTTGGATCATTGGATTATTGTTTTTGGTAATTGGACTGATATTCAGTCTTCCCACATTTATAAAAATCTTCAAATATAAAGGACATACAACCGGTAAAATTGTTCGTATTGATAGTACAGATCAAAACGCCAGAGCTGTATATGAATACGCCGCAGCAGGCAGTAAATATACAAATAAAACAAACTGGACGTCAAACTGCATGTTTCAAGTTGGCAAAAAATGTCACGTTTTTTATGATAAACAGAATCCAAATCATTCTTATATCAGGATGAGCGGTCAGTATATTCGCTGTTTTGTAGGTACAATTTTTGCGATTTTAGGACTTGTCGTATTATTTTCAGGCATATTTTTAAATCGTGTTTTATAATGCTCAGCTTTTCAGCTGCTGATCCTTAAAAAGAGCCGGTCCAGTGGAGATTCAGAACTTTGGAAAAGTCTTGATCTTACCGGGCCGGCTCTTTACTCTGATGCACTATCGCATATTTCATCTGAATGAATATTACTATAAGCTTCTTCATACTTACTCTGCAATAATCCTATATTTATTAATTATCGATTAAAAATCATTCGTCCGGTTCTTCCGTTTCCGTCAGGCAATACCACATTGAGACCCTGCCAGAAATCTATAATTGATTTCTACTTTTTGTGTTCGTTTTCTTCCTGTTCCCTCTGCTTGATATACATAAATGCTGTCAATCAACTCTACCAGCATGGAACGATTTAATTCAGTTACATTTTCATACTTGCGGATTGTTTCTAAAAACTGGTTCGTGTTCTTTGTTTTATCTTCTTCCGCCTGTATTTTTGCTTTTAATCCATCACGTCTGTTCGTGAGTTCCCTCTGCTCGTTTTCGTAAACATTGGACATCTTTTCAAAGCGTTCATCAGAAATCTTTCCTAATGCGTTCTGTTCAAATAGTTTCAGAATAACATTGTCAATCTCGGCTATCCTTTTCTCGGCAAGCTCTAAATCCTGCTTGAATTGCTGGATTTTTTCATTTCCGCCAGTCTCGCTTAACACTCGCATTTCTTCAATGAACTGGTCGCCAAGAGCTTCCATATTCTTGATATGTTTCTGAATATCATTCATCACTATCTGCTCCAGCGCATGATAAGAAATTGCATGGGTAGTACAAAGATTGCTGTTTCTGGCATAAGTCCTACAACGGAATCTCGGTTCTTTGCCGTTTGGATTAGAAAATGCCATATTGCGCCCACAATCGGGACACTTTACAAGTCCTACGAACATATTAGGTCGCCCTGTTTTATTCGGTCGCTTCTTTACGCTGATAAATTTCTGAACAAGCTCAAAGGTTTCCTCATCAATGATTGCTTCATGGGTATTCTTTACAACAATCCATTCTTCCTTTGGGACAGCAACAGGCTTTTTGTTCTTAAAAGATTTTGTCTGGGTCTTATGTGACACCATGTGTCCTAAGTACACTTGATTTTCTAAAATCATCTTCACATTTTTTCCAACCCAATCCGTAGGGAACTTAAAGCCCTTACTTGTTTCTAATGTTCCATTCTTCATAGCTCTGTATGCCCTCGGTATTAGCACACCGTCCTCACACAACATTCTGGCAATCTGATGAACACTGTTACCCTGCTTTGATAATTCAAAAATACGTTTGACGATATGGGCTGTATCTGGGTCTACCAGTAACTTGCGCTTATTCTCTGGGTCAATTCTATACCCGTATGGTGCGAATGAACCACAGAAGCCACCTTGTAAAGCAGTAGTCTTTTTAACACTTCTGATTTTCTTTGATGTATCACGGGCATAATACTCATTCATAATGGATTTGAACGGCATCATCTCATTTTCATCAAATCTGGTATCGACATCATCATTCAATGCGATAAACAGAATATCATTGTTCGGAAATATTTCTTCCACATAATACATGAACATGGCATTATTACGTCCAAAACGGGACATATCCTTTACCATAATTCCGCTAGGTTGTGTATCTTCCATAGCGTCCTTAATCATACGGTTTAAATCTGGACGGTTAAACGTCGTTCCAGAATAGCCGTCGTCTACATATTCTCCAACAATTACAAATCCTTGTTTTTTTGCATTGTAACGCAACATCTGTAGCTGATTCGTAATGCTGTTGCTCTCCTTATCAGCGTCCCCATCATCTTTCGATAAACGTGCGTATAATCTTACTCTAAGTGCTGTCTGCTGTTTTAACATCTCTGCTCCTTTCCAACAGCAAACAAACTACTTTGTACTTTATAATTATACCACATTTTCATAGCATTTTCAGCCGTTTCTTGCACTATCTCCTTATCAATTAAGCAGTGTTTTTTTGCTGGATTTCCTCTTGAATCAGTCTCTTGATTAAGTGCTGTAACTGCACTGAACCACGAAAAACAGAAGTGATATAATAAGTTGTATTTCCAATCTGCAAAGTATTCAATTCTGCTGTCTTTGACATTTTTCACCTCATTTCTGGAAACAAAAAAACACCATTTCTGGTGCTTCTTTGCTATGTTATTTTTATTACCTGTCTTTTGTATTCCTTATGTTTCAAATCAATCTCGGCATACACCATTTCACTGTCATTCAATTCAGTTTGTCCCGTTTGCACACACGTTGTATCGAATATCTGGTTTATCCATTTCCCTTTTTCAGTATCTGGGCTTTCATGGATATGTCCATGCAGAGAAAGTAACGGCTGTTTTTCTTGTAGGAACTCATAAATATCCACTGAACCTATATCCATATCCTGATAACGTAATTGACCTAATCTAAGTCCAGCAGGGGGCATGTGCATAACATACACTGTCTTTCTTAAATCGGCTGGCTCTGGTAAGTCTGCTAAAATATCACACATATGAGGCAGATTGCTTCGGGAATACTCTAACCAGTTAAATATCCTGTCATAGTCATATTCATTGGAGATACCCGCAACTGCACTTAACTGTCCTTGTGGAATGTAATGGGTTTCTGTAACCACTCTGTCTTTACAGCCAAAAGGGTGGTCTAAAATATGGTTCATTCCAATAAATTCATATCCCCTGATACAGACTTTCCTGCCTGCTATGTTGTGGATATTATCAAATTCTTTACACACCTCATCAAACAAACCGTCCAGCACCAGTAAATCATCATTTCCGAGCATAGCCAGATAGAAAATGTTACGCATTTGCAATTCTGTAAAATACTCTTTCAGAAATCCAGTAATAAATGCTGGCTGTTCCATATGCCTGTCACATTGTTTTGGAAGCATATCGCCACCATTCACAATCACATCTATGTTCTTTTCTATGGCAATTTCCAGCGACTTTTTGTATTTGTTTTTGTCTCCATGTAAATCAGTCACATACAAAATTTTCAATTCTTGTTTCACCCCTTATGTTAAATTCACAAATCATATTACCACTTTATGAGTATAACATATTTGAGGTACTTAAAGTAGTAACCACTCCTCTCAATAGTCTTATTTTATAAGCAAACAGACGGCTTTGGAAAGCTCCACTGGCATTTCAGCCATTCCCATTCCTGTGGGCAGAACCGCACCATGCGGGTGTATCATTATCCTGTGAATACAGGTCATGGCAAAGCGACCATTCCACAAGTCGCTCTCGGATCACTGCGTGGATCGCTCGCTCTTTTTAAAAGAGGTCATGGCGTACAGTCCCCGTGGCTCGCTGTATCACAAACGTATCTGTCTGCTTTATTCACTTGTCAAAGAACAGCTAGGCTTTATGTACCTATTAAAATCCACTGGAAGCCAATAGATTTTAATAGAGGTATAAAGTCCGTGAGAGGACGCAGGAAAGGGGGTAATGCGTCCCTCTGTCAATCGGACAACTGTTTTATGCTACTTTGAAATTAAGCACCTGTTCAATCAACTTTGCTTCCAGACGGCTACGCATATCATCATCTACTCTTGTATGAGGATTGCCGTATTCGTCAATGCTTGTCCTCATGGACAAGCGGGCAATATATGGCTCGTAGTGGCTCAACACAACATTCATAGCCAGAATATCGCCCTGTGAAGCTGAAACGATAATGGGGTAAGGCAATAAGCCGTTGCCTTTATGTACCGCCTTATTCTTCGTCATGCTGTTTCTCCTCCATTCTTTTCTTAATCTTCTCAAATCCTTGCTGACGCTTATAATTGACTGTACGGCGTACCAGTTTCAAGAGGTCGGCAATCTCGCCGTCATTGAAGCCCAAGCCGTAGAGCAGTAGGATAAAGCGTTCTTCCTCGGAAAGCTCCTGCAACGCTTCACTTAACAGCTCATTCTTGATTTTCACGTCATAGCCCATGACTTTGTAAAGGTCATAGTCTGTGGAATATTCATCAGAAATTGAGAACTGTGCAAGCTGTTCCGGCGTAAGCTCGGAAAAGGAAATCTGCAATCTGTTCATACGCTGGTACTGTTTCTGGATATTGATTGCTTCATTCCTTAAAATCTTCTTGCAGTAGCAGTCAAAGACTTTCTGAATATCCTCATGGGAAGTCGGTTTTTTCACATTTTCACCTCCTTTCGTCTGTCAAAAGGCGGTGATTGAAACCTCTCCTTCCCCCTTTCCGTCATTAATACAAATGCGGGGGTATGAGCTGGCAAAGATTGAAAAAGAAATTGAAAAACGTCAAAAAAGCCCAAGAAGTTCTGATAACCTCGTTGAGCTTTTCTGGATAAATTCAACAAATAAAGAAATAATTCTACATGGAAATGGGTAGGACGTCCCTTAGTGTGAACCATGATTTTTTTGATGATTTTCTTTTATGCGCTCCTGCCATTCGCAACCCTCCTTTGAAGAAATCTGTCCTGTTAAAAAAAGACAAATTTCAACAGCATAAGCATAAAAGATAAATCCGTCCTAATTCCGTCTATATTCCTGTTTTTCAGCAGGATATAAAAAAGACTATCACAGACCCAGTATAGATACTGGAAATGCAATAGCCTGTATATCAGATAATCTCTGTATTTTCCTTAATGAGCCGGCGGTAGAAATCCTGTTTTTCCGGCGGTACTTGACTGATGAAGTCAGACAGCCATTTTTCTGCTTTTTCAATCACCTGTTCAGCATCATAGTAATCTGGATAATCAGCCAGAATATCTACTTCTCTGTCGATACAATCAGCTTCGCTACATGCTAAATCCAGATGTTTTCCAATCAGTAATTGCGTATAGGAGCTGTACCCCAATGCGTTAGTAATATAGGTGATACGCTCAAAATCTTCCTGCGTCATTTTCTTTTTTCCTGTCAGCAAATCATAATCATGCTGTCCACATACGGAAAGATAGGCTTCCTGTTCTTCTTTCAAAAGTCCCATATAACCTTGCTCCTTATTGTTAAAACTTTAAACTTCTGCTGACCTTGCAGATAAATTCCTCTGGTGTAGGTGTGCTGTTGCCAAACAGTCTTTGGAACTCTGCCTGCTGGTCTGGATCGTTGCTGTTCCTTGCTTCCGTAATTGCGTCCTGTATCTGTCCACGAACCTGTGAAACGGAAAGCCCACGCAGACGTGCGACTTCTTTCAGCATTTTTTTACTGTCCCTTTTATTGAATTTCATCATATATCTAAAGCACCTCTTTTCCTAATTTCTATTATAATCAGAAAATTTCTGTTAAAGATGTATTGTATAAATGTTTCATTTATACAGAGTATTATATTACACTCCATGAATAGATACAATATAGAAAAGCAAGAAAGGAGAGGAAAGCTGTGGAAATAGACTATAAAGCAATCGGTCAGCGTATCAAGATAGCACGAATTAAGAAAGGCATTACGCAGGAAGCCGTAGCAGACCTTATAGATATTACACCAGCTCACATGAGTAATGTGGAAACAGGGAAAACGAAAGTTAGCCTGCCAACGCTGATAGAGATTGCAAACGCTCTTTCCGTATCAGTTGACGTTCTCTTATGTGATAATGTACTCGCTTCAAAAAATATTTTTGTGGAAGAAGCAAAAGGACTGTTTGAAGATTGTGACGAATATGAAACAAGGTTTCTGGTCGATTTACTAAAATCCGCCAAATCAGCAGTCCGTAGGGATAAAGAAGTAAGAAATCAGTTCAACAGATAAAACCGTAGCTTGCAGATCACAACGAGTTGTGAAGTACAGCTACGGTTTTTCTTGTTCACTGAATTTATAGCCCACGCCCCAGACTGTAATAATGTATCGTGGTTTGTCTGGGACAGGCTCTATTTTTAATCTTAGCTTTCTGATGAAAGAGGACAGATTGCTTGCGTCAAAAATGTGGTCGTACCCCCATACATTTTCATAAAGCTGTTCTTTCGTGAACACCTGCCCTTTATGCGAAGATAGAAAATATAACAGGTCAAACTCTTTAGCAGTCAAGTGTATCTGGTGTCCATTTCTGTCTATGACAATACGGTTGAACAGATTGACCGATAATTCATTCGTATTCTGCTGTATAACAATAGGAGAAGTACACAGCTTTTCAGACAGCCATTCCACGGTCTGATGAAATGTATCGTCCTCTTTCTCTGTAAATTCTACAACTAATATTTTCCCATAACATCACCTACTTTAAAACATATTAATTAAATCATATCCGTTATTAATTTCAGCAATTCATGTGGTGTCAATCCGATTCTTTGTATATCAGTAATTAGATTTTTGATAAGTTCATTAGCAAGTATCTCCCTTTTTTCTTCGATATTTTCAGCTACACAATACCCTTTTGTACGATAAGAATATATGATATTACAATCCCTTAAAAAATGGAGCGCCTGAGATATTGTATTTGTGGCAACCGAATATTTATCTGCATATTCTCTGATACTCGGCAACATCATATTCTCTTTAAACTTTCCACTAAATATATCACTTTGAATCATACAAGCAATATCTCTATACTTACATTTTCCATTCAAAACATACCACCTCTAATTTACTTCATTTCACAAAACCACTTTATCAAAATGTTCCATACATCTATATTAAGTGAGTAGTACACAGTCTGTTTTACCTTTTTACGCTTTATTAAATTACTTTCTGATAATATTTTTAAATGATGTGATATAGTAGCTCCTGTCAGATTAAAATATTTTCCTATATCCCCAGCGCATAAACAGTCATCTTTTAACAAGGAAATAATATCTCTCCGTGTTTTACTGGCTAAAGCTCTAAAATAGTGATTTAATAATTCCTCAGTCATAAGTTTTTAACTACCCATTTTAAAGAAATTCCTATATTAACTGTAAGAAAAAGAAATATTCCAATCAAAACATACGAAGCTACAATAATCGAATTATTAAAAAAATACATAACCGCCCAAAATGTTATTCCATTGATAAATAAGCTTGATAACACCGTAAAAATTGCTGGTATACTTTGTTTTACTATTAGAGTTACGTTTTCCCATTCATAATTAGGAAACAATAAATTCATAAACAATCCTAACATTCCCGTAAAAGCTGTAAATACTGTCGGTAAAACAAAGAATAAAACCCATTCAGATACACTCATTTCAAAAGCAACACCAAGAATAATGGTTGTTATCCCTATGACTGGCACTGTCAAAAAGAGATGAAATAAATATTTTACCAATACTATTTCTTTAGCTGATACAGGCAGAGCTTTTAATATCTCATGATTATGCCCCTCAATAGAGATAGAGGCATAAGTAACATTTGTTAAAGTTATGAGTAGACTTATAACAAAAGCACAAATGACTGAGATGTTTTTCACTTCAAAAATACTGCCGAAAAGTTCCAGATACATAAGGCTATTTTCTGTTTCGATACAGGAGTAAATGGTAAAGAGAAGCAATGCAATAATTCCTAACATGCTATTCATTACATACACTGGTATCGAAAAGTATCTGTATAATTCTCTTAAAAGCAACGAACATAATTTTGTTTTTCTTTGGTATCTTCGCCTTATTACCTTTTTTCTTGTATCGATCACCTGTGTTTTCAGACACCATTTCTTATATGTTTTTGTTATATAGTAAGCCAGTAAAACTACTATTACAAATAGTATAATTGTGAATATAATCGCTTCGGTGCTGTGTGTAAAAAAAGTGCTTTTCGTCAATACATTTAGAAAACCAGTTCGTACAAACCATTTTTGATACAGGTCATTAAAATTTATGTCTTGAAAAAAGAAAAACATAAAACCTATAAAACAAAATAGCAAACCTAAATATAGCAAACTGCGAATACATGAGCCGGATTGAAAAACACGTCCCATTTGTCTGTGAAACACATAGCCCAAAATCACACCCAGTAATATAGAAATAGCAGGGAGTAAAAGTAACTGGAATAAATCAAAAAAAATAAATAGTGGGTGCTGTGTCGAAAATTCATATTTTAATATCGGAATAATCAACAAAATAACAGCGATAATAAGCCCCCATAAATAAGTAAAGCACAACTTTGCCAACGCTATATCCCGTGTCTGTATCGGATATGCAAAATACACGTTAATATTTTTATCAGTATATAATATTCCACTCCCTCTTATAAGAGCTGAAAAGAATATCACAATCATACTTAATAAACTTAACGGCTTTATAAGATAATTCAAAATATCTTGTGATGATTGAAATATCGAAGATATTTGAGACATATTTCTAAACCAATATACGGCAAAGATAGCAATTCCCAAAAGAATCATACTGAAAATCAAAAAGTATCTTCTTTTCTCTTTTTCAGACCCATGAAAAATCTTATTAAATTTAAACACTTCTGAAAATTGTCTTTTCACAAGTAAATATATCATCTTCATTTTCCATTCAACTCCATAAACACTTCCTCTAAGTCATTCGTGCCTAAAATATCTTCCGTCCGTCCACTTTTGATTAACTTCCCATTACGGATAATTACAATCTTATTGCAAGTCTTTTCAACAACATCAAGAATATGACTGGAAAACAAGACAGACCCACCTGAAGCACACAGTTCTTTCATCAACCGCTTTAACTGAATAAAGGCTTCTGGATCTAAACCTACAAACGGTTCATCTAGTATCAGCAGTACAGGCTTATGAACAAATGCGCCTATTAGACTAATTTTTTGTTTCATTCCGTGAGAGTAAGAAGAAATCAAATCATTTAATTTATTGTTCATTCCCAAACAGTTTGAAAGGTAATCTATTCTTTTTCTTCGAGTATGCGTTGGTACTTCATAAATATCGCAGATAAAATTCAAATATTGCAAACCTGTTAAATAAGTTTCCAATATTGGAGTGTCTGGTACATATGCCATTTTTCTTTTACATTCTGTCGGGGCTGATTTTATGGAAAGTCCATTTAAAAGAATGTCTCCAGTTTCAAAATCATGTATCGTCAAACAGGCTTTTAAAGTTGTAGTTTTGCCCGCTCCATTTTTTCCAATAAATCCACATAAATCTCCGTCAGCCACTGTCATGCTTAAATTTGATACTGCCTTTTTTCCATTCGGGTATATTTTAGTTAAGTTTTTAATTTCAAGCATATTTAACGTTCTCCTTTAAAGGTGTCCTCATTTTGAAAAAAATCAAAATGAGGACTAAAAAAATATTATTCCATTTCCAAGAGTCATTAAACGTATATTCCTCAAGCATACGTTTATAGTGCTAACACTAATACTACAACGGCTATAATAATAGCAACAACAGGAATAATATAGTACATAAATGTTCTCTTTTCCTGTTTTTTTATCAATGTAAAACCAGATACCAGATTTAATAATGCACAAATCACAGGAATACCAAACACAACAGCAGGTTTTGGTAACGTAGAATTTGCATTACCAGCCGAATCAAAATGAATCGGCACATCTGTAGGAAGTTGCCCCCAAAAAGCTATAAAAATCAATAAAGTTGCAAGACAAATAATACTACCAATAATAATATGTTTCTTCATGTGATTATCTCCTTTTTTTATAAACTAGCATTAGTGAATATACCAGTGGAAGAATACCGACTAATATAATGACTAATGGAATGGACACTATTTTTAATGAACTGATGAAAAGCTGTATAATCAGTAATATACCAGCTAAAATCCATGTATAACTTGCTAATTTGTGTGTTTTATCCCAACTTTTTTCATCGTCTAACAACCACGGAAATTTTAGACCAATATACGGATTTACATGATTTTTAGGGAAATAATTCCCGCTAACAATAAATATCAATCCTACAAAAGTATAAGTAGCATTTTCGATAAGTGAAGATTGCGGGTACATCATAGAATAAATAAATATAATAGTTGCGAATATTGATGTAAATGGTACAATCCATTTACCCATACCAACTAAAAATTTTGCCCCCATTTTTTTGCAAACTGTAAAGTTCAGTCCTATATTCAAAATAATGTTTACTAAAATTGCAGTCGCTAATACCCAAAAGGTTTGTAGATTTTCTCGTCTGCTTTCTGGCAGAGGATAGAATTTATAAAATATCCCGTAAGCAGTCAAAGCACAGACACATATCAATGTAGTTATGACAAGAGTTTTTTTATCTTTCTTCCTCATTTTTCACAGCTCCTTCATTAAATTGCATACACCATAAAACAACATCTTCAAATACTGATACATTGATTTTATAATATATATACTTTTGTTGCCTTTTTTCAAATACCAAGTCAGCCTTTTTTAGTAAGGACAGATGATATGAAATTGTTGCATTGGAAAGGTCAAATTCAGAAGCTATTTCTCCCGCAGACATTTCACCTCTTTTTTTTAACATCATCAATATATCTCGACGTATAGGATCGCTCAATGCTTTGAATACGTTTGGCAGGCTCATATTTATCACCGCTTTCACATTTTGATTTTTTTCTAAATGTTCTTTTCTATATCATACGCTTTGACGCTATATCTGTCAACTTCATTTTTAAAATTTTCTAAATGAATATCCTCTATATTTTATAGGTGATAATATTTCAGAAAAGGGCTGTTTCGCACAGCCCTTAAATTTACTCTACAATCTTCCAGTTACTATCTTTATGAAGCGTCAGTTCATACTGTGAAATCTGCGTTGCCTTTGTCTGGTTGTCAATGAACTTCACAGCCACCTTGACTTTGACGTTATCCCCGTCCGCTGTGAACACAGGGTTCACAAGCTCGGAATAGAGGTAATCCCCGTTTATCGGTTCAAGGGCATTTCCCGCCACATAGTAGGCAAGCTCCGTTTCCGTAGCCGTAGGGTTGTTGTGGTCAAGCGTTTTTGTAACACTTGTGGCTAAAAAATATCGATTTATGCAATTCGAGCTTGATATGGTGTTTGATACCCATTGAAACTATGTGGGCGCACATGATTATATGTGACATATGCAAATT
>DWWD01000009.1 GCA_019119895.1 Candidatus Anaerostipes avistercoris | reverse complement strand
CTGACGCCGGAGAAGGTAACGACCCTGCAGGACAACTTAAATTCCCTGATCCCGGGATTCGTGCCATTGCTGCTGACGCTGCTGTGCATGTGGCTGTTAAAGAAGAACGTATCACCGATCATCATCATCATCGCCCTGTTCATCGTAGGTATCGCAGGACATGTGGTTGGATTACTGTAAATTCTGAAAAGCACACATATTTTAATGAAAAAACCCGGTTTCCCCGGGTTTTTTCGTGTTCTGCATACACTTTTTATCCCGTTTATGACTAAATTTTACAAAAAAAGAAATTGAATTAACTTTTAAACAATTATAAAATATAGAAAGAGGACATATAAGAAAATATGACGCAGAAAGGATTAATAACGTATGTTAAGCGCCAGAATGCTGAATGTTATTCAGTACATACAGATCAAAGGGACTACATCTTACAAAGAAATCGCGCATGACCTGAATATGAAAGAGCGAAGCGTGCGATATGATATCGGCCGGATCAATGACAGTCTTTCCATAGAAAATAAACCTCAGATTGAAAAACATTCAAAAGGAATTTTAAAATTTCCTGAAAACCTGACCTTGGGAGAAGTCTCTGACAGCACCGATTTTCTCTATACAAGCTCCGAGAGAATATCTCTGCTCCTTCTGAATCTGCTGATTCGAAATGAAAACTTTAAGATCAGCCAGATCTGCAGCGAACTTCAGGTTTCCCGCTCAACGATCAAGAACGATATGCATGAGCTGTCTGCTTCTCTGGAGAAAGACGGGTTGTCCATCGAATATACCGATCACTTTTTTCTCTCGGGATCAGCTGAGAAAAAAGCTTCTTTAATGAACCGTGAATTCAATAAATATATCGATCTTCTGATCAATCCGCCTATTAATTTTAACGCTTTTGAATGCCACAGCATCCATATTATCCATACTTCCTTTAAGGGAATCTCAATTCCTAAAGTTCTTGTGTGCATTAATAAACTGCTGGAAAGAAGCGAGTATGTTTTGACGGATTCTTCCTATCGATGGTATCTGTCCAATATCCTCTGTCTGATCTGGTTTATTATCCATAACAAAGAATATCCGGTCAATCTGGATTCTATTCCGATTTTTAGCAGTAAATCCACTCGCCGAATCCAGAAGACATTGTCTAAAATCATCGGATGTCCGATTACCGATCAGCAGATATCAACCATGATTTATTATCTGGAATATACCAGAACTTACTCCAATACAAATCAGACCATGGATCCTGTTTATGTGGAGTCACTGATACATACATTAGTCTCCAAAGCATCTGACATTTTTTCTCTTCCATTTGAGAAAGACAGGATCCTGCTGGACGGGCTCCGGGGTCATATTGTTCCCCTGCTGGGGCGCATCAGATCTCATGTTTCTCTATGTGAAAATATGATTGACATCCTCGGGTCTGAGGAAATGTCCGTTTATAAACGGGTCAGACAAATCTGTCTGGAAACAGAGCCGTTCGATCAGATTGAAAACGCAGATGAATTCGTTCATTTTACAATATACTTTCTTGCAAGCATCAAGCGCATTTCCGATATTCCATGCAAAAAAATCCTTCTGATCTGCGGTCAGGGATACGGTGCTTCTGTTATGCTGCGTGAAGCCTTATTAAGTGAGTATCAGGTGGAGATTACTGATGTCATACCTATTTACAAAGTTCCTTTCTATACCAATTGGTACAACATTGATTACGTATTATCCACCGTCAGCATTCACGGCAAACTTCCAAAGCCTTATCTGCTGATTCATCCGCTGTTAAAAGCCTCTGACTATATTGCCATTGAAAACCTTGGCATTCCCCGCAAGGAACATTTGTCTAATCTCTATCACTTCAGAGAGCAGCTGGATTTTCTGTCTCCCGATGATAAGGCAAAGGTTCTGGATCTCCTGGAACGGCAGCTTGGCTTTCAGAAGCCTTAGAAACTGGTATCATTTGACAAAACAGCTTAATGTGCTATAATGCCTCGAAGAGGCTGAAACTTAAGCGATAAGCGAAAGGAGTTTCTTATGAAAAAGTCGTTACGAAAAGAAATGTTAAAAAAAATATGTGTCAGAGACGGAGATAAAATCCTGGATGTAGGATGCGGCGATGGAACACTCCTTCTGGAATTGACCCAGTGGCGGGATGCCCAGGGATACGGTATCGATCCGTCAGAAGATGTCATCCGCCAGGCAAGTGATGCCCATCCGGAGCTTCATTTACAGACAGGGTACAGTGATTTCCTTCCGTTTGATGACAATATGTTTCGCATCATCACCGTATGCGATGATTTCCATACATTCAAAAATCCGGAGAAATTTATTGCGGAGGCAGCAAGAGTTCTTGCGCCGGGCGGACGCCTTTACATCGCGGAGGCGGCTCTTCCGGAACCCGTACGGATTCTTGCCAATATTCCGTCATACCTGATTCCCTCCCGCAAAAATAAATTTCATTCCACCTACGAGGTTTTAGATTACTTTAAAAGTGCCGGTCTGACGAAGTTCCGTATTTACAGGAAAAAACAGCTTCTTCTCGTGTCCGGCAAAAAAATTGCCGAATAAATGTGCAGGGCAGGCGGAGAATCCTGCAAAGCAGGATTCTTTCTTGTCTAATCTTCCACCAATGTTCTTCCATTGGATCTGATCACATCCCGGTACCATCCGAAACTCTGTTTCCTGTACCGTTTCATGGTTCCCGTTCCATCATCATTCCGGTCCACATAGATCATTCCATATCTCTTGGAAATTGCCGCCGATGTATTTGCCACCAGATCGATACATCCCCATGCGGTATATCCCATGACTTCCACACCGTCTGCAATAGCCTCAGATACCTGGAGAAGATGTTTTCTCAAATAGTCAATCCGGTATCCGTCTTCCACCGTATAGGTTCCGTCCCGTTCCACCAGCTGATCTCTGGCTCCCAGTCCGTTTTCCACAATAAAAATCGGAAGCTGGTATCTGTCATAATACTGATTGAGAATATATCTCAGACCCTCAGGATCGATCTGCCATCCCCACTCGGATTCTTCCAGATAAGGGTTCTTGACCGCGCTCATAATATTCCCCTGTGCCAGAATATTTTTTTCCGGATCCGCCGTGGCGCAGTAACTCATGTAATAACTGATGGAAATGAAATCCACCGTATATTTCAAAATCTCTCTGTCTTCCTCTGTCACCTCAAAATGAATTCCTTTTTCCCGGAACATCCGCTTCATGTATCCCGGATACTCCCCTCTTGCATGCACATCTGCAAAAAACAAAGATTCTCTGTCTTTCTTCTGGGCTTCCTGCACATCCGCCGGATGACAGGTCAGAGGATAATGCGGGCTTCCGGCGATCATGCACCCGATCTTAAATTCCGGATCTATTTCATGTCCGATCTTTGTCACCAGAGCAGACGCCACCAGTTGATAATGAATGGCCTGGTACAGCTCTGACGGATTCATCTCCTCTGCCTTCTGATTGATGCCCCCGCCGTTAAACGGCGCATGGAGCATCATATTGATCTCATTGAATGTCAGCCACAGTTTCACTTTATCTTTGTATCTCCGGTAAACGGTTTCCGCATAATGAGCGAAAAACTGAATTATTCTTCGATCCGTCCATCCTCCGTATTCCACGGCCAGATGCAGCGGCATTTCATAGTGGGACAAAGTGACTACCGGCTGAATTCCATATTTCAGCAACTCGTCAAATACATCATCGTAAAACTTCAGCCCCGCTTCGTTAGGCTCCTTCTCATCGCCTTTCGGAAAAATCCTGCTCCAGGCAATAGACATACGGAAGGCTTTGAATCCCATTTCCGCAAACATGGCAATGTCTTCTTTGTAATGATGATAGAAATCAACCGCTTCTTTTTTCAGATAAAATCCTTTAGGAGGAATCTGTGGTTCGGCGAATACGCCGGTGGTCAGGGCATCCGCGGTACTGTATTCTTTCCCGTCTTCCAGCACGGCTCCCTCACACTGGTTTGCCGCAACTGCTCCGCCCCACAGAAAATTTTCCGGAAAATATACTTTCTTATCTTTCATACTCTCACACTTCCTTATCTTACCTTGAGGACCGGAGTCCCTTTTTTCACTTTTCCGCCGGTTATCATTTCCACGTCGGAGAAATCCGCCGTATTGGATATGATCATCGGAGTTACTGTTTTATATCCTTCTTTCTCGATGGCGGCTCTGTCACATACAAGGAGCAAATCGCCTTTCTTTACTTTCTGTCCGGTTTCTACTTTTACATCGTAATGTTTTCCTTCCAGCTGCACCGTATCGATTCCCACATGGATCAGAACTTCCACTCCGTCGTCGCTTAACAGTCCGATGGCATGTTTCGTCGGAAATACGCTGGCTATTGTTCCGTTAACCGGTGAATAAATCTCATCGCTTTCCAGCTGAACTGCCGCCCCTTTGCCGAGAATCTCACCGGCAAATGTCACGATAAAGGCGATGACCATGGAAATGCAGGCATTGATGATATTCGTAAATCCATCCGGTCCAATGAAGGCTACCAGCGCCAGAAGCCCCGGAGAACAGAAACTGAAACATTTCACTCCTGTGATACCTGCGTAGAGACCGCCCACAGCGCCTCCGATCATAACACAGGACAGCACCTTTTTATATCTTAACGTAACGCCGAACAGCGCCGGTTCTGTGGTTCCCAGAAGAGCTGTCACGCCGGATGTCAGTGCCAGCTGTTTTAACTCAGATTTTTTCGTCCGGAAACCGACGGCCAGAGAAGCTGCGCCCTGAGCGATATTGCTCGGCAGATTTCCCGGGCAGCAGATCTGTTCATATCCCACTGCCGCAATGGACTGGAGCATGAAAGGAACGATTCCATAATGCATTCCTGTGGTAACCATCAGAGGGAATACACCGCCGATGATAACCGGAACCAGCCATCCCACATGTGTGCTCAGTGTATTTAAGGCCGTACTGATTCCAACTCCGACTACAAATCCGATCGGTCCCAGCACAATAAAGGTAAGCAGTCCTGCAATCAGCAGTGTCAGGACCGGTTTGAAGAAGAATTTCACAATCTTCGGTATCACTTTATCCAGAAATCCGTCGATATATTTTAGCGAAATGGACATTAAAATCACCGGGATGACCGTGGAACTGTAGGTCGCCAGAGTAACCGGGATTCCAAACACGGAACTGAAATGTATATTAAATGCGTCAGTCAGCAGAGCCGTATAATTAGGATGCACCAGGGCACCTGCCAGAGCCACATTAAGGAATGTATTTGTATTCAGTTTTTTGGAACAGGTGACTGCCAGAAGAAGCGGCAGGAAATACAGCGGCGCATCGCCCAGCACGTTGATAAACAAATAGGTGGACCCTTCCGCGTCCATTCCAAGAAGCACTGCCAGAGACAGGAAAGACTTGATCAGTCCGGCTCCTATGATTGCCGGAAGGATTGGCGTGAAAATAGACGCCACAAAGTCAAAAATCACTTCTGAAATCTTTTTCTTTTCCTTCGGTCCTTCCTCGTCTGCTCCTCCGACAGCACCGCCCAGATGTTTTTCGATAGCTTTATAAGCTTCCGGTACTCTCTGTCCGATAATGATCTGGAACTGTCCGCCGCTTTTGGCCACGCCTAAGACGCCTTTCGTCTTCTTGATCTGCTCCTCCTGCGCTTTGCTCTCATCTTTCAGTGTAAAACGGAGCCTTGTGGCGCAGTGGGTCAGATTTGAAATATTTCCGGCACCTCCCACCAGGGAAACCAGAGTCTCTGCTAATTTTTCAAAATCCATTCTTATCCTCCTGTTATCTTTTCTGTTAACTTGTATCTCAGAAACGCTGTTCATGGCCGGCCGGCTGACTGTTTCTGTTTTTCTATATCCATAAAATACCGGATTCCTTTTATTTTTTCCATAAAAAACAGACCGGTTGGTCCACCGGTCCGCAATTTGCTTTTATCCTTTTCTTTATTTTGAAATTTTAGTTCAATTTTCACCCTGCTGCGGTTCCTCCGCCCCATGACGCATCTTATAAATCTCAACTGCCGCATCCACATTTTCCTGATAATTATCCACCATCAGAGAAACGAAGATCACATCCAGAATATAATTGGCTGATGTGATGGAAGTGATCACCTCCATACTCATAATCTGTTTTGCCGTGTAGATTGGAATAAATTCATTGCAGCAGCTTCTCAGTTCCTCTCCTGCTCCGCCGCCCATTCCAACCACATAAACTCCCTGGTCCCGCAGAAATTTCGCCGCGGACACCATACCAGGGTTGCACCCTGTAAATGACAGTATAACAGCTACTTTCTTCTTTTTCTTTCTGCCGGCCACGATATTATGCTCATTAAGTCCATTATAGGCGGAACTCTCGATTCCTATGGTCATCAGCTTAAAAGCCGCTGCCCGGGCCGTCGTATATGTAATCCCCATTCCGTAGAACTCTACTTTATCGGCCTGCCGGATACGGTTGACCACACGCCGGATGATATTGTGGTTCAGCGAAAGTTTTGTGTTGACCACCGCGCCGTCATATATGGATGGAAGTTTCTGAATGATATCCTCATAAGAGCTGTTTTCACCAAAGGGCTCTGTTTCCAGGAGTGCGCTGACCCTCTTGGCTTCCAGCGCTTCGACCCCCACCTGGCGCTTAAAATCCTGATATCCCTTCGTTCCCAGTTTCTTACAGAGGCGTATGACCGTGGCTTTGCTGGTAAATGCTTCCCCTGCCAGATCAGCCGCCGTTAGATGTTCCAGTTCCTCTGCGTGCTTCAATACATAAGCCGCGATCATCTTTTCACTGCCTGTAAAATTTTTCGCTTTTTTCAGCTGTTCCAGTATCATACACTTCTCCTGACATATTTCTTTACTTCTTCCTTTCTTTTATTTTACCTCATGCAGCCGGAAAATGGGAAACTATTTCCGTCAGAATGTCAGCAGCCAGCTGAAATGTCTGCTGTTCTGAATCGCTTTCACGGTCTCTTTTCCCAGAAGCTTTTTCATTTTCTCTTCTGCTTCCCGGCTGATCTTCTCCTTCTCATCTTTTGTCATACACAGGTCAGGAAACATGACACACCACCAGTTATGTCCTCCGGCCTCTCCCAGATCGACCCGGACGGCGTCATAAATTCCTGCCGGGAACGTATATCCGCCGTACTCTCTTTCCGGAAACGATTCTGTTGTAAAGGACACTTCTACCTTCCGGGGGTTCCCCTGACGTTCCAGAACCCCGGCGGCAATCCGTCGTATTTCTTCCTTTTTTTCTTTCAATATCTCTGCCGCCTCTTCTTTTGTTTCTGCCTGCTCCATATAAGGACTGACATAATCGATCACTGCATCTCTTACCATAAGTTTCTCCCTCTGGTCTTCTGCGCTGTCACTGTTGGCTCTTACATGGAAACGGAGGACCTGCTCTCTCAGATCTTCCTGCACACTGGCAGAAATTCTCATCCTGACCGCCGCCAGCGCTATGATCACCGCTGCCGCCAGAACCACTGTTCTCCGGATATATTTCGTTTTCATATCCAGAGACTTCCCACTTCTTTTATTTTTTATTCATACTAATTTTATGGATCGGTGTTATAATATAAATATTCTTTACTCAAATAAGTTTAGGAGGTTTTTCAAATGAATCTTTTAATGACGCTGGATGATCATTATGTTCATCCCTGTTCGGTGATGATGCACTCCATTCTGACATCCAATCCGTCTTCCGACATATCCTTTTATGTCATTTACCAGAATCTGTCTGAAGAAAGCCGGCAGACGTTAAAACAGCGCGCAGGAGACAGTTGTATCACCTTCATCCGGTTCCCGGATTCCCTGCTGTCCCAGTGTCCGACTTCCAAACGATATCCGAAAGAAATGTATTTCCGTCTGTTCGCGCCGGAGCTTCTCCCGGATTCCCTGGACCGGATTCTCTATCTTGACCCGGACCTTGTAGTCATTAATCCGCTGGATGATCTGTATGCTATGGACTTTGAAGGAAACTCCTTTATCGCCGCGACCCATGTTCAGAAATTCTTCCGGAAATTTAACGAGCACCGGCTGAATCTGGAAGAAAATACGCCTTATATCAACACCGGCGTTCTCCTTATGAATCTGGAAATTCTCCGGAAAAAACACAGCGGTGAGGCAATTCGTTCTTATATTGACAAAAACCGCCGCAGACTTCTTCTTCCGGATCAGGACGTATTTACTGCACTCTATGGCCAGAAAACAAAGATTGCTGACGCTTCCCTGTATAATCTCGGAGAAATCTATCTTATTACCCACAAGATGACAAAACAGATGTCTGACATCTCCATCGACTGGGTTCGCAGCAACACTGTTATTGTCCATTATTACGGCAAGAACAAACCATGGAAAAAAGATTACAAAGGCAGTCTTGATGTTTTCTATCACGAAATACTTTCAGATATGGAAAGCCAGGGAACTCCTCATACATGAAGTTCTCCCTGGCTTTTTTCTGCCTGATCACCGGAATATAAATCCCGCTGCCAGATATCCGGCAGCTGCAAGAACTGCTGAAATCATAAAATACGGCTGTGATGTAATATATTGTTCATACACCTTGACCCGGCATGCCCTTGCCGAAAGCACGCCAAGATCTGAAATCACACATGCGTTTGCCCCAAACAAACCTGCGGAGACCAGCGCTCCAAGACACAGCGGCACATTAGCGCCTACCTTCGGAAGAACGACCATAAGAATCGGTATCGCGATCTGATACAGCGTATAATTGAGACTATACAGATATTCCGTACAGCTGAAAAATACAAAAATCAGCACCGGAAGAAGGGTTACAAATGGAATTGCGCTGCACACAGACTCCACGAAAGTTTCCATTCCCATGGTGTACATAACCTCCTGAATGCTATATCCCAGCATCAGGATAATGACCATATCCATCATATCCAGGAAACCATCCACAATACACTGAACGTATTCCTTTATGGTCATAATCCCCTGGAAAATCAGCAGAAGCCCTGTGAAGATCGCCGCAATGCCAAATGCCATATAACAGTCCAGTCCGGTAGCGATCAGCGCGATCATGATCGACGCAACCGGCAGAATCAGATTCAGGACACTGACATTCTGCTTTCTCGGATCATTCTCGTCAAAATCATTTTCGTCCTCATCCTCCCCGCCGTCTTCGTCCACTTCTCCGGCTTCCAGTCCGCCCATCTGTTTTCCTTCCTCCGCCATAGCGTAAGCTTTCTTCATAGGTCCAATCTTTGGGAAAATTCCTACTGCGAACAAAAAGGCTGCAACACAGGCAATGACTGCGTAAAACATAAACGGAATCGATTGAATGAAAATATCAACTGCCTCACCCCGGCTGTCGATATTGTCCGCCGCTGCAATCTGATAAATAATGAAGTATCCCCAGGCACCAAAAGGCAGAATCGCGGAAACACAAATACTGAATGTCCGGATCACATAAGCGAGCGCCAGCCTTGGCTTTTTGATGGCGTCGATCAGCGGAGAAAAGGACGCCCCTGATGTCAGCGTGGAAACATAATCATCAATGGACGACAATCCTGCGTAAATTCCCGCTGCTCCAAGCACCGCTCTCTCGCTTTTCCCGAATTTTGAAATAACAAAGTCCGCAAATGCTCTGGTGCTTCCGCTTCGTCTCAGGGCAATGATAATTCCCCCTGAAAGAAAGAAGGACATATACATCTCTATATTCTCTTCATCTGCCAGCACAACCTGCAGATCTCCGAAAAAGCCCTGCACCGCCCCTGTCTTATACCATAAGATATACATAGAAAAAGTCCCCAGCAAAAGACTGCTCATAACATCCTTTGTCGTCAGGGCATAGACAAACAGCCCTGCCAGAGGCGCCATGATCAAAATACTTCCTTCCACCATATCTCTCGGCAGAAGGAAAAATATCACATTTAAAATCAGGAAAAAAGTCCACAGCTTTACCATAGTCGGGTCAATCCGCTCCGGATTCATATAATAAATGATCCTTCGGATAATACTTCTGTCATTTTTCATATAAATTCCTTTCTTTTTTGTTTTCTGCAAATCCGCTGCCCCTCGTTCAATTTTTTCTATTCTACTATATCTTCGCTGAAAACACCAGCTAAAATCTCTTTTTCTTCCCGCTCATGGGACAAGCCTCTCTGAAATTCAAAAGAGCTTCCTGCCGCTGCCGGCTGAAAGCTCTTTTTCTTTATCGTTCTATTCTCTTTGTATTATCCCTGCCATTCTGTGAGCTTGATTACTCCCTCGCTGCTTCCGGAGATGATCAGTACATCATCCTCCCGGAAGATATAATCCGGATCCACATATTCCATAACTTCGTTATTATTTTCGATGGCAATGATATTCAGACCGAATCTGGCACGGAAATTAACTTCCTGCACCGATTTTCCAACCAGCACATACGGTATCGTCAATTTGGAGATATTAATTTTTTCACTCAGTTTGATAAAATCAATCACTCCGGAAGACTCCAGACAATTAGCCAGACGGACTGCCATATCCTGCTCCGGATATACTACTTCTGCGCCAAGACGCTTCAGGATTTCCCCATGTTCCGGGCTGGTTGCTTTTGCGATTACTTTTGGAATTCCCATACCTACAAGATTCAAAGTCGTCAGGATGGAGGCCTCCATATGAGTCCCGATACAGACAATGGCGACATCACAATTCTGGATTCCAGTATCCAGCAGGACTTCTTTTTCCAGCGAATTGACCACCAGGGCATTTTCCGTAAATTCTCGGATTTTCCGAATCTTATCCTCATCTTTATCAAGCACCATAATTTCGGCATCCGCCTCTGCCAGTTCTTCCGTCAGGGCAAATCCAAATCTTCCAAGCCCCACAATTCCATATGTTGTTACTTCTTTCTTCTGCTTTCCAAACATGCTACTTTTCCTCCTGCTTTCTTATCCAATTGCAATATTTCCTTCTGCGTATCTCACTCTGTCTCCTACAGAGAAATGCCATAAAGTCGCGATCGTAAGCGGTCCCAGTCGTCCGATGTACATAATCAGAATAGACAGCAATTTGCTCCCCACTGACAAATCCGGCGTAATTCCTGTAGACAGCCCCACCGTTCCAAATGCACTGGTCACTTCAAACAGAGCGTCTCTTAATGCCACACCCGGATCCATTACCATCATCAGATACGTGCCGCAGATTACAACGCTTAGTGCCAGAAAAGTGATAACAGATGCTTTGCGGAAGGAATCTTTCGGCACCGCGTAATGAAAGGCTTTTTCACCGCTGTTGGTAGCTGCTGATTTCAATCCCTGCAAAAGCACGAAAAATGTACTTGTCTTAATTCCACCGCCAGTAGATCCCGGAGACGCTCCGATAAACATCAGCACAACCAGCACCAGAAGACCCGGCGTGGTAAATTCTTTCAGAGGATATGTAGAAAATCCTGCCGTTCTTGCTGATACGCTGTTAAAAAACGCTCCCATCCATGATATATCTTCCGTAAGTTTCAGCATGACAGCTCCACCCGTGATCAGTGCCGCACTTACGCTGATGACCACCTTGGCGTGCATGGACAATTTTTTCCAGCGGAATCGAGTATCAACCAATTCCCGGATGACCAGGAATCCGATTCCTCCGAATATAATCAATCCGCATGTCACCAGATTCAGCATTATATTATCCTGGTAAGGAATCAGGTTTTTGCCGCCGCCCAAAATATCAAAACCCGAATTATTAAATGCCGCCACCGAGTGGAACAGACTGACTCCTGCCGCTTTGAGCGGGTCATAGCGCTGGCTGAAAACAGTAAAACTTAATAAAGCTCCGACTCCTTCAAACACAAGGGTTGTCAGGAATACACTTTTTACAAATCGGATCAGCCCCTTGCCTGAATCCAGATTCATTGCTTCTTTGATCAAATTTCTTCCCTTCAGATTTACTTTCTTTCCAATGGCAATGATAATTCCGGCTCCCACAGCCGTTACGCCCAGTCCGCCGATCTGAATCAATCCCCCGAGGAAGAACTGTCCCAGCGGCGTAAAAGTATCTCCGGCGTCGATCGCGATCAGCCCGGTAACACAGACCGCGCTGGTGGATGTATAAAGTGCGTCAATATAATGCACTGTCACTCCATCCTGAATGCTGCATGGCAGCATCAGCAGTCCGGAACCGATCAGGATCACAAGCGCAAATCCAAGTGCGATGATCCGCCCCGGAGGCTGCCTTTTAAGTGTCTGTAATAGATTCATATTCTGTCTCCTTATTCATTATACATTCGATATCCTACACCTAATTCGTTGGAAATATACGGGTTCGCTCCAGGTTTGATGCCAAGTTTTTTTCGTATATTCGCCATATTGACCTGAAGTTTTTTGATACTTCCCCGGTCTGAAACTCCCCAGATTGCCTGGATAATCGCAGAGTAGGTCATCACTTTTCCGGCGTTTTCCGACAAAAGCGCCACAATATTATATTCCGTCTGCGTCAGTTTCACCGGTTCCCGGTTCATTGTCACCAGCCGGCTCTCATAATCTATCATAAGATCCCGCAGGGAAAAAGCCATCTGTCCGTCTTCCGTCTCTTTTCCATGGATACTGTTTCTGAGCGCCGCCCGCACCCTGGCCAGCAGTTCCTCCGTTCCGAAAGGTTTGGTAACATAGTCATTGGCTCCCAGATCCAGCGCCTGTACCTTGTCTTTCTCCTGAGTCCTGGCGGACAAAACGATGATCGGCACCTTGTGGGACTGTCTTATTTCTTTGATAAACTCTGTTCCGTCAATATCCGGAAGCCCCAGATCCAGAATAATCAGATCCGGATAGTAAGAAGAAAACATCATCTTCCCCTGAGCTCCGTTTTTCGAATCCAGGACCTGATATCCTTTGGCCTCCAGGATTGTTTTAATGAAGCTTCGGATGTTTGATTCATCCTCTACAATTAAAATTTTATATTTGTTATTGCTCATTTTCTGCTACTGTTCCTCCATCGCTAAATCAAAACGAAAGATTGCGCCTCCACCATGGCGGTTCGCCGCAGTGATACTTCCTCCATGTGCCTTCACGATTGCCGCACATACAGATAATCCAATCCCCATATTGCTCTTTCTGCTGTCTGCTCTGGTTCCGGTCAGATATCCGGTAAAAAGATGATGCAGCTGTTCTTTCGGGATACCGCATCCGTCATCCATCACCTCAAATATCACACGGTTATTTTCAGTGGTTACACAAATTTTCAGCTCTGTCATTCCTTTGGCATGACGCGCCGCGTTTTCCAGAAGATTCAGCAGCACCTGCTGTATCAGCACAGCATCCATAGGCGCCGTGATAAATTCTTCTGACATTTCAATGGAAACTTCCTGTTCCGGGTATTGTTTGGAAAATTTCACCAGAACTGTATCCAGAAGTTCTTCGATCACTGTAGGAGTCTTTACGATCTTTACATCGTCTCCGCCGATCTTTGTGACCGACAGGAGATTTTCCACCATGCGGATCAGCCATTCTGAATCTTCTTTCATCCCCTCCAGCAGTTCGATTTTCTGCTCTCTGCTCAATTGATCATAACTGTCAATTATCGCAGAACACGCGCCGTATATGGTCGTCAGCGGCGTCCTCAGATCGTGGGAAACTGCCCGAAGGAGGTTCGCCCTGACTTTCTCTTTCTCTCCCTCCGCCCTTATTTTCCTTTCTTTCTTTACTTTTGTTGTCAGCGTGCTGGTCAGAATCGTTATGATCAGCATGATAACAGCTGAAACAACGCTTTCCGGCATCATCAGGTCAAATGTAAAATATGGAAATGTAAAGGCGAATGTAACTGCAAGCACACTGAACAAGGATGCCAGAATCGGTATCACATATCCATCCACTGTCATGGCAATCAGAAAAACCGCCAGAACAAAAATCGTAGGAATCAGTGTATCCGTGTGAAATATAGTCTGAATCATCAGGCTGATTCCAAAGGACGCAGCCAGAATCAAAACCGACAGCAGTACATTTCCTGTCCACTTTTTCAAATACTCCATGCAGCCCTCCCTCCTGTCATAATGGATAATTGTAACACGATTCCGGTAAAGAAACAGCTAAGATTTTTTTAAATTTCCACTTGACGGATCTCCCCCACCTGTAGTATTTTAAAAACACAAGGTCATATGACTGACGGAACCGTGGAATCAACCACAAGGAAGTATGATCATAGATAAGCCGACCGTCTGGGCAGCCTGCCTGGATGGTGCGGCTTTTTTTATTCCCCTGTCCCATGACGGGGAATATACAGCTCTCCGGTCCGGGTATGATTTTCAGCAGGAAACCGATGAAGAATGGAAAAGGAGACTTTGTATGACAGCTGGAAGAATTCACTCTATAGAATCTATGGGGCTGGTGGACGGTCCCGGAATCCGCACCGTCATATTTCTGCAGGGATGTTCTCTCCGCTGCAGATTCTGTCATAACCCGGACACCTGGGAGTTTGACGGCGGCGAAATCACGGAGCCGGAACAACTGGTACAGAAAATCCTCCGCTTTCGTCCTTATTTCAGGGATAACGGAGGGGTGACATTTTCCGGCGGCGAACCTCTCATGCAGCCGGAGTTCCTGGCAGAAACTCTCAGACTCTGCAAAGAAGAAGGCATCCATACCTGTATTGATACTGCCGGCTGCGGCACAGGCAGTTACGATGAGATTCTGAAATATACAGATCTTGTTCTTCTGGACATCAAACAGATCGATTCGGAAGATTACAGGGATATGACCGGAAAATCCATGGAACATTTCAACTGCTTCCTTCAGGCTCTGAAGGAGCATAAGACTCCTGTATGGATCCGGCAGGTCGTGATTCCGGGAATGACCGATTCACGGGATTATATGCAGAATCTCCGGGATTATATTTCCACAATCCCTAACATACAGAAAGTGGAACTGCTCCCGTATCATCTGCTTGGGACCAACAAATATGAAGTTATGGGAATTCCTTATTCGCTTCAGGATGTTCCTGCCATGGATAAAGATAAAGTCGCAGATATGCAGAAAGAATTTTTTGGAGGATATGATCATGTTTAAAGAATGGAATGGTTTTCACGAAGGAAAATGGACAAAAGAAATCAACGTCAGAGATTTTATACAGAAAAACTATACGCTGTACGAAGGCGATGAGTCCTTCCTGGAAGACCCAACCGACAAAACAAAAAAAGTCTGGAACCGCTGTGAAGAACTGATCCTGGAAGAATTAAAGAAAGGTATCCTGGATGTGGAGACCAATATTATTTCCGGAATCACTAATTTCGCTCCAGGCTACATTGACAAAGAAAACGAAGTGATCGTAGGGCTTCAGACCGACGCTCCGCTGAAACGCATGGTAAATTTATACGGCGGAAAACGTATGGCCAAAAGCTCTCTGGAACAGTATGGATATAAATTAAACGAAGAAATCGACAAACACTTTAACGAATACCGCAAGACACATAATGAAGGCGTATTTGACGCCTATCCGGAACGAACAAGAAAAGCAAGACATGCCGGACTGCTGACAGGCCTTCCGGACGCCTATGGACGCGGACGTATCATCGGTGATTACCGCCGCGCCGCTCTCTACGGCATTGATTTTCTTGTGGAAGAGAAGAAAAAAGACCTGGCTGAGCTGGACGGACCAATGACAGAAGACAGAATCCGCCTGAGAGAAGAAGTCTCTGAGCAGATCCGTGCCTTAGGCGCAGTCAAAGAGATGGCCGCATCTTACGGCGTAGATATCTCCAAACCTGCTTCCAATGCCAGAGAAGCCGTACAGGCGACTTATATGGCATATCTGGCAGGAATCAAAGAAAACAACGGCGCTGCCACATCCCTTGGACGTACTTCCACATTCCTGGATATTTACATTGAACGTGACCTGAGAAACGGCGTGATCACAGAAGCCGAGGCCCAGGAACTTGTAGACCAGTTTATCATCAAACTGCGTCTTGTGCGCCATTTAAGAACGCCGGAATATAACGAATTATTCGGCGGAGATCCTACATGGGTAACAGAATCCATCGGCGGTATCGGAATTAACGGAAAACCTCTGGTGACAAAAAACTCCTTCCGTTATCTCCATACATTATACAATCTGGGTACCGCTCCGGAGCCGAACCTGACTGTTTTATGGTCTGAAAAACTTCCGGCCAACTTCAAGCGTTTCTGCTCCAGGGTTTCCATCGATACGGATTCCATCCAGTACGAAAACGATGATGTCATGCGTCCGATCTACGGTGACGACTATGCCATCGCCTGCTGCGTCTCTGCCATGAAAGTCGGCAAACAGACTCAGCTGTTCG
Organism: Candidatus Anaerostipes avistercoris; assembly: GCA_019119895.1. Lineage (GTDB taxonomy): Bacteria > Bacillota > Clostridia > Lachnospirales > Lachnospiraceae > Anaerostipes > Anaerostipes avistercoris. Next base: position 64,286 of record DWWD01000009.1, on the reverse strand, counting down.
GCGCAAGATGCAATCTGGCCAAGGCTCTTCTCTACGCCATCAACGGCGGCGTGGATGAGCGCTACGGAACGGAAGTCGTTCCGGGCATTGAGCCGATCACCGATGAGATCCTGGATTATGACAAGGTTCTTGCAAATTACAAAAAGGTCCTGTCCTATGTGGCAGAATTATATGTTGACACGGTAAACATCATCCACTATATGCATGATAAATACGCATATGAGGCAAGCCAGTTTGCTTTCCACGATACCCACATGCAGAGAATTGCCGCTTACGGCATTGCCGGATTATCCATTGCGGCAGACTCTTTATCTGCCATCCGCTACGCGCAGGTAAAACCGATCCGCAACGAACAGGGTATCGCCGTTGACTTCGAGACAACCGGCGACTTCCCGAAATACGGAAATGACGACGACAGAGCCGATGATATCGCTGTCAACATCGTCACCACGTTCTCTGATGAACTGAAGAAACACCCGGTTTACCGCAACGCCATCCATACATTATCTGCCCTTACCATTACATCCAATGTAATGTACGGCAAAAAAACCGGTACAACGCCGGACGGAAGAAAATTAGGCGAACCTCTGGCTCCAGGCGCAAATCCTATGCATGGACGGGACAAGAACGGAGCCCTCGCATCTCTGAATTCCGTTGCGAAAATTCCTTACCGGGATGTTTGTCAGGATGGCGTGTCCAACACATTTTCCATCGTTCCGGACGCTCTCGGAAAAGATCTGGAACAGCGCGAGAACAACCTGACCGCTATTCTGGACGGTTATTTTGTTCAGGGCGCTCACCATTTAAATGTAAATGTTCTCAACAGAGAAACTCTCATTGACGCCATGGATCATCCGGAAAAATATCCGACTCTGACGATTCGTGTTTCCGGATATGCTGTGAACTTCAACCGCCTGTCCAGAGAACAGCAGGAAGAAGTCATCAGCCGTACCTTCCATCAGAGCATGTAAAAACATTGATTCAACTTCCTAATACAAAAGGCATAAGGGCCGCGGAATATGGAATGAACCATTTCCCGCGGCCCTGTGCCTTATAATTTTTCCAGAATCTCTTTCTTATATTCCAGAAATTCTTTTGTCAGATGGAAATCATCTCTCCGGGGCTTCGGCTCCCGGATAACAATTTCTTCTGTGATCCTTCCCGGTTTCCCGGTCAAAAGATAAATCCTGTCTGATAGAAGAATCGCTTCTTCAATATCATGGGTGATAAATAATGTGGACATCCTGATCTTATCCATTACTTTCAGGTACCATTCATGCATATCATGTTTTGTCAATGTATCCAGCGCGCTGAATGGTTCGTCCAGAAGCGCCACATTTTTAGAAAACATATAAGTCCGAAGCAGCGCCGCTCTCTGACGCATTCCGCCGGACAGCTGTCTCGGATACTTTTTCTGGGTTCCTTCCAGACCAAATTCCTCAAAAAATTCTCCGGCTTTCTTCCTTGCTTCCTTTTTTTTCATACCCCTGATTTCCATGGGCAGAGCCACATTATCTTCAATGGTCCGGTACGGCAGGAGCAAATCTTTCTGCAGCATATAGCTTACATGGCCCGGCTGTCCTGTAATATCCTCACCATCCAGAAGAACTCTTCCCTTCTGCGGCTTTGAAAGTCCTGAAATCACATGGAACAGGGTTGTCTTTCCGCCTCCGCTGGCTCCCAGAAGAGAGACAAGTTCGTGATTATGAAGTTCCAGCCTGATATCCTCTATAATATTTTCCTTCCCGTATGCGAACGATACATTTTCCACAATTAATTCTGACATATTTTTACTCCAGATAGTCGTTGGTAAATCCGGTATTTTCCGGTATCTCAGATTCTACCAGCTTATTTTTGTTGAGCCAGTTATAGAACGCGTTCCATCGTTCCGGATCAATATATCCCCACTGGTCCACTTCTGCTTTATACTGGTCTTTCATATATTTCTGACTGTTGACCACCAGTTCCTTATCCAGCTCCGGCGCGGCTTTACATAGGATTTCCGCCGCTCCTTCCGGATCCTTGATGGCATCTTCATATCCTTTCTTTGCCGCAGATAAAAATTTCTTCGCCGTTTCCGGATTTTCCTTCATCCAGCTGCTGTTTCCAATGATCACCGGTGTATAATAATCGAAAACATCATCGATATCCTTAAATGCAAAGTAATCTGTTTTCAGTCCGGCATTTTCTGTGGCGATTCCTGCCCAGCCGTAGAAAATCCAGATTGCGTCTACAGATTTGCTCTTAAGAGCGGAAACCTCATCTGTTACGGTGCTTGGAATCAGCTGAACCTTGTCAAAATCTCCACCGTCTGTCTCTACTACCTGTTTTAAGGTTGCCTTCTCAATCGGTGTATCCCATGTAGCGTACTTTTTTCCTTCCATTCCTTTCGGACGGTCCATGCCTTCCCCTTTTCTGGAAATGATTCCGGATGTGTTATGCTGAAGAACGGCTGCCACTGCCTCGATCGGAAGCGCGTCATCTCCGACCAGCGCAGACGCCATTGTATCCTGGAAAGAAATTCCAAACTGCGCCTTTCCGGATCCTACCAGCACCTCGGCTCCATCTTCCGGCGGCTGTACAATCTCCACGTCCAGTCCCGCATCTTCAAAATATCCTTTTTCCTGTGCCACATAAAGTCCTGTGTGATTGGTATTCGGGGTCCAGTCCAGTACAAAGGTAATCTTTGTCAGATCTTTGCTTCCGGACGATTTCCCATTATCCGAACTGCATCCTGCCGCGGCAAACACCATCAAGGCTGTAAGCAGCACCGCCAGTATTCTCTTTTTCATAATAAACTCTCCTGTTTTTCTATTCTTCTGTTTTTTCCCACGGCATGCACCATTTCTGTATCAGATCCACCAGCCACATTAAAATCAGGCTGATCGCTGAAATCAGAAAAATAACCGCAAACATTTTATCAAAAGCAAATGCCTGTTTCACCCTGGTCATATAAACACCCAGACCTTCAAATCCCCCCAGCCATTCAGAAATTACAGCTCCTACTACCGCATAAGACACCGCGATGCGCAGGCTGGAGAAAAATCGATTTAATGCTCCTGGAAATTTAACGTGCCGGAATATCTGAAGCTGAGACGCTCCCATAGATCGCAGCAGCTGAATCGTATCCTGATCCGCCGACCGGAATCCTTCCAAGAGGCTCACAGTAATCGGGAAAAACGTAACAATAACGATCAGAATCACTTTCGGCATCATCTCATATCCAAACCACAGCACCAGAAGCGGTGCGATCGCCACTGTTGGAATCGTCTGTGTCAGCACGATCAGCGGATAAAATGCCTGATACAGATGCCGAAACCGGTCCATCAAAACCGCCATAACGAATCCAATGGCAACCCCCAGAGAAAGTCCCGCGAACGCTTCCATCAAGGTCACTCTGGCATTGGCCGCGAGGGCCGGGAAATCTTCCACAAAAGCCCTGACCACATCGGCAGGCGCCGGAAGCATAAATTCCGGCACCGCTCCTGCAGTACTTGCAGCCTGCCACACAATCAAAATCGCAGCGACTGCTGCCAGAGACCAGATCTTACTGGTGATGTTTTGTAACTTTTTTGTCAATCGTCAGTACCTCTCCTTCCGGTTTGTAGGTTACTTTGATATACGCAGCTACGGACGGCGCACCTGCACGGATCGCAATATGCTGGCACTCTTTTACGATATCCATCAGTTCGTCATAATCTCCTTCGATAGCTGTCTCAAAAGGTCCCACATAATAAGACAGTCCTGTACTCTTAATATAATCGATCACCTCATCTACAATACGAATCAGTTCTTCATCATTTGCAGCCTCCGGAAGAGACTGAATTGCTACACTTGCATTCATTCTTATTCCCTCCTTGTATTTTTTAACTTCCTTCCCCTGTCCGCTCACCGCGATACCTCGTTCATCTCCCGGCACTGCCGCTCGATGACCGCTGCCGTCGGATGCCCGCTCGCGCAGGCACGGCGGTCGCCCTCCGGGCGTATCGCACAAAAAATCCCGCCGGCAGACGCAGCGGGATGACAGTTTCTTCTTTGTTCACATTCCATCCCATGCCGGCATTATCCGAATCAGGTGAAAGGGTCTAAGGCGCTCTCTGCCTTACTCTCAGCCGGTCTGACGCCAGCTCCCCCTGAAGTATATTTATAACAGTAACATTATACCCATTTTATCCTGTGAAATCAATTCATTTTCCTTCTGTACGTTTTCCCGGAATCCCGCCTTGTTTGAATCATCCGCTTTGGTTATAATAAATATAACACGTTAAATATTGATTGGAGGATTTTATGGGCGGATTTTTTGGTGTAACTTCAAAACAAGACTGCGTATTTGACTTGTATTTCGGGACAGACTATCATTCACATCTGGGAACCAGACGTGCCGGTATGGCCGTCTACAACAAAGAGGACGGTTTCGACCGGGCGATCCACAATATTGAAAATGCCCCTTTCCGTACAAAATTTGATAAAGATGTCAATATCATGCATGGATCTATGGGAATCGGATGCATTTCTGACTACGAACCTCAGCCGCTGATCGTTCGTTCCCATCATGGAACCTACGCAATCATGACCGTAGGAAAAATCAATAACCTGGACGATATCATTCAGCATATGTTCCAGTCCGGACATACGCATTTTCTGGAAATGAGCGGCGGCGATATCAACGCCACTGAACTGGTTGCCGCATTGATCAATCAGCAGGACAACCTGATCGAAGGTATCCAGTACGCACAGGATACCATCGACGGCTCCATGACCATCGTACTGATGACTCCAAAAGGTATCTATGCAGCAAGAGACAAACTGGGACGTACTCCTGTGGCTGTCGGCAAAAAAGAGGACGGTTTCTGTGTTTCTTTTGAAAGTTTTGCGTACCTGAACCTTGGGTATACGGCAGACCGTGAACTTGGTCCCGGCGAGATTATCGTCATGACCCCGGAAGGTGTGAAGACCCTTGTAAAACCTGGAAAAGACATGAAAATCTGTACCTTTTTATGGGTTTACTACGGATATCCTTCTTCCTCTTATGAAGGAATCAGCGTAGAAGAAATGAGATATCACTGCGGCCGGAAACTGGCACAGAGAGATGACGCATCCCCGGATACCGTAGCCGGCGTTCCTGACTCCGGAACTGCTCATGCCATCGGATATGCCAACGAATCCGGAATTCCATTTTCCCGGCCTTTTATCAAGTATACTCCGACCTGGCCCCGCTCTTTTATGCCGACCATCCAGAGCAAAAGAAATCTGATCGCTAAGATGAAACTGATTCCTGTCCATGAACTGATCCAGGATAAGAGCCTTCTTCTGATCGATGATTCTATTGTCCGCGGCACACAGCTTCGGGAAACCACGGAATTTCTGTACCAGAGCGGCGCAAAGGAAGTCCATGTGCGTCCTGCCTGTCCGCCGATCCTTTACGGCTGCAAGTATCTGAATTTCTCCAGATCTTCTTCCGAAATGGATCTGATCACCCGCAGGGTCATCAAAGAAATCACAAGGGATTACAAACATGTACATCTGGAGCTTTTCTCTGACCCGGATACGCCGGAATATCAGGCAATGATCGATGAAATCTGCAGACAGCTGAACTTCACTTCTCTGCGCTATCACCGTCTGGATGACATGATCGAATCTGTGGGACTAGACAGGAGTAAGCTCTGCACTTACTGCTGGGACGGAAAAGAATAAAAAAAGAAAACGAAGGGAACAGACTTCAGATTTGGCCTGTTCCCTTTTTTCTATTTTGCTTTCTTCATTTCTCTGATCAGTTTCTTAAAGCTGATAAAGAACATGATACATGTGGTACATACCGCAATAATGTCCGCGATCGGTTCCGCCATAAAAACTGCCAGCACTTTATTTCTCATAAATATCGGCAGAATATAAATCAAAGGAATCAGCACGATAATCTTACGGAAAATCGCAAGAAAAGTGGATATTTTCGCATTACCGAAGGCAATGAAGGTCTGCTGGCACGCAATCTGAGCTCCCATCAGCAGAACTCCTGCCATATAGATTCTGAGTGCCCATACGGCGAGCTCCATCAGTTCCGGATCATTGGTAAAAATCATCACAAGAAGCTGCGGCGCCAGCTGTGTCACTGCCCACATCAGGGTGGAGTAACACAGACAGGCGATCAAAAGCAGTTTGAATCCTTTTTTTACACGCTCCACATTCCGCGCCCCGTAATTATAACTGATAATCGGCTGGCCTCCCTGAGTCAGTCCCTGCAGCGGAAGCATGGCAAACTGCATAACACTGGACAAAATCGTCATAGCGCCTACCGCCATATCTCCTCCATATTTCAGCAGGGATGAATTAAAGCATAATACCAGTACACTCTCCGTTGACTGCATGATAAACGGCGCTACTCCCAGAGCAATACAAGGCGCCATGATCCTCCATTCAATCTTCATATATTTTTTCTTCAGATGCAGCACTGTATTTTTCCCGGTCAGGAACTTAACGGCCCAGACAGCGCTCAATGCCTGAGATAATACGGTGGCGATAGCGGCTCCCCGCACTCCCATATGAAATCCGAAAATAAAAATCGGATCCAGCACTATATTTGTTACTGCTCCTATGACAACAGTCAGCATACTGATCATGGAAAATCCCTGGGCTGAAATAAACATATTCAGACCCAGCGTCATCTGCACAAAAATGGTTCCAACCGCATAAATTTCAATATAATCTTCCGCGTAAGAAATGGTATTGGAACTTGCTCCGAACAAATAAAGCAGCGGCGTCTTAAACGCCAGTACTATGATCGTCAGGATCACTGCCACCACTGCCAGGGATGTAAAACAGTTGCCAAGGATTTTTTCCGCCTTGTCGTGATCCTTTCTTCCCATGGCAATGCTTGCCTGAGGTGCTCCTCCCATGCCAACCAGCGCCGCAAAGGCTGATACGATCATAATAATCGGGAAACTGACTCCGACTCCTGTCAGAGCAGTCGCTCCAATCTCCGGAATATGTCCGATATACATCCGGTCCACCATGTTATACAGGGCATTGATGACCTGAGACGCTATGGTCGGTATCGCCAGAACCAGAAGCAAATGCCCGATTGGCTCTTTTCCCAGGTCTACTTCTCTTGATATCTTCATTTTATCTCCAACCTTTCATGAAATTTCTGAAGGATTTTCCTCAGAGTTCTTTCCATCTGCTGTACTTCCTCCTCCGGAATATCCTGAAAAATATCTCTGGAAATTTCCTGGTTTACCTTAAAAATCTCCTGAATGACCGGTTCCGCTTTTTCCGTCAGCACAAGTCTCTGGACCCGCCGGTCATTTTTATCATCCCCGGCCGTGATGAACCCTTTCTTTATCAGCGCATCTACACTGCGGCAGACCAGTCCTTTGGATACATCCAGATAGACGCTTAAATCCCTGCTCGTATTAAGAGAAGGATTTCTGGCAAGAAAAATCAGGGTATTTACCTCATTGGGAGAAAAATTCTCCTGAACAAATGATTCCGCAAACGCCCTGGCGTAAACTTTTCTGATCATGGCAAATTCTTTGATCACATTTTGCATCGTCTGTGTAAATTCCATCATTCCACCTCTTTTCGTTCACTTGTAAACCATTTATAAGTTTATTCCTTTTGGAAAAAATGTCAAGAGTCTTTCATCATTTTCCGGTAAATGCCTGCTCATGCAGGCAGGGCGGCCACTTTCCCGGCGTATCGCGCAAACTCCCGGAGGAATCACCTCCTCCGGGAGTGATAATGCAGTTCTCTCTGTTTTTATGCCTCACCGATCTGATTTCCGGTATACAGCTGATAATATCTGCCCTTTTTCCGAACCAATTCGTCGTGAGTTCCTCTCTCAATGATACGGCCCTGCTCCAGTACCATAATACAGTCAGAATTCTGCACCGTAGACAATCTGTGGGCAATGACAAAAGTGGTTCTTCCATGCATCAGCTTATCCATTCCATCCTGCACGATCTGTTCCGTTCTTGTATCAATGGAGCTGGTTGCCTCATCCAGAATCAATACCGGCGGATCTGCCACTGCCGCCCGGGCAATGGCCAGAAGCTGTCTCTGCCCCTGACTCAGGCCTGCTCCCCCTCCGGTCAGCATTGTATCATACCCCTGAGGCAGTCTCTGGATAAACCCATCTGCATTGGCAAGTTTCGCAGCCGCGTAAATCTCTTCATCATTGGCGTCTAATTTTCCGTAACGAATGTTGTCTTTTACGGTTCCCGTAAACAGGCAGGTATCCTGCAGTACAATGCCAAGAGATCTTCGAAGATCCGCTTTTTTCATCTTCTTAATATTGATGCCGTCATAGCGGATCTTGCCGTCCTGGATATCATAAAATCGGTTGATCAGATTGGTGATAGTCGTCTTTCCGGCTCCAGTAGATCCCACAAAGGCGATCTTCTGCCCCGGCCGTGCTTCCAGCTGAATATCATGAAGCACAATCTTCTTTTCGTTATATCCAAAATCCACATCGTCGAAGACCACATCCCCCTCAAGTTTAATATAGTCCACCGACTGATCTTCCTGATGAACATGTTTCCATGCCCATTTTCCGGTTCTGTGGTCACTCTCTGTCAACGTTCCATCGGCGCTTTCCGTCACATTTACAAGGGTTACATATCCCTCATCAGTTTCCTCTGTTTCGTCCATCAGTCGGAAAATACGCTCTGCTCCCGCCATGGCCATAACCACTGCGTTCAGCTGCATACTGATCTGATTGATCGGCATGGCAAAACTCCGGTTAAACGCCAGGAAGCTGGCAAGACCTCCCAGAGTAAACCCGCCAATTTTATTCAGAGCCAGCATTCCTCCGACGATGGCACAGAGTACATAACTGACGTTTCCAAGCTGTGCATTGATCGGTCCCAGATAATTGGCAAACGCATTGGCCCGGTCCGCGCTGACAAACAGTTTCTGATTGAGTTCCCGGAATTTCTCTTCTGTCTCTTCTTCATGACAGAAAACTTTAATGATCTTCTGTCCCTCCATCATTTCTTCAATATATCCGTTCACCTTACCGATATTAATCTGCTGTTCTACGAAATATCTTCCGCTGGTGCCGGCGGCAGCCCGGGAAGACAATACCATAATTCCGACCATAATCAGGGTCACAACGGTCAGCGGAATATTCAGAATGATCATGCTGACCAGAACACTCACGATCGTAATAGCACTGTTGATAAACTGCGGCACACTCTGGCTGATCATCTGACGAAGCGTATCAATATCATTGGTATAGATTGACATAATATCTCCGTGGGTATGCGTATCAAAATATTGAATCGGCAGCCGTTCCATTCTCTCAAACAGATCATTTCTCATGTCCCGTAAAGTTCCCTGAGTCACTTCCACCATCAGACGGTTATAAGTATAGGTAGAAACAATTCCGATGCCGTAAAACGCCGCCACACGGATGATCGCGTGAAGCAGCGGAGTAAAATCCGGCCGGTCTGACAGGAGCAGCGGCTGGATATATTCATCAATCAGAGTCCTCGTAAACATGGTTCCCTGTACATTGGCCAGAACGCTGACAACGATCAGAAGCAGCACCGCGGCGCAGTGCATCCCATAATCCTGAAAAACATAGGCCATCAGACGTTTCAGCTGTTTCAGGGGATGCTGGATCTGGATATTATCCTTTTTCTTCTTTCCTGCCATTACCGCTCACCTCCGTTTTCATCAAAATCTCCTCCGCCCTTTGTCTGGGCTTCATAAACTTCCCGGTAAATCTGGTTGGTTTTAAGCAGCTGTTCATGGGTGCCGATTCCGTTGATCCGTCCTTCATCCATGACAATGATCCGGTCAGCATCCTGTACACTGGAAATCCTCTGAGCGATGATCAATTTCGTTGTATCCGGTATTTCCTCCAGGAAAGCCCTGCGGATCTGAGCGTCTGTCGCCGTATCCACCGCACTGGTACTGTCATCCAGAATCAGAATCTTTGGCTTCTTCAGCAGCGCTCTCGCAATACAGAGCCTCTGCTTCTGCCCTCCGGACACATTGCTTCCTCCCTGTTCAATATGGGTGTTGTATTTATCCGGGAAACGCTGGATAAATTCATCGGCACACGCTAAACGACAGGCTTCCATACATTCCTCATCCGTGGCATCTTTGTCGCCCCAGCGCAGGTTTTCCAGAATCGAACCGGAAAACAGCACATTTTTCTGAAGGACTACCGCCACCTGATTTCTCAGGGATTCCATATCATATTCTCTGACATTTCTTCCGCCTACAAGCACCGCTCCTTCTGTCACGTCATACAGACGGCTGATCAGGTTCACCAGACTTGTTTTCGCGCTTCCGGTTCCTCCTATGATTCCAATGGTTTCTCCGGAAGAAATCTCCAGATTAATATCCTTTAACACCGGCTCCCTGCTGTCTTTCTGATATGCAAAATTTACATGATGAAATGCAATGCTTCCATCAGCAAGATCATATACCGGCTCTTCCGGATTCTTCAGATCACTTTCTTCCGTAAGGATCTCTGAAATACGCTTGGCGCTGGCAGAACTCATGGATACCATGATAAAAACCATAGACATCATCATAAGACTCATAAGGATATTCATGCAGTAAGTCAGAAGGCTCATCAGCTCCCCGGTTGTCAGACTGTCGGACACGATCATCTTCGCGCCCAGCCAGCTGATCAGAAGAATGCAGCCGTATACCGTAAACTGCATCAGCGGTGCATTATAGATCAGATTACACTCCGCTTTCTTAAAAATCCGGTAGATATTAGAACTGGTCTTCTTGAATTTATCAGTTTCCTGCTCCTCTCTTACATAAGCCTTTACCACTCGGATTCCCGCAATGTTTTCCTGCACAGACGCATTCATATCGTCATATTTCGGAAATGCCTGCTGAAAATATTTGGTCGCATGATTCATGATCAGAATCAGGATTGTTCCGAGAACGATCACCGCAATCAGGTAAATACTGGCCAGCCTCACATTAATGGAAAATGCCATTACCATAGCGCACAGCATACTGGCCGGCGCTCTGGTAAACATCCGGAGTATCATCTGATAAGCATTTTGTATATTGGTAACATCCGTTGTGAGACGGGTTACCAGTCCCGCAGTGCTGAACTTATCAATGTTGGAAAATGAAAAGCCCTGGATATTGTGGAACATAGCATCTCTTAAATTTTTTGCCAGTCCCGCAGATGCCAAAGCTCCTGTCCTTCCTCCGGCAAGACCTGCCAGAAGTCCGATCAGCGCTGCAACGATCATAATTCCGCCGACCCTGTAAATATGTCCGATGTCGCCGGCTTCCACTCCCTCATCAATAATGGACGCCATCAGAAACGGGATAATCGTTTCCATAAGCACTTCCAGGACCATGAATAAAGGGGTCAGGATCGATGGTTTTTTGAATTCTTTTACTTCTCCCAGTAATGTCTGAATCATCTGATTTCGACTCCTCCTTTTCATAATTATTCTCGTTTAAAAAACATCCCTGTTTATCAATGCGGATCCGCATCAATAAAAGGAATGTTTTTTTTATCATATCATATTACATTTTGTTTGTCACCGATTAGTTTACAAACTAACAGTTAATTTTCTAACTAAAATAAGAGTTTAATACAGGCAATCCCTATGGAACCTGCCGCCACAATCCGTTTCAGCAGCGTCTGATTGATCTTCACCGCATTCCTGCTTCCGATCACAACTCCCGCTCCATGACTTACTATAATAATAGCCAGCATCATCAGTATATGTTTTACGGCGTCCGCATTCATCAGGTATCCTGCTGCCGCCGGAACTGCAATAAAAACAGAATTAAACAATGCCATTCCCACTGCCGTATGAGGCGGAAATCCCATCAGTGTAAGCAGCGGCATCACCAGCACCGGGCCTCCCGCTCCAGATGCGGCACAGACGGCTCCTGTCACCGCCCCCAGAACCAGATATCCAATCCACCGGGCCTTCCCTGCATATTTCTGCTTCCCGCTGCTTTTCTCCGAATCTTTTCTCAGTAAAATAGAAATTCCGGACAGCAGTACCACCAGATACAAGATCATTTTTATAATTTCTTCCGGTATCAATAGATTGATACTGACGCCTCCCGCCGCCCCTGCCAGACTGCCGGCAGACAGAACCAGCGATTCCTTTACTTCCAATTTTCCGTTTTTATAATACGATACAGAACCAAGGATCCCTGACACAAGAAATGCCGTAAAGCTCAAAGCCAGTGCTTCTGTCGCCGGCATTCCTATAAATCCCGTATAAAACATTGGCAGAAGAAAACCAGCGATTCCTGTCAGACCGATACAGACTCCTACCAGAAAATTCACAATCGCCGTTATGATCAGCATTCTGCTGTATCCTGCCTTTCCATATATTCTGCTGCCTCTGCCAGTATCTTTTCTTCGTCCAGCGTAAGAATCTGCCGGTCTTTCATCAGAATCTTTCCTTCCACGACCGAATCACATACATCCGCAGCCGTCACGCACTCCAGCAAAGTATTAACAAGATTTCCAGTAGGATAAAGATGCGGTTTCATAAGATCAATGGTAATAAAATCGGCTTTGGCTCCAGCTTCGATCTTTCCTCCTTTTTCATCCATCACCTGATATCCCCGTTCTGTCGCCATAGCGAGAATCTTCGCTGCCGGCATAATAGCAGGATTCTGGCTCGGCACGCCCCATGCGGCATTCATCACAGACCGAAAAATCTTCATTTCATTCCACAGACTCAGTCCCCCGTGAGCCGCTCCGTCGGTTCCCAGTCCCACGCAGATCTTTCTCTGCTGCAGATCGGTCGTATCCGGCACTCCCTTGCCACAGTTGCTGAACGGGCAGTGGCATACCTTCACATGATGCCGCTCCAATATCTCCTTTTCATTTTCTGACAGAAGAATACTGTGGGCGCTGATAAAATGTTCATCCAGGATTCCCAGCTTCTCCAGATATTCCAGGGGACGCATCTGCTGCTTCTGAAGATACATATTGATTTCATTTGGATATTCATTCATATGTGCCTGCAGAAGGGTTCCTCTCTCTCTGGAACGCTCTGCCGCTTTCAGGATCAGATCTTCCGAGCAGGAAATCAGGGACCGCAGAGAATAGGCTGTCTTCAAATTACCTTTTCCGTGATAACCGTCATACAGACGGTCCGTCTGCCGAATGGCCTCCGCCGCCGTATGCTCGATGCTTTCCGGCAGTCCCGTTTCATCCATCGTTGAGGCGGAAAGAACGCCCCTCAGGCCGGAATTCATATATACTTCTGCCGCCGCTTCCATATGATAGCTCCCGGCATCTACAAAAGCCGTTGTCCCAGACCGGATCATTTCCAGCGCCGCCAGTCCGGCGCTCAGTTCCATTTTTTCATCTGTCAAAGTGCTCTCAAACGGCAGCATGATTCTGGTCCAGATCATCGGAAGCTCATCCAGGATCCTCCCTTTCAGCAGCTGCTGTCCTGTATGCATATGGCAGTCTGCCAGCCCGGGCATCAGAAGCTTACCTTTTCCATCGATCCATTCTTTCCCCTCCGCATTCCTGTCTTTCGGACAAAAATCACGGATTTTTACGATCCTTCCATCTTCTGCCTCAACCGTCTGATGTTCCTTTATTTTCATATCCGGCAGCAATACGGATACATCTGCTGCCATCAACTTCTTCATACTGCCACCTCCTGTTTATATCGTACCTGTAATCTTCATCACTACCTGGGCAATGATCGCAGATCCCAGAAATGTTCCCGTCATAACAAAAACACCGATCAGAATCATTTTCCAGCCCTGTTTCAAAAAAGATTTGATCTGTCCGCTGATGGACATTCCCGCATAAGCGCCCACCATGGTCAGAGGGGCCGTAAAATTAATTTTTCCCGCAGCCTCAATAACAAAGTCCCTGGCAGGAGAAATCGGACACGCTGCCAGAAGCCCGATCAGAGAAACATACGCCACGATCGGCAGCTGCAGCGGAACCAGCTTATGTACAACTACTCCCAGAATGGAAATCAGGAGCAGGACTCCGATTCCCGGCAGGGACTCCATAAATCCCACATCAAACCCGACAAAATTTGCCAGCGCGATTCCAATGCCTGATAATATGAATAAAAAAGTCCACTCCACATATCTCATGATCTATCTTCCTTTCCCTTTGCTCTCTTTTCGATTCTCCGGTCCGCGATTCTTCCCAGTTTCGGCTCCAGTTTCCGGTACAGGAAATTGCACAGCGGAATTCCGAAGAAAATCGTCATATAAATTCCATCAATTCCCGATATCGTCTCACTGGCACTGGCTAATGCTGAAATCTGATCCGCCATCGCCGGATAAATCTCCGCCAGAGAAGCCGTTGCGCTGGCCATCATAATGCCGGCGCCGACTCCGGACGCCATTCCAAGGGCATACGGATGGAAGATTCCAAACAGAGCGATGACCGAAACCATAAAACCAAAATAAATTGTTCCCACCATACCACCGACAATATAAATAGAAAGACTTCCTCGCGCTTCCGGTGAATCCGGACCAAACATATCTGTGATCAGCGCAAGATTGGACTCCCGGTTAATAGAATGCGTCGCTCCCACTGACTCTCTTTTCAATCCAAGAAGCAATGCCAGCGGCATCGCCAGCAGAATCGTTCCCAGGTTTCCAAATTCCTGGAGCAGCAGCGCAGGTCCTGCAGACAGCACAATCTCCAGGCTGGCTCCCGCGTTAATGCCAAGCTTTGCGATAAATGGACAAATTGCCACAATGACCAGCTTTGATGCTGCCTTTACCTGTTTGGACTGAATCACTTTTGTTACCTGCGGACCCGACAGGATTCCCAAAATCAGGGAATAAAAAATCGGGAACAAAATAAATTTCCCGGGTCCAAGCGGAATCTGTATCTGTCCGATCGAATCCGCAACTGCAATAAAAAGCAAAGCCAGAATATAGATCTTATACTCCGTCTTAATCCGGCTTTTCAGGGATGGATATACATAATCACCCATGGTTTCCTCCTCTTTCTCTCTTCAAAACTCCTATAGACCTTTCGTATTTTATAGATTTTCTTTTCGCAAAAAAAGGACAAATGGGACTTTTTTCGATATTTTTTTCAATGTATAATGAAAAAAAGGAGGAATCTGCCATGACCCTGCAGGATTTAATAAAAGAAGTTCCGGATCTGGAAAACTATGTCCGTTATATGCCGGAAAAATTATGGACAAGATATACGATCCGGGTTTATCCGCCCGGCACTATCATTCATCAGAAAGATTTTAAATTGGAAACATTCGGCATTATCGCAAAAGGAGAACACCGGGTCATCAATGAATTTCAGAACGGAAATGTATATATGATAGAAAAGAATGAACCGATCGATTTCGTCGGAGAAGTGACAATCCTTGCGGAAATGGAAAAAACTTCCGTTACCATTGAAACGCTGACAGAAACAACCGTTATCTATTTCTCAAGAAAAGACTTCGAAGACTGGATCGAACAGGATATTCATTTTCTTCGCCTCGTCTCACGGAAAGTCGCTTTTAAACTCTACCGCTCTTCCTATAACCGGGGCGCCAGACTCTTTTATCCGCCCCAGTTCATTCTTCTGGATTACATTTTGAAAGCTGCCCGCACACTGGATATCGAGCGCAAAAAACAGATCATCATTCGAAAGACCAGGCAGGAATTGTATGAAGAATGCGGCATTACCGTTAAGACACTGAACCGCACCATAAAAAAGCTCAAGGAAGACGGCCTCATTTCCATTCAAAAAGGAAAAATTGCCATGTCCCTTGAGCAATTCCGCTTAGGAAGAAAAAGAATTCATCACTATGTGGACAACTGAAACTTATTTCCTGAATTCTTCTTCCTGATAATTTTCTATAATGTGATGATACATCATCCGAACCGCCGGCGCCATAAATTCCTTCTTCATTACCGCCAGCCCTATGATCCGGCTGGCCCGCGGTTCCGTCAGATAACAGTCCACTTCATACGGGATATCCCGCATGACAAGTTCCGGCATCAGACAGATTCCAAAACCTTTTTCTACCAGCGCCACTGTAGACAGGTCATCTACCACATGGTAATTCGACTGAACCTGCAGCGAATTTTCCTTCAGAAAATTCTGGATATCCGCGTCCGTACTGTCTCTCTGGGTTACAAACTGATGATGTTTCATTTCTTCGATCCCGATGGCATCGCCGGGGGTCTCTTTTTTTGCGCCTTTCGGCAGGACACACAGGAGCGGATCCCGGTAAAGGGGTTCGATCGGAATATCCTTTGCACTGGATACTGATAAAAATCCAAGATCCACTACGCCTCGCTTCATCCAAAGAAACACATCCTCATAGGTTCCCTGGAATACTTCCATCTCAATCTTGTCGTATTTTTTCCGGAAAGAATGGAGTATTTCGGGGAGCCAGCTTGTACATACACTTGAAAATACTCCGATTTTGACTTTCCCTTGTTTTAATCCATTCAAGTCCGCAATCATCTGCTGCAGGCTTTCATCGCTGTTTAACACTCCATTTACATAGGGCAGGAGTTTCTCCCCGTAGTTTGTGAGTGAAACCCCGGATTTGCTCCTTGTGAGCACGGAAAATCCAAGTTCGTTTTCCATAGATGAGATGGTATGGCTGATCGCTGACGGTGTCAGACCGAGGAGGTCGGCTGCTTTTTGAAAACTTCCCGCCTCCGCGATGGTCTTAAACACCTGGTACGTCAATAAAGTCATATATATCCTCTCTTTTTACCGATTGCACTTATACAGCAGATCTTCCCATCTCCGGTCCACTTCTGCCTGAAATTCTTCGATCAGATGCTCATTTCCAGGCTTAAACAAATGCTTGAAACGTCCCTGCGGCCGCAGGAAATCTTCGATTGGAAGTTTTTTCTTCGGCTCATAAGTCAGTCTCCATTTGCCGTGCTCCACTTCGAACAGCGGCCAGTAGCAGGTTTCCACCGCCAGGCGGCAGATTTCCATAATATCTTCTGTCGGATACCGCCATCCTCTCGGACAAGGCGTCATAAGGTTCAAAAAGCTGGCTCCCTCTGTATAAATCGCCTTTTCCGCCTTTTTATGCAAATCATTAAAGTTCAGAGTAAATGTACTCTGCCCTACGTAAGCAACATCATGATCCGCAATGATACTTGCCAGATCTTTCCGGTTCTGCATCTTTCCATCGGAACATTTTCCCGCCGGCGTTGTTGTCGTATCCGCATACATTGGCGTCGCAGATGATCTTTGGATTCCGGTGTTCATATAAGCGCCGTTGTCATAACAGACATATACCAGATCGTGTCCCCGCTCCATGGCTCCGGACAGAGACTGGAATCCAATATCATAAGTTCCCCCGTCTCCTCCAAAAGCAATGAACTTGAAATTTTCATTTTCCGGCAGTTTTCCTCTTTTTTTCAGCACCTTATAAGCCGTTTCCACACCGCTTAAAGTTGCCCCCGCATTTTCAAATGCGTTATGTATATAGCTGTCTTCCCATGCTGTATACGGATACATGAAAGAAGATACTTCCAGACATCCGGTAGCATTGGCGATCACTGCGTGATCCTCTTCGTGCAGCGCTCTTAAGACGGCCCGCACTCCTATAGTTGCTCCGCACCCGGCACACATTCTGTGTCCCGGAGCAAGACGATCTTTTTTGCTCATCATTTCTTTTACATTATAACTACTCACAGCGTTCCTCCTATTTCCGTAATCCGATATATTTAAACTGTTCCGGCGCATTTCCGTTCTCTATGAAATCTTCTAATTCCCCAAAGATATCATACACTTCCTGAACGGTAAAATCACGGCCTCCGAGACCATAAATATAATTTACCGTCTCGATCATAATCTTCTTCCGGTAAAGGCCTGCTGTCACTTCGCTTCCCAGAGGTCCGCCGTTTCCGTTATAACTTTCCGCACGGTCCATGATCGCAGCGGCTTTGGCGTTTTTGAGCGCCTCTGCCAGTTCTTCTGCCGGGAAAGGACGGAACAGACGAAGTTTGATCACTCCGACTTTCTTTCCCTGTGCCCTGAGATCATCCACTGCCTGTTTCGCAGTTCCTGCCGCGGATCCCATGATCAGCATGATATAATCCGCGTCTTCTGTGCGGTATTCCTCAAACAGCCCATATTTTCTTCCGGAAATCTTCTCAAATTCCTCAGCCACCTTTAATACGATTTCCTGAGAATGTTTCAGGGCATCTGCCTGATTCTTCTTTGCTTCCATCGCATAATTGGTAACGGAATACGGTCCCACCGCAATCGGTTTTCCCGGATTTAAAAGGAACTCTTCCGGCTCATACTCGCCGACAAATTCTTTTACTTCTTCATCTTCCAGCAGTTCTATATTTTCCACCGCGTGGCTGGTGATAAATCCATCCTGGCAGATCATGATCGGAAGATGCACTTCCGGATCTTCCGCGATCGGATACGCCTGGATAAAGTTATCATAAACTTCCTGATTATTCTCCGCGTAAATCTGAATCCATCCGGTATCTCTGGCACCCATTCCGTCGGAATGATCACAGTTGATATTGATCGGTCCGGATAAAGTTCTGTTTACCAGGGCCAGTGCGATCGGCATCCGGTTGGAAGCCGCCAGCAGCAGCTCTTCCCACATATATGCAAGTCCTGCGGAAGATGTTGCAGTCAGTGTTCTGGCTCCTGCCGCCTCAGATCCGATGGCTGCGCTCATGGCAGAATGCTCGCTCTCCACCGGAATGAATTCTGTATCGATTTCTCCGTTGGCGATATAAGTGGATACCATCTGCGGAATTTCTGTAGAAGGTGTAATTGGGAATGCCGGCATAACATCCGGATTGATCTGGCGGATTGCAAATGCCACCGCCTCATTTCCTGACATACGATCTTTTCTTGCCATCTTATCTTCCCTCCTTCATATCAATTGCGTCAAATGGGCATGCCTTTGCGCAGATTCCGCAGCCCTTGCAGTGTTTATAATCAAATTCAACTCTTTCTCCGTCCTTTAACGGAATACAGGAATCCGGACAGACCATGGAACATACCATGCACTGTCTGCACAGATCATGATTTAAAATCGGGGTCCTTGTTCTCCATTCTCCTGTCTCAAAATATTTTGAAGTTCCTCCGGCAAACACCATCATGCCTTCTGTCAGTTCCTGATGAGGCGTCTGCTCATTAATTTTACTGATATCTGTTCTCATTCTATTTCTCCTTTTGCCTGCTTTCCTTTATACAACATCTTTTAACGCATCATAAGTTAACTGCAGCGCCAGCATATTTCCGTCGATCACTTCCGGTTTCTTCGCAAATTTATGCTGATAAGAATTGCGCATCTCGGAAATGAAAGCGTCATGTTCCATAATGCTGCCTACTGCCACCGCTGCTGCCAGCATAGGAGAATTCGGGAAATATCTGCCCAGAGCCTCCACTGAAATCTTACGTGCATCCACAGTATATACTTTTCCCTGGTAACCGTTTAACATAGACCTCAGCTGTTCCGGTTCTTTCGAAGAGTTAATAATCACTGCCCCGTCCTCTTTTAATCCGTCGGTTACATCAACAGAATGCAGCAGTGTCTCATCTACCACTACGACCAGATCCGGCGTATAAATATTGGAATGTACCCGGATCGGCTGATCGCTGATTCTGTTATAAGCAGTAATCGGGGCTCCCATACGTTCCGGTCCGTACTCCGGAAATCCCTGCACATATTTTCCAGTTTTAAATGCGACGTCCGCCAGAAGCAGCGCCGCCGTTTTGGCACCTTGTCCTCCTCGTCCGTGCCATCTGATCTCAAATCCATTGCTCATGGTCTTCTCTCCCTTTTTCTTCTTTCTTTTTCGTTTCTTTTTTTCAGTCTTCTCCATTATATTACAAAATTTAGGACAGTAAAGTGAAAATGTGAACACTTTTCATTTTAAACATGAATAAAATTCATTTATTGCAGATTTCCCGGTATTCTGACGCAGAAAAGCCGCTTTCGAGACCGGATTTCCCGATGTTTCAGCGGCTTTTTGTCTTTTGCATGCAATGTTTTTTTAATTTTGTGTCCTGATCCGGCTTTCACTGACTGTCGTCACTCGCCCTCCGATGATCACAGCTTTGGAATCCGTACCGTGCCCTGCCTCCAATGTCCGGAACACCGGAAGATCTTCTTTTACATACCGGAGCGCCAGAGGCACAATATCTTTGGATGCGGCTTCCATCTGCGTAAAGGTCCCAAGAATCAAACCTTCTATCTTATCAAACGCCCCTGTCTGCTGCAGCTGACTGAAAAACGTCGTCATCTGTGGCACCTGTCCGCTTCTTGCCTCCAGAAACAGAATTTTATCATTGAAATCCGGAAAATACGGCGTCCCCGCAAGCTTCAGAAAGCAGCGGATATTTCCGCCGACAACCGTTCCCTCCATATGATGTCCCTGCACGAACCTTCCGTCCAGTGCAAACAAGTCCGCCGTTTCATTCTCTTCCCACTGAGAAAAACGTTTCTGCTGTTCTTCTCCGTAATCATACAGCAGATTCCGAATCTGATACAGGACGGACACCTTCCCTGTTTCTGCATAAATGGCATTTAAGATCACCGTCAGATCACTGTATCCCCAGAACACTGCCCGGCTTTCCCGGATTTTCTGATAATCAAGGTAACCCAGCACTTCGTTGGCCATATCTCCGCCGGACACATCAAAAATATAACGAATTCCCGGATTTTCAAAGAAACGCATCAGTTCTTCTGCTTTTTCCCGGCCGCTTCCGCTGATCCCGTCAGATTTTTCATATAAATACCGGCTCATAACAGAGGAAACTCCATATCGTCCAAGGACGTCTGCCAGCAGGCTGATTTCTTCCTTTTTCTTTTCCGGCAGGCCGTTGGAACAGGCCGTAATGCCGGCTGTATATGTCTGAACTATCGACATAAAATCACTTCCTTTCCTGACGCAGAAATTGATTCTTCCCCATTATTATAGAAATGATTTCTCCCAAAGTAAAGAAGACCTCTCACGGCTGTGAAAGGTCCTCTTTCTTCTTTCTAATCTCTCGGAATTTTTACTTTTTTTCCTGTTTCCAGACTCTCATGAACTGCTTCCGCGATCAATTCTGCCTGAAGTCCGTCGTTACCGTCCGCGATAAACGGAAGATCATTCTGCAGACAGTAGATAAAGTCATTAATCGGCTCAATTCCAAAGCCGCTCGGTCTTCCATTATTATTTAAAATAAAATAGGAATTTGGCGTCCGCTGTTTTTCCTGATTGAACATCTCTACGCCGCGGTTCTGAGAATCAATGCGGAACAGCGCATTTTCACAGAGAATCTGTGTTCTTCCGTCATTGTTTTTCGCAAATCCTTTTGGAAGGATCCAGGAGTTTTCCACCGTCCAGTAGCATCTGTTTTCCATCTTCAGCGTTGCCTGGATGGAATCATAAGTATCGATGCCTCTGGCTTTGAGCACCTTCTTGGTTCCCACTGCGGACACTTCCTCAACCTCACATCCCATATACCAGCGGATCTGGTCATAGCAGTGGGTTCCCAGAAAATGAACCGGGCTGGATTTGTCTGCCCAGTTAAACCACTCGGTAGGAACATCAATGATATCATCCATGTTCATATAACCGCGGATCGGTGCTCCTGCGTCAGAATTCCGAAGTTCATTTCTTACATTGATCGCTGCCGGATCCCATCTCTTATGATAGTCAACGGCCACACGAACGCCGTATTTTTCCGCTTCCGCTAATATCTTTCTTGCATCCTCTGATGTTGTTGCCAGAGGTTTCTCTACTAAAACAGGTTTTCCATGGCGGATGGCAGCCAGTGCCGGATCCATATGATACGCATCCGGAGTTGCCACAGAGACTGCGTCAATCTCTTCGTTGTCCAGCATTTCATTGACATCATTGTATGTTTTTACATTGTACTCCTTCGCGATTTTATCCGTGATTTCCGGATTCAGATCGCAGACTGCCACAAGATTGGTGTTTGGATTCCATGTATAAGCATTTACATGATTGATCCCGTAAATTCCAGCTCCTACTACTGCCACATTCATTACTTTCATACTACTTTCTCCTTTTTATGATAGATTCTTTCTTCCAGACGCGTCTTTCAGATTCATCTGCGCCCGGTATTTCGCAACGGTCCTCCGGCTGATCTGATACCCTTCCTCCGCCAGAAACCGCTGTAATTTCATATCACTGAATGGTTTCCTCTTATCTTCCGAACGGATCAGCTGCCAAATCCGTTCTTTTACCTCTTCAACAGATACCTGGCCTCTGTCGGTTCCTCTGACGAACAGATATTTCACCGGGAATACGCCCCACTCACACTGAAAATATTTTCCGCTGACCGCCCGGCTTACGGTCGATTCATGAATACCCATCTGATCTGCCACATCCCGCATGGAAAGAGGTTCCAAATACCTCTGACCCTTCATGAAAAAGTCTTTCTGGCGTCCCGCAATATGCTCCATGATGTTCTGCAGAGTCTGCTTCCGGTTTCCGATCATACGGATTACTTCTTCCGCTTCTCTGGTTTTCGTCCGTATATAGGACGCATCATTCTGCGAAAGACTGCTCATTTCCTGATATACCTTTGAAACTCCCACAAAATCCTGACTGTAATCCGCCGTTTCAATGACAAGCCCTCCGTCTGTACGCCGTATCATAAAATCCGGCAGAATATATTTCACATTTTCTTCTTCATAAAAGCCGTTTACCGGTCTGGGATTTAATGTCCGGATCAGGGCGCAGGCTTTTCTCACCTGCGCCGCGGAACAGCCTATTTTCCCGGCAATGGAAGCCATATGATTTTTTGCCACAAGATCCAGGTACTTCTCCACGATTTCTTCCGCCGTGGAATTCCTTTCCGGAAGCCTGCGAAGCTGAATCAGCAGGCATTCCTTCAGTCCGCCCGCGCCGATTCCCGCCGGTTCCAGACTCTGGATTCTCCGCAGACACTTTCGCACTGTTTCAACGGCAGCACCGCACCGCTCTGCGATACTGCTCACGTCTTCCCCCAGAAACCCGTTTTCATCCAGACTGTATATCATATCTTCCATAATTCCCATCTCTTCAGGATCACAGGATTCCAGTATCAGCTGTTCCATCAGTTCATCCCGGAGAGACTCTCTTCTGCCTTCCAGCTGCTCAATCCAGTTTTCTTCCGTGTGAGACGGCATATAGCTGTAGATGGCGTCATCTACTTCCAGCAAAGGGTTTTCCATGCTCTGTTCTTCCAGGTAGACCAGAAGGTCCTGCCGGTTCATCTGCAGCAGATTGACCATATGAATCAGTCTCTGACTGACCGTTTGCTTTTGTTCCGTTGTAAATGTCAAGCCCATAGTAACCCTTTCCTGTCCTGCATCTGTTCTCTTTATATATCGATCTTAGAAAATACCAATTGCTGCACCTATGATAGAAACAGCGATCACTCCGATTACGATCTTACCGGTTCCTACTTTCTTCTTTCTGACCAGCCAGTAAATCAGGAATAAAGCTGCCAGAGGAAAAACGCCCGGGAAGATTCCATCTAAGGATTCCTGGATGTTGACGCTGCTGATCTTTAATGGCGTCGTAAGAGTTACCATAGACGCCGTCATGGCACCCATCATAAACATCGCCAGCACGTTGGCCCCTGAAATAACATCCTGCATCAGGCCGGATCCCATGATACTCTTAATGGAACTGCGTCCTTTTTTATAAGTCAGATTCGTAAAGAGAATCAGCTCTCCGATACAGTATGCGGCGAAAATCAGCAGAACCGGCAGTGCCAGAGGATTTCCGGATGCAGCCAGGGTAGCTGCCGCAATCTTAAATAAGGTACCGATGATTCCCCAGTCAAAACTATCGCCGAGGGCTGCTACCGGTCCCATCAGACCGGTTTTCATACCGGTGATCGCTTCTGCAGGCATAGCGTCCGGATTCTGTGATCTCTGCTCTTCCATGGCGATGGTGGTTCCGAGGATCAGTCCTCCTGCCGTAATGTTGCAGTTATACAGCAGCAAATGCCGTTTCAGGGCGTCCACCAGATCTTCTTTTTTCGTATATATTTTTTTCAGAATCGGTGCGATACTTCCGCAGAAAGCAATTCCCTGCATATTTTCGAAATTCAGCGGCATCTCCGCAGATAGATACCAGCGGAACATGGCTTTATTGAGGTCTTTCTGCGTCACTAATTTTTTATCTTCCGGCGCTTTGGTCGTTTCTGTATTACTCATTTTCGTTTACCTCCTCCGTAATTTCTCTCTTCTGGAACACATAGATAAATGCGATACAGATTGCGATGATTCCGGCTGTCAGGGAGTTCACTCCTCCGACTGCCACTACGATATAGCCAAGAATTACAAACGGAATCAGCCTTCCTTTTCCGATCATATTCATGATCAGCGCGAATCCAAGAGCAGGAAGGACTCCTCCTGCCACTTCCAGTCCGTGAGTCACAAATTCAGGAAGCGCGTTCATGACATTGACAACAACATCCTGTCCCACCATATTGATGATGAAAACCGGCAGGAACAGAAGCGGAATGGCGAAAATTGCCGGATACAGAGTCGCACATCTCCAAATGCCTTTTGTATCGCCTTTTTCCGCATAATCATTTGCCTTACTTACAAAATATGTATTGATGATCTTTCTTAAGTTGGTCACGAAAGATCCCAGCAGACCGATTGGAACCGCCAGGGCGATGGCCGTAGTCGCACTCATTCCAGATCCGATGGCAATCGGGATAACACAGGTCGCAGCCAGGCACTCATCCGTCGGAAGATTTCCGCCGGGAGCGATGATTCCCGCAAATACCAGGGCGATTCCTCCTCCGATGATCAGACCCTGAATCGGTTCTCCCATCAGCAGACCGGCTACAAGTCCTACTGTAACCGGACTTGAAATAACCAGGAATCCGAAATATGACAAGATCATTCCACGGCACCACCAGTACATGATGCCCATTACAATCGCAATAATTACAGTATTCATACTATTTTCCTCCTACATTTTCTTTTTCACCGCATCAAATGAAAGGGCCGCAATTTCAGGAATCGGCTGAACGGTGATTTCAATTCCCTGAGCCTCCAGATCTTTCAGTTTTTCCAGTTCTTCCGGAGAAATAGCCACCCCGCTGGTGATCAGTTTTCTGTCTTTTTCATTCGGGATCGCTCCCACATTAAGTGCCGGGATTTCCACGCCGCTCTGTACGGCTCTGCAGCAGGTATCAATGTCTTTAAAGATCAGAAATACCGTATCGTTTGTCTGATCCAGCACACTTTTTGCCTTGCTCACCGTTACGATATCCACCGCGGTTCCTTTCGGAACTGCCATTTTATAAATATCGCTCATAAATTCATCATTTCCCAGCACATCATCCACAAGGACAATCCTTCTTACCGGGCTTACCTTCAGCCATTTTGCCACAACCTGTCCGTGGATCAGTCGATAATCAATTCTTACTAATTTAATATCAGCCATCTGCATACCTCCGTTCTCTCATCGCCTCACTCGGGCTTAAAATTCCGTTTCTTCCCATTTCCATACAATCCGCTATCAGCTGGTCCAATGTGCTGTTTTCACGATCCGAGATAAACTGAATCAGCATCGGCAGATTTACGCCGGTTAAAATTCCCACATTATGTTTCATGGCAATTTTCAGTGTCAGGTTGGACGGAGTTCCTCCAAACAAATCTGTCATGATAAGGACTCCTTCGCCCTGATCCAGCTGCTCAACATAGGCTTCCAGTTCTTTTTCCCCTTCTTCGATATTGTCTCCGGGATTTAAAGACCATGTTTTGCAGCATTCCAGCGGTCCTGAAAACATTTCCGCGCTCTTCACCAGTTCTTCACTGGTATTCCCATGGGTTGCAATAATTAGTCCGACCATTGTTCCTCCTCTCTTTTGGTATGAATCACATTTTTATCTTTCACTTATATACGTTGCAAGTTCCGTGCCAACTTTTTTATTTCAGGCAAATTAAAAAAGCCCGTACCGCCTTTTTTCGCGTAAATACGAGCTTTTTTCATCTGAAATTTTTTTAAATATCTTCCACCAGATTGTAGATCATCTGAATTTCCATGTCATTAATCGACACACGATACTTGTCTTCTATGACAGAAAAGCTTTCTTTCAGGTTTTTTACAAAACTTTCCCGACACTTTATCTGTTGTGTCGCGTTATCTTCCGGAAGGAGTCCTTTCTCCAGCATCAGCCGCTCTACCATGACACACATATGAATATAGAGCATTTTCTTCAGATCAATCGGATAATTGGTTTCCTCCAGGATCTCCAGCCTTGTAATGACTTCTCCCACATCATCCATGATTTTATCCGGATTTAAAATCGTCAGCTGGCCAATCAGATTCTTCATGGTAAAACTCCGCACGATATTTTCGATAAATTTCTGTACGATTTCTTTTTCAAAATATCTTCCGATCGTACCGTAGATGACTTTTTCTCCCCGCTCATCGATCAGTTCATTGAGCAGAAGAGTCTCATATCCTTCCATCTCCAGCTTATTCGTTGCCACAATAAACTGAACGTCATATTTCCGGAATACATCACACTGACTGCCCTTTTTGTGCAGTTCCGAATAAGATTCTTCTACAACTTCAACGCCTTCCATTCCTTCCAGGCACTCCTGAATCAGTCCTTTCATCTTTCCCGCAGTTCCCAGACCGGTCATACAGCACAGCACAATGGCTTTCGGCTTCTGTCTGCTTGGAACATAAGAGCGTTTCGTCACATGATGGGCAATGATGTCATCGACAATATTTTTCAGATTCTCATGGCGCAGAATCAGTTCTCCGGCCTCCAGAGCCATTTCCGTCGTAATATTGTTGACAATTCCAAGATCTCCTTCCACATCATCCTTCAGATCCTCGGAAATGCTCAGAAGAGATCCCATATCCACAAAAATCAGCAGTCCTTTGGATGTGTTGGTATTTTTCAGATATTTTTTGATCCGGGACACCACTTCCCGCTTCGGCGTATCGTAGGCCATATCAAAGGCCTCAAAAATATATGTCTCAAAAACCCGATTGACCGTGCTGGTAATGCTGGACGCCGTCGCCGGCCCGTGGGATACGATGATGGCGTTGATATATTCTCCTTCTTCTTTCGCCATACTGTAAAAATAAAGCATGGCAAACAGACGGACAAACCACGGATTGGTCTCATAATCCAGCGCCTGATGAATCATCTCATAAAAAATAAGACCCATCTTATAATACCGGTACATCACCGGCCGCAGCTGGCTGGCAATCATTTCATATTGTTCATCCTCTGCCTTGTCATCCTGATTATTCAGTGCATACAGGATTTTTACAAATACCATTTCCATGATGCCGTTATATTTTAATCCGTAATTGTCCTGAAGATAAATCAGGATATTTCCAATTGCCTGACTGTATAAATTCTGAATATATGGATACATTTCCTGATTCATGACATCATCTATGATCTTATTCACTTCTTTGTAGATCAGCTTTCGGAATTTTGTATTGGAAATCTTCTTTTCCAGATAATCCCGGACGGCCTGCGCAATGACTGCCGCCGGAAAATAAAGGCTGATCTGTTCAGACGCGGAAATATACTGCGCCTCCTTATCCTTTGCGGAAATTTTTATATCCTGGTTAACGTACGGCACCGATTCATTCCCCAGCATAATCTCCTGCGTCACGGACAAATAACTAAGCTTCACAGATATAACAGTCCCCTGTCTTCGTTCTTCACTGTACGCTTTGGCACAGCACAGCCGGATAATATTTTTCAAAGTTCCTATGTTCCCCTGCCCCTGGAATGTCAGGAGCCGGTTGATCACGTTGCTGCTTACCAGGAAATCACATTCCATAATATCCGCTTCCTGATGAAATAAATGAAGAATCAGCTGGTATTTTTCCTCCAGAGTTCTTTCATGAAACGACGGCAGCGTCACATCCACCGGAATTCTCCGGAGAAAGGTATCCAGCATCGTTTCCTTTCCTTCCGTCGTAGCGAAAATCAGACGGACGTTCAGAGAAAAATTATGACTGCTGTCCCCGATTCTTGATACAATTCCCTTATCCATATAACGGAATAACTTTTCCTGACCTTCCGGCGAAAGACGATGGACTTCATCCAGAAACAGATATCCCTGATCCGCCTCCTCAATCAGCCCTTTCGTATCCCTGTCTGCACCGGTAAACGCTCCCTTTTTATATCCGAATAATACAGAAGACAGCAGTTCTTTATTATTGGCGTAATCCGCACAGTTTAAAACCACAAACGGTGCGTCTTCCGGAATCGCATGAATAAATTTCGCATATTGATAAATGTATTCCGCCAGCAGGCTCTTTCCCACGCCGCTTGCCCCAAACAATAAAATCGGCATACCCCGCTTCGGATACGCCGCTGACAGCTTGCATTTCTCTACCGCTTCCTTCAGGCTTTTGTCTGCGCCAATGAAATGGGAAAACGGATCGTCTGACGGCTCCGGGGTTTTTGGTATATAAGAAAACTGCACCGGCCGGGTCTTTTCTTTTCGGATCATCCCCTCCCGGGCCAGCTCATTTAAAATGCCGCTGGCGGTATTTCTCTGAATTCCCAGTTTCTCCGCAATTTCTTCTGCTGTCTGTTTTTCCGCTGTTTCCTTCAGAAGTTCCATGATTCTGTTTTTATTGCTCGGTTTTGCCATAATACCCTTTCCTGTTCTAATTCTTTCAGATACTTTTTCACTGCTCTTATATTGTACCTTAATAAGAACAAAGTTACCACTTGTAACTTAGAAAAAATTTAATTGCATACTGCAGCAGCCGCAATCGTTCTTTGTTTCTGTCAAACGACGGATTTCCTTATGGATTCTTTGGCAAAATAGATGTATGATAATACAAGAAAGAATCCTGCAAAGAGGAATGATCAATATAAGAAGGGGATGAAAAAATGTTATTTGCAATTTTTCTCACAATCGTTTTCGCATATGGGATCTTCGTTCTGTTTCTCCCTGTTGTCGTATGGTATCAGCAAAAGAAAATATGGAAAATGGAAGAAAAGATAAACAGACAGGAAAAAATCATAAATTTAATATCAAATGATAAATATAAGCAGGATGCTGAACCCGATGAAGATTCTTCCGAATCTTCGGAAGAAGAATAGCTGCAGTATCAATGATTTTAAGTAAAGAAGACGGCCGGATTTGTTCGGCCGTCTTCCCCTGTTTTCTATTTCTTCACCGGAAAATATACTTCTGTCTCCCAGTCTTCCGGAGACAGACTGTCAAACTGATTCTTTGTATAAATCTCATAGGGTTCTCCGTTCCATGTATACCCATTTTCCGCAATCCACTCTACCAGCGCCGCATAAGCTTCCGGCAGAGAGGAATACGGTCCTTTATGCACCGTCACGGCACACAGACCGGCTTTTATGACTTTGTCTGCTTTTTCCTTTTCCCGGACTCCGACGATCAGTTCGATGTCTGAGCATTCCCGGTCAAATTCCTTATCATAATACACCGCTCCCACAACACCGTTGGGCGTTACGTGCTCTTTCGGCACTCTTTCGTATAAAGCGCTGTAATATTTACCGAATTCATCTACACTCATTTTCTGCCGGCACGCGATCACATTTCTTGCCGGAACTTCTTTTACCTCAATCCTGTAACCTTTTTGATAATCCATAAGATCTCCCGTCCTTTCATAATTCTGCATATGAGCCGTCAATTCGCCGATTGCCAGCTCCATATCCTTTTTCTCTCTTACAAGCTTCTCTTTTTGCTGCAGCATTTTGGAAAGGAGCGCTCCCTGTTCCGTACAACGGAGAATGTCCCGGACCTCTTCCAGGGAAAATCCATAGCGTTTTAATCTTTGAATCAGAAGCATTTTCTCCAGCTGTTCCCGACTGTAATAGCGGTATCCTGTCATATCGTCCACATGAACCGGTTTCAGCAGCCCGATCCTGTCATAATAACGCAGGGTTTTCACCGTCACCTTACATATTTTAGAAAATTCACCAATGGAAATCATCTTTTTCTCCTCCTTGTACATGTTCGATCCGAATCTGATTTCAGTATAGCCTCTGACCTAAGGGAAGAGTCAACCGTTTTTTCCATCTATTTGCATTTTCTTATATGTCCCGTCTCTCTTTTTGCGCTATACTATAATAGAAAAAAGATTTTCCAAAAAATTTCCAAAAAGTGAATGGTTTTATCCCTCTCAATCGTATTGATAGTGAAACAACCAATAAAACAATACAAATGGAGGGATACATTATGAAAAAACTAATAACAGGTATTTTAGTCACAGTCTTTGCTTTTTCTCTGGGTACCGTCTGTATTTACGCATTCAGCCAGACCCCGGAGAGCAGTACCGGAAGTTCTGAGAGCAGCACTTCCGCCACAACAGAGTCCACGACAGCTGCTACCGCCTCCACAACGGCGAAATCTACGGAAAGTACTGCCGCTGCCACAACAGCTGCCCCGGCGGCTTCCACAAATACTTCAGCACAGACCACAGCAAAGACAAAACAGACGACTTCCAGCCGCTGTCAATACTATACTGACCAGAACAACGATGGTGTGTGCGACCACTGTGCTTCTAAAAAAGAAAGCACTTCTTCCGGCCGCTGTCAGTACTATAGCGACCAGAACAATGACGGCGCCTGTGATCACTGTGCGCCCAAAAAAACTCAGACTTCTTCCAGCCGCTGCCAGTACTATACCGATCAGAACAGCGATGGTGTCTGTGATCACTGTACTTCCCAGCGAAAACAGACAAACTCACACCACGACAGCAGCGGCAGGCACCATCATCAGTCCCATGGAACATGTCATTAAACAGAGGATGAAAGGATAATGCGGAGCGAAACAGAAATAAACCGAGCAGTCGATGAATATTCAGATATGGTCCGGCGGCTTTGCATGCTGCATTTAAAAAATTATGCGGATACAGAGGACATATTTCAGACCGTTTTCCTGAAATATGCCCTGAGCTCCGTTGAATTTAAAAGCAAAGAGCATGAAAAAGCCTGGATGATCCGTGTGACCATCAATGCATGTAAAGATTTATTGAAAAGTTTTTTTCGCAAGCATACTGTATCCATTGATCAGCTGATCGAGGAGCCGGCTCCTGTCCCGCAGGATCACAGAGAGGTTCTGGAGGCCGTTCTGTCTCTTCCCAAAAAGTACAAAGATGTGGTATATCTGCATTTTTATGAAGGGTACACGGCGCCTCAGATCGGCGAAATTCTGGGAAAGAACGTGAATACAGTGTATACGCTCCTAACCCGCGCGAAAAAAATACTGAAAACAAAGTTAGGAGGAAGCGAATATGAAGAATAAAATCCACGATGCATTCCAGCAGATCCATGCGGAAGAATCACTGAAAAACAACACCAAAGCATTTCTCCGGGAACAGCGCGGGGCATCTTCCAGACCGAATATGTTCCGGCGGCGCTTTGCCATTCTGGCCTCTGCATGCCTGTTCTTCCTGGCAGTCGGATTCGGCGGCTGGCGCATTTATTTCACTCCTACCGCTTCCGTCAGCATTGATATCAATCCTTCTCTAGAACTGAGCGTCAACCGGTTCAACAAGGTTTTGGCTGTCACCGGTTATAACTCAGACGGCGAAAAACTGGCTTCCTCACTTGAGGTCAAATATATGGACTGTGAAGACGCCATTGACGAAATTGTTGCATCTGACCGTGTCAAAGATCTGTTGTCCGGAGACGAAGTTTTAACGATCACAGTGTCCGGAGAAAATACCAGCCAGTGCAGGCGCATATACTCCCACGCTGAAACTTCCACAAAGGAAAGCGAAAATACTTACTGTTACATGGCAGATCACGAAGATACGGAAGAAGCCCATCATCTGGGGCTTTCCTCCGGCAAATATCAGGCTTTCCTGAGACTTCAGGCTCTCGGCTCTGACATCACAGCAGAAGAAGTCAAAGACATGACAATGAAAGAAATCCATGACCTTATACACTCATTGTCCGGCGAAGGTGACAAATCCGGCCAGCAGCATCATTCCGGGCAGCAAA
Source organism: Candidatus Anaerostipes avistercoris (assembly GCA_019119895.1). Taxonomy (GTDB): domain Bacteria; phylum Bacillota; class Clostridia; order Lachnospirales; family Lachnospiraceae; genus Anaerostipes; species Anaerostipes avistercoris. Next base: position 32,383 of record DWWD01000009.1, on the reverse strand, counting down.
AAAACAGACAGAATACATCCACTGCCGGCACACACCATCAGGAGACACATACTGCCTCAACCAGCCGTCATCATCAAAACACACAAAGTACTTCTTCCGGTCACCACCGCCAGAACACGCAAAATGACTCCGGCGAAAATCATTCCCAGAGTACACATAACAGCAGAAGAAATCATCATGAATAGAGCCCTTTCATTGGAACCGCTGCGAAACAGGTGAAATATCATCTATGGAGCAGCGGCTCCCTTTTTATGACTGTCATGACCTGCGCATATATATCAAATCAATGATACCATTATAAGTCCGGGTTTTATAAAGCTTTAGCTTTATTTCCTTTTTCGTACTGCCAAAGAGTCGGATTCCATCACCCAGCAGAACAGGGATAACGGAAATATAATATTCATCAATCACATTTTCGCTTACCAGCTGCTGAACAAGATTTGCTCCACCACAAATCCAGATATCCTTTCCTGCTTCCTGTTTCAGCCGTTCCAGCAATACCACCGGATTTTCACTTGTGAAATGAATCTGCCGGGAAGGATCACACTCTCTGTGTGTAAATACATAAGTTGTAAATTCATGGTATATCCATTCTTCAGGAGAAAGCTCCGTAACGATCTGATGATAAGTATTCCATCCCATTAAAACGGTATCTATATCTTTTACAAATTCTGTATAGGTATCAATATTTTCATCGTCGTTCCCATGACCATTTAACCAGTCTACTCCGCCTCTGCTGTCCGCAATATATCCATCAAGACTCATTGCAATAAACAAAACTACTTTTCTCATATCTTTCCTTTTTTCATATTATTTTGTCAGCTGGAACTTAAAATATTCACGTCTTTCTCTGTAATCTTCAATTTTCTCAGTTCCAAATTTGATTTTTCCGTTTATCAACTTATGATTGAATGATTTAGCTTTCTAATTCTTCACGAACTAATTCAAAAATAAAATCTCCGAAATCATCCGCTGCCGTTTCAATAATACGATATTTTAAACCATCATATTTAAGTATTACAATTCTCGGTTCCCCCTCACTATTGAGAGAAGAATAATCAAAATACGCCATATATCCGTCATCATAATTATAAAATGGAAGAAAATAATATGGCAGATTATACTCTTTACGGTCATTTAACGCATAAGCAAGACTATTCCCCTCTAATTCATTCAAATTATTAGTATCGATCCCGAAAATCTCATTGCCATAAAAAGACAGATACCCATATTTCTCATTAAAATCACGATATTGCTTAGAAAATTTTATGCCAAGCAACCTCTCTGCTTTTTCTATTTCTTCTGTTGATTTCCCGCCTGCCGTCGTATAGAACCTGCATTTTTTAGCTAACTCCATTGAACACTCATAGTTTTCCCAACTCATATTTCATTTCCTCCGCAAATTAGGATTTATATATCTTAAGATAATTTTGAGACAATTTCATCTGACTTTTCAATAATCGTTTCTCCATATTGAGCAATAATTCCATCTCGATTATGTATTATTTGATTTAATATACTCTTTTCATCATTTATATATTTATATGGTTCTGTTCGCTCAAAGTACAAATCATATATTTTTAATAAGAGATTATACTTTAATCCTGAATGTGTGAAGTATTTCATACTAGGTCTATTCATAGAACGTATTAGTTCTTTGTCAAACTCTTTGTACCATTTGTATATTCCTTCATACAACGGAACACTAACCCAACGTAATTCTTCATCAGAAAACCCGGCTTTACTGCACTTTAAAGCATAGTCCATAAGAAAATTTTTAATATATACTAAATAAATCACAGATGTATGTCTCAAACAATATCCAAATTCTCCATGTAAATCATTTAATGTACTTGAAATTTTCATAAGTGCTTCATAAGAATAACAGTAGGCTGGTGTATATACTTTCTTACCAATATTTTCAGGAATTAATGAATCTTCCGCCTCAGTAACACACAGATTTTCATATTGTGACAGTATAGTGATTTCTTTCCTTATTTTTGTAATTCCTTCATATTTTCTTTTTGAAAGTTCACTTGTGATTTTCAATTTTTCCGTATAACGTAATTTGAAATTACCCAAGAAATGAGTTAATAAAGTCGTGAACAAAGCAACAACAAAGGATATAGTTGCTGTTACAATTTCACTTTGATATGTAATAAAAAAATCTTTCATACTAAATACTTCTCCTCATCTAGTAAATCAATATATGCATTATTAATTAAATTTTATCGATGTACTCTGCTTCATTAATCAATCTCTCTATAACTTCCTATTTTTTTCTTTATCCATTTATTCTCACCCCATTAACTTCCGATTCGACAACTTAGGATTTCTCTCTCCATTTAATTCCCAGGTAAATGGTCATTTAACATTATCGGAAAAATCCACATTCACATCACCATTTTCAACATTAAATTTTATGGTTTTAGGACTTTCAATTACATGATCCTTGATATTGCTGTCCCCATTTTTAGCTTTAACTACAATTAGGTAATTCTTTTCATTTCCATTTAAGGTTCCAGTAATATCTCCATTTTCTACAAAGCATTTATATTTCTCGGAAAGAATATTTTCAAAGTCAATATCTCCATTACTAGTTTCAATGGAAATGTTTTTATATTCTTTTTCAGGAAGCGTGATAATAACAGAATTTTCTTCTACGCCAACAGTTCCTCTTGTTTTTTCTATATCTAAAACCCCATCTGCAACATTAATATCATACCACGATTCAGTGGCAGAATCAGAATATTCGACAAGCAGTTCTTCGGTATCTGATATTTGCAGTGAGTAATTGGTGCTGCTGTCTTTCACAATTATTTCAGAAATTTCATCTGTACTGCGAAATTGTTTTCTCTCATATTCGTCATAATCCTCTGTTACCATACAGCCCGATAATACTCCTATACCGGCAATTAAGATGATGCCTAAAAATATTTTTTTCATGATTCCCTCTCCTTGGATAAAGCCGATTTTTACGGCTCCGTTTTTCATAGCTACTTTACACTGCCAAATTTAAATTTCATTTTTCCATTCAATAGCTTAGGATTTGTTAATTCAATTACTCAATATTCATACAATGAATCGAGTAATTAGCCCAAATATAATGCAAACTATTCCCGCAATTCTTGCTCCTATTTTAGCTTTTCTCTCATTGCAGCTATACTGTTCAGGGTAAACAGGATTTATAACAAACAACAGACCGTATATAATCCACATAATATTCGAAAATATACCATTGTATGAAACAAATGCGAGTACATTTCCTACAATGATAAGTATAATTCCCAAAATTATTTGTCTTTTAAATGTTAGTTTTCCCATATACATTGTCCTCCTGCAGCTGGTAATTCCAGCTATTAAACTGGGTGGGTTCCTGTTTTATAAATCACTTACTTCTTTAAACCATTCTTCATAAATATCATCTGATGTTTTGTCATGATACTGACTATATATGGGCTCATATTGATAATTTGCATTCAAGTTATTGCTATTTATGTCATATGTTAATTTTATTTCTGTCGGAATCTCTCTTCCATGCTTTTGGCATAAGGAAATAAGCTGTTTCATATCATCCGCTAAAATATCCATACACATTTTTTGCCTCTGAATTGAAGTGTCATAAGTATCATCTATCAAATTTAACTTATGCCTTTCGATCTTCCGTCCCTTTATGTCATAAAAATAGTCACAGGAAATCGTATTATCTTCAAAAGAGGCGTAAATAAATATTTTATCAGCCCTATTATCTACGTATTCTAAACATATCTGAACCATGTCTGTTTGTATCGCTGAAAACGCATCTTCAAATATTTCTGTTGTTTTTCCTTCTCCATCATCCGGCTTTTTCTTTTTGATTTTATTGAATAATCCCATATTTTCAGACCTCGCAAAATTCCCTGTTCATCAATTTTGATTTATACTCTTACAGCAAACTTCCTTTTAATCCTTTTTTGAAAACTAATACAGCTCTTTATACCTCCATAGCTTTATATTTTCCTTTTCAATAACTTAGGATTGTTCTATTTCTTCAAATTTTCCATAAACCCGAAAACAGCAGATATAAGCCAACCCAAACCAATAATAATTAACGCAATTTTCCACCCGATACCATTATCAAAAACAAACATAAATGTATATAGAGCGAATAAACTAACAGGAATAGCAATTCCATATAACACCAAATGAAACTTCCTCTTTTTTTCTTTATCCATTTATTCTTACCTCACCAACTTCCGATTCAGCAACTTAGAATTATATTTTTAAATCATATTCTTTTGGACCTTGAACACTTATAGTCACAAATCTTAATTGCTCTTTTTTATCATAAGCATTTTTTAATACCATATATCCATTGACTATGCTAACAGAATATTTTTTTACAATACTCTTTAAATTATTGTAGATTTTTTTGCTACTTTCATTATCATACCAAATTGTAGATATCGTTGTAGGCAAAATAGTATTCTCGGCATATAACCCACCCAAATCAATAACAATACTTGTTCCATTTAATTTTTGATTTATATGTTTATAATTATCGAGCCGTACTATTTTATCGCCTTTTATAAGAAGATACTGATTTCCTATATGACTTCCACTAAGAGGAACACCAAAGTTATCTGTTTTAGTAATGTCTGTTATTTTATTGCTATCGCTTTTACCGCACCGATAATAGTTTACTATATTGCTTTTTTGAAATTCATTGAATATATTTTCTAAATCTTTTTTCGTTCCAAACACTCGAAAGCTTCTTGAAATCATTTTTTCACCCTTACAACTTCCAATTTATCTTTATCTGTATTATATCATCCTTCCCTTTGAAAGACTGTCGTTTCTTTTATTTACCATGCATCTTTACCAAACATCTCGACTTCCTTTATCAATAGAAAAAAACGCTTTTTCCGTTTACTTTTTTCCCATCTCTATTATAATATAGAGTATCTTAATTTCCAAAGGAAAACGTATTCTGAACTCTTGTTTTGAATGACAGTTGTTTGCATAACTCGACACAGAAAGAAGGTATAAGACTTTATGTTGCAAATCAAAGATATTTACAAAGAATATCGAACCGGGGATCTGGTGCAGAAAGCGCTGGACCATGTAAGTCTGAACCTGCGTGATAATGAATTCGTTGCTATCCTGGGTCCCAGCGGCTCCGGAAAAACAACACTGCTTAACATTATCGGCGGTCTGGACCAGTACGACAGCGGAGACCTGGTGATCAATGAAATATCCACAAAAAATTATAAAGACAAAGACTGGGACTCTTACCGGAATCACACCATTGGATTCGTGTTTCAGTCCTACAACCTGATTCCTCATCAGGACATTTTGTCCAACGTAGAGCTGGCGCTGACCATCTCCGGAATCTCAAAATCAGAGCGCAGACAACGTGCCATTGATGCTCTGACAGAAGTCGGACTGGGAGATCAGATCCACAAGAAACCAAATCAGCTTTCCGGAGGTCAGATGCAGCGAGTTGCCATCGCCCGTGCCCTGGTCAACAACCCGGAAATCCTGCTGGCAGACGAACCGACCGGCGCCCTGGACAGTGACACCAGCGTTCAGGTTATGGATCTTCTGAAAGAAGTCGCCAAAGACCGTCTGGTCGTTATGGTAACCCACAACCCGGAACTGGCAGAAGCCTATGCGACACGTATTGTAGAATTAAGAGACGGAAAAATCCGAAGCGATTTCAATCCTCTGGAATTAAAGCCAACCCACTGGATGGAACCGGAACATAAAAACATGGGAAAATCCTCCATGTCATTTTTAACCGCCCTGTCACTCAGTTTCAACAACCTGCGGACAAAAAAGGCCCGGACCATCCTGACATCCTTTGCGGGATCCATCGGTATCATCGGAATCGCACTGATTCTGTCTCTCTCCACCGGCGTCAATCAGTATATACAGTCCATTGAAGAAGAGACTCTCTCCGAATATCCGCTGCAGATTCAAAGCACCGGTTTCGATCTCTCTTCCATGATGGGAGATGCCCAGCAGAACAGCGGTCAAGGCAGTGACAATGACGACGGCAATCGTTCTTCCAGGAAGGAAGCCCAGATTCATGTCTCTGAAATGATCACAAATATGTTTTCAAAAATTGGGTCCAATGACCTGGCATCACTGAAAAAGTACTTTGACAGCGGAGACAGCAATATCGATCAGTACACCAATGCGGTGGAGTATTCTTATGATGTATCTCCTCAGATTTACAGCGCGGACACAGAAACCATACGGCAGGTACATCCGGACAGTTCCTTCTCATCTCTGGGACTTGGCTCCTCCACCAGCAGCAACAGTCTGATGTCCTCCATGATGAGCACAAACGTATTCTATCAGATGCCGGGAAAAGACAGTCTTTACAAAGACCAGTACGATGTCAAAGCCGGCAGATGGCCGAAGAAATACAACGAATGTGTCCTCGTGCTGACTGCAAATGGCAACATCAGCGATTTTATGCTCTATACGCTGGGATTAAGAGATTATGATGAACTGGATAAGATGATCGAGCAATTTTCAAAAGAAGAATCCGTTGAAGTTCCGGATGATATCTCCTCATCTTACTCCTATGACGATATTCTTAATACAAAATTTAAAATCGTCAATCCAAGCGACTGCTATCAGTACGATAAGCAGTACAATGTATACAGAGATAAAACAGACGATACCAATTACATGAAAAAGGTTCTGGATGAAAGCGAAGATCTGACTATCGTCGGCATCGTTCAGCCAAGCGAAGACGCAACCGCTGCTATGATGTCTTCCGGCATTTACTATCCGGCTTCTCTGACCGATCATGTCATCGAAGAAGCCCAGTCCAGTGAGATCGTAAAGAAACAGCTGGATCAGCCGGATGTTGATGTCTTCACCGGCAAGAAGTTCGATGATAATGAAAGTAACCAGCTGGATATGAACTCTTTATTTACCGTTGACACCGATAAAATAAAGGAGGCTTTCACCATCAACCAGAGCAAACTCGGAGCAGACGCAGGCAGCCTCGATCTGAGCGGCATTCAGATTGATACCTCCTCCATGCCTTCCATTGACACCGACGCCCTGTTCGAGGGAATGGATCTGGAACTGAATGAAGATCAGGTGACCAGGCTCAGCGATCAGCTGACATCCGGCTTTGAGTCCTATCTGCAGGAAAATCAGCTGACCGATGAAGAAAATATGGATACGTATTTCATGGCTTATCTGCAGACAGATAAAGCCCAGTCCTACATACAAAACGGTATGGCGGGAATCATCCAGTCCAGCGGTCTTGCCGAACAGTTCCAGCAAAATCTGGAAAATCAGATGCAGTCCGCCATGCAGCAGTATGCTCAGACAATTTCCAATTCTCTGCAGCAGCAGATCAGTTCTGCCATGCAGCAGCAAATGAGCAGCCTGGCAGATAACTTCCAGGATGCCATCCAGATTGACGCGTCCAAGTTCCAGGATGCCATTCAGATGAATATGAATGAACAGGAATTATCAGAACTTATGATGTCTCTTATGTCTTCTGATACGTCCACATATGACAATAACCTGCAGCAGCTGGGATACGCAGATTTTGATGAACCAAGCGGCATTAACATTTATCCGAAAGACTTTGAGACGAAAGAAAATGTCATAAAAATCCTGGATAACTACAATGCGCGGATGGAGAAAACCGATGAGGATAAAGTCATTTCCTACACCGATTATGTAGGAACTCTGATGTCTTCCGTAACGGATATTATCAATGTAATCAGTTACGTTCTGATTGCCTTCGTTGCGATTTCTCTTGTCGTATCTTCCATTATGATCGGCGTTATCACCTACATCAGTGTTCTGGAGCGAAAGAAAGAAATCGGTATTCTTCGTGCCATCGGAGCATCGAAGCACAACATATCCCAGGTATTTAATGCCGAAACTTTTATTATCGGCCTTCTTGCCGGCGTGCTGGGAATCGTGATCACCCTGATCCTGCTGATACCGGGAAATATGCTGATCCATAATATCGCCGGCACTACAGATGTCAATGCACAGCTTCCGGTTACGGGCGCAGCCATTCTGATTGCTTTAAGCGTCATCCTGACTTTGATCGGCGGACTGATTCCATCCAGAAAAGCCGCCAAGAGCGACCCTGTAACAGCGCTGCGTTCAGAATAACGAAAGGAGTACTATCATGAGAAAAGATTTAGGAGCAAAACCATTTATTTACCCACAGCCGGTCCTGATCGTTGCAACCTACGGAGAAGACGGAACGCCCGACGCCATGAATGTGGCATACGGCGGCATCGTAAATTCCAACCGTCTGCAGATCAACATCGGAGTACGCCATAAAACATCTGACAACATCAAACTCCGTCAGGCTTTTACCGTGGGAATCGCCGATGAAGCCAATCTGGTTCCTGCCGACTATGTCGGCATCGTATCCGGACATGACGTGCCGGACAAAATCGAGAAATCCGGATTTCATATGAAGAAAAGTGAATTTGTGGATGCGCCGGTCATCGAAGATCTTCCGATCGTTCTGGAGTGCAAAGTGGAAGAAATCAATCAGTATGATAAAACACTCCGCATTGTGGCTGAAATCGTCAATACCAGCGTAGACGAGAAGATTCTGGATGCCGATGGAAATATTGACTCTGAGAAATTACATGCGATTTCTTATGATCCTTCCACCCACAATTATCTGAAACTGTCAGGAAAAGCAGGAACTGCATTCAGCGACGGAAATCAATTAAAATAATCTTACAGTCGGACAGGGGAATGATGCATCATCACTCCCCTGTCCGATTTTTATATCATATTTTATTTAATTCCATACCGCAGGCAATTGCCCGGAACAATCTGGATGCCGCGTCCTGGTACAGTTCTTCACTTCGCTCCATTGCCTCCTGCAGATCCATTGTCCCACTGATGGTCGTTATGACCGTTCGGATTCCCGTATCATAAATCGTTTCATATCCCTTTAACAGACCTCCGACAATGGCAACAGCCGGCACCCCGGCTTTCCGGCATCTTTTTCCGACCCCGGACGGCACTTTTCCAAAAGCAGACTGCCAGTCCATCCTCCCTTCTCCTGTAATCACGAGATCCGCATCTTTCAGCTTCTCATCAAATCCTATCATATCCAGCACTGTATCAATTCCCGATTTTAATTCTGCATCCAGAAAGGAAAGCAGCGCAAAGCCCAATCCTCCCGCGGCTCCTACTCCCTTTTCCCATATCTTATTTTCCCCTGTTTTCTTCACTACAATCTCCGCATAGCGTTCCATTCCTTTTTCCAGAGATTCCAGATCTTCGCCGGACGCGCCTTTTTGTTCTCCAAAGGTATAAGATGCACCGTGGTCTCCAGGCAGCGGATTTTCCACATCACTCATAACCGTAAACGATGTCTCTCCGATCGCCGGATGCGCCCCGGACATATCAATATCTGCTGTCTGTGCCAGATCATCTCCGCAGCCTCTCAGCGTCCTGCCTTCTCCGTCCATAAAACGGATGCCAAGAGCGCTCATGGCTCCCATTCCTCCATCGTTGGTAGCGCTCCCGCCGATTCCGATCATAATATCACGGATTCCCTGATCCAGAGCGTCCGCAATCAGCATCCCCGTTCCGTAACTGGTCGTCTTTCGCGGATTCCTCTGGTCTTCCGGAACCAGCGGAAGACCGGATGCCGCAGCCATCTCTATCATTGCTCTGCCGCCCGGAAGAATCCCGTATCCGGCCTCCCGTTCTTCTCCCAGGGGTCCCTTCACCTTAATCTTCCGATAAGTTCCATGAAGCTCTTCCAGCACCGTATCCATCGTTCCCTCGCCGCCGTCGGCAACCAGAACTTTCCCGGTTTCTGCCTCCGGAAATACTTCTCGGGCAGCTTCATCCAGAAGCTCTGCGATTCTCTTAGAACTCAGAGAACCTTTAAACGAATCTGACGCAAATAATATCTTCATATCATCCTTCCTTTCCTGATGTTGTCTCTGAAAAATCCAAAAAAAGAAAAGACTTTCCATAACTCACATCACAAAAAGTCTTTCCCCTCATCCCTGTCTCAACGCCGCATTACCACTCAATTTCTTCCGGATACTCTTCTTTCGCATGAATCTGATGAATGTTCCGTCCATATTTTTCCGCCCAGTAAGTCAGTCTCTTTTCCAGTTCATCATAAGATTCCGGTTTCCTCATAATCTTCTCCGCAATATCCTGCAGCTTCGCTTTTCGATCCTTTGTCTCTGTGCGGATCAATTCCATGTTGCAGCGTTTAATGTATTCTATAATATAACTGATATAATGTTCCGGTTCCAGTTCACTGCGTTCCTCCAGCAGCCTCTCCACTGCTTTCTCCCCGAGCACTCCCGCCAAAGCCTGCCAAATTGCAGCGCCCAGTACTTCCAGATTGGCACGATCCCGGTAAAAACGCGCCAGAGATCTCGGTTCATATACTTTTCCTTTGTACTTGCTGTGTCTGCCATAATATTTTTTTGAAAAGGGGTAAATCTCCGGAAGCGCGATCGCAAGAAAAATAGCTTCAGGAAAGAAAATATTCGTGCTGAAATATACATTGGCCGTCGGAGCTTCTACTTCTTTCCACCTCAGGATATCTTCGTTCATACCGTTCTCAACTGTCAATATCTTTCTCGATCCCTGATACGCGTGACGAACTTCATAACACAGTCCCAGCAGCAGATTCTTCGTCCCATAATACGGACTTTCCGGACGCTCATCAAATCCGCAGATTCCATAAATAGAATCAACCAAATCATACAGATCTTCATAATCACCTTGTATCGTCACTCCAAGCAAATACTTCGTCGACTCAATTTGTAACATAGATTCTTTCCTCCCTTTTTTCTTTCATTCTACCATAGGTTCCGTCCTGGCAAAAGACAATTTTATATAAAAAAGGAAGTTCCGGATAAAGTTTATTTTCTACATGCCGATTTCGGCTACTCCTGTCTTCCCCTTACTTCTTTCCCTCTAACATTTTCCTTTTTTGTACATATAATACACTAAATATGTTTGGAGGTTTTTTTATGTATTTATTCGCCGGCATTTTATTTGCCGTTTGTGTCTTCTTTTTTATCTTTCATTTTTTCCGCCGGAGAAACATCATCTGCAAAATACGCTGCATGGATCCATGCAAAAAACAAAGACTGTTAAACGATCTTGCCGAACCCTTTGGCTTTTCCTATCATCCCGATTGTGATATCATCACTTCCCGTCTGGATGCTCCCCAGAAAACATTTGGCTACCAGCATCTCTATGACCGGACCGCGTCCCATTTTCATATGGTCTTTCATTGTGAACCCATTTACTTTGACTATCAGGGCCGGACATGGATGATCGAATTCTGGAAAGGACAGTACGGCATCAACATCGGCGGTGAAATCGGCATTTACCACGCAGATGGAATCGTACCGCCGGAGCGCTTTGAACAGACCGTATTCCATGCTGTCTCTGAAAATGAGCTGCTGCCTCTCTCCATGGAATTATGCTTCAAGGGAAGGCCCTTGTTCTGCCTTAACCGGCCTCACTGGTGGCTGACCGGATTCTGCACAGGCAGATATGCTGATCCGGAGGACCTCAGCATGAACATTTCCATCACATTCCCATCGGAAGAAATGATGAACTGCTTTACAAAAGCTCTTTTGTACACCGGGTACTCTTCCTGTGATATCTGCATCTGCGGACTGTCCGTTTCCTTTACATTTTCTATCCCTCACAGCAGACAGCCAAAACACTGTTTCCGCTTTCCTTTCGCCCAGTGGAAAAACCGTCAGCTGTGCCGTCTGTACCGGCATATCACCAGGCCATTTCACTGTGTTCTGGACCAGATTCTTTATCTGTACTTTTTCCTGCCTGCCGCCTTCCGCCGCACCCTGCGTTTTAAGAAGCACAGGCGCCAGAAATGCAGAAAGAAAAGGACGTGCAGGAAATGTTCATGAGTTCCAGTTCCCGGATTTCCAGAGCTTTCCAAAATCCCTGCCGTCTTCCTCTGGATCAGTCTTCCCGGTATGTACTCTTCAGTGACTGCCACCGGGGTGCCGGCAAATCCAATGATAATTTCCTGAAAAATGAATTTCTCTATGTATCCGCATTGAAACATTACATGGGACAAAATTTCACTTATATAGAATTAGGGGACGGAGATGAACTATGGGAAAATCGTTCCTTATCTGACATAAAAGCAGCCCACGGGGAATCTTTTCAGCTCCTGTCTGAATTCCGCCAGAAGAACCGCTTTTACGCGGTCTATGGGAATCATGATATTTCAAAAAGAAAAGAACTTCCTTCCGGCATGATTATGGAAGATCAGGAACAGCAGACAGACCTGTATCTCACCCACGGTCATCAGGCGGATTTTCTCAACTGTGTCCTCTGGCCGGTTTCACGTTTCCTTGTCCGCTATCTGTGGCGTCCTCTGGAGCAGCTGGGAGTCCCCGATCCGACCAGTGCGGCCAAAAACAACCGAAAGAAAAAGCGGGCTGAAAAACGGCTCACGCACTGGGCCAGACAACATCATCACCTGCTGATTACCGGCCACACCCATCATCCCATGATTGGAACGCCGTCGTCCCCTTATTCCAATACAGGCAGCTGTGTATCTCCTTCCGGGATCACCTGCATTGAAATCACAAACCGCTGCCTCACACTAATCAAATGGACACTGGGAACAAGACCTGACCGGACGCTCTTCGTGGAACGCATTCCGCTCGGAAAAACGGTCTGCATCCATGATTACGCCTGAAACCATAATGGACACACCTTTGCAGGAATCTTCCCGCATCGGTGTGCCCATATGTTCCATTCTATTTTATTTTTCTAATCAATCCAGCCAAAATGTCTGCACGCATTATAAATCCCATCTTTATCGCAGTCATCTGTAATATAATCCGCCTTTTCTTTCAGCGCGTCAATGGCATTTCCCATGGCAATGCTGGTCCACTCATCTCTGAACATAGAAATATCATTTTTCTCATCTCCAAAGACCACTACGTCTTTATAATCTGCTCCGAGATAATCCATGATGGCTTTGATTCCCACAGACTTATCACCCGGCTCGACAAACAGATACTCCTTATGGAACCGGCACCACGGCAGTTCTTTTAATGTGTCCAGCTTCTCCTCCTCCGGTGAATAGCAGGCAATGTAAACCTTATAAATTTTATCATAATCTTTCGGATTCAGACCCGGTACAACTTCGGTGTCCATATAAACATCATGGGTAAAGTCATAAAACCGATGGTCCGGAGCCAGCCTTCTCTTGGTGTTATCCGGAGAAATCGCCCAGATAAAATCCTTTTCCTGACACTCCTCAATCAACGCCAGGCATTTGTCATAATCCAGCGGCTTGATTTCGATCAGTCTATTATCAATGGTAATTCCGTTTCCACCGTCACTGACCATATTGGAAAATCCAAGCGCCTTCATATTATCCACCGCCATGGCATAACTGCGTCCTGTTGCGATTGCTACAAAATGTCCGGCTTCTTTCAATTTATCAATGGCTGTTTTCGTTGAATCCGGAATATACTGTCTCCCCGGCACACCGACTGCCAGTGTTCCGTCAATATCAAAAAAGAAATACTTGCGTTCCATTTTTTTATCCTCCTGTTATGCCACTATTGTACCGGTTTTTCTGGCATAAACCAAGGGTTTTTATGCTGAAATTATGTATTAATTGAACGCTGTCATATTTTCCGCTATTCTTTTCTGAAAAGTTTTCTTCTGAGAACTTCAAGGAATCCAAGAAGACCAAGTCCGCTCAGCGCAGCCCATGCTCCTGTATTCACAGTGTCACCTGTCTCAGGCACTGCCGTCTCTTCTTTCTGACTGCCGGAAGCATTTTCTGTCTGTCCGCTCTGTGATGCTGCCGGAGTTTCTGTACTTCCGCTGTCTGTTCCAGGATTCATAGGTGTTTCCGTTCCGCTGCCCGGTTTTTCCGGTGTCTCTGTTCCGGTTCCCGGATTCTCCGGAGTTTCTGTACCTCCACCAGGATTCTGACCCGGTTCCTCAGGATCTGTTGTTTCTTCTTCCACTGTCATATAGGAAACATCTGTCTGTGCGGTTCTGTAATCATCAGATATGACACAGTAATATCCATTTCCGTCCATCGCTTTGTCTGCCGTAACGGTCAGCGTATCCATTGCCGCTCCGCTGTATGTATCATTGTCAGAAATCCGATTTCCATCCTGATCATACCACTGCCAGGTCATTTCCGTTCCCCATTCTTCCTTCGGCTGCGCATGAAATATTACTTTGTCCCCCGGAAGAATTTTTTCATTTTCATGACTCTGTGTGATAGAAGCCGGAAGCCCCTGAACATATACTGCTGCTGTTACTGTCTTCGAATTATATTCTGTAGCTGTTCCATAACCTCTCTGTACCACACAGGTATATTCACCGGCGTCTGATGCATTCGCACCATTAATCATATATGTGGAAAGTACCGCGTTTGTGATTCTCTGTCCGTCTTTATACCACTGATAGCTTACTCTGTCGCTACCCCAGTCTCCCTGACGTTCTACTCTTAATGTAACATTGTCTCCTGCCTGAACTGTCTGATCTTCTGCACTTACATCCAGCACATGAAGGGTTACTGCCTCGCTGTATGCTGTCCCTGCCGCATTAGTTGCTGACAGATAGAATACCTGTCCGTCCTGATCTGCTGTAATATTTCTAAGTGTCATCGTAGTGCTGTCAGGAGTACTGTATTTATCGCCTGCTGTCAGCGGCTGTTTATTTTCATCACACCATGCGATGCCGTCCGCCGGAACCGCCGGTGTTCCCTGATCATAATTTCCGGTGAGAGTCACTCTGCCTCCTACAAATCCATAGACATCTGTCCTGTTTACCCGGACTGCTGCGAGTTCACCCCTCACAGTAAGATTTGCTGTCACTGTCTTTGAATTATAGTCTGATGCGCTTCCGTAGCCTCTCTGTACCACACATCTGTATTCTCCCGCATCATCCTTCTGTACATCTGTCAGTGTCAGTCTCGCGGTCACTGCTCCGGAGATTTTCTCATCTCCTTTATACCACTGGTATCTTACCGGGCTTCCCCAGTTTCCTTCCAGATTCACAGATAATGTTGCTGTACCGCCAATCTGTACACTCTGATCTTCCGCAGAAGCATCCAGTACGTGGAGAGTCACTGCCTCACTGTATGCCGTTCCCACTGCATTGGTTGCTGACAGATAGAATGTCTGACCATCCTGATCTTTCGTAATATTTTTCAGGGTCATAGTCGTACTTGTCGTTGTGCTGTACTTATCCCCGTCAGAAAGCGGATTCTTATCTCCGTCGCACCATACAACGCCGTCTCTCGGCACAGATGGATATCCCTGGTCATAATTTCCGACCAATGACGCCCTTCCGCCGACGATTCCATAAACATCGGTATGGGTTACACGAACTGTCGCCAGTTTTCCATCCACGGTCAGATTTGCTGTTACTGTTTTTGAGTTATACTCTGTCGCGCTTCCGTAGCCTCTCTGTACCACACATCTGTATTCTCCCGCATCATCCTTCTGTACATCT
Source organism: Candidatus Anaerostipes avistercoris (assembly GCA_019119895.1). Taxonomy (GTDB): domain Bacteria; phylum Bacillota; class Clostridia; order Lachnospirales; family Lachnospiraceae; genus Anaerostipes; species Anaerostipes avistercoris. The sequence continues at coordinate 16,870 of DWWD01000009.1, read as the reverse complement.
GTCAGTGTCAGTCTCGCGGTCACTGCTCCGGAAATCTTTTCGTCCCCTTTATACCACTGATATTTTACCGGACTTCCCCAGTTTCCTTCCAGGTTTACAGATAAAACTGCAGTATCTCCGGATTTTACATTCTGATTAGCCGCAGACGCATCCAGTACGTGGAGAGTCACTGCTTCACTGTATGCCGTTCCCACTGCATTAGTTGCTGACAGATAAAACGTCTGGCCATCCTGATCTTTCGTGATGTTCTTCAGGGTCATGGTCGTACTTGTCGTTGTGCTGTACTTATCTCCATCGGAAAGCGGATTCTTATCTCCGTCACACCATACAACGCCATCTCTTGGCACAGCCGGATATCCCTGGTCATAATTTCCGACCAATGATGCCTTTCCTCCTACGATTCCATAAACATCGGTACGGGTTACACGGACTGTCGCCAGTTTCTCTGATGTCTTCGCTGTTTTTGCCTTTGTCCCGGCTGCCTCTGTCTTTGTCTCAGCTTTCTCATCTGCTGCATTTTTTGTCTGCTCTGCTTCCGATGATGCGGCTGATATCTCCTGATCCTCCTCTGTTTCATTCGGAGTTTCTGCTTGATCTGCCGTCTCTGACGCAGTCTGATCAGCAGTCTCCGTCTCTTCTGCAGATATCTGCATCTGGACTTCAGATGCCGGATCTGCGGAATCTGATGCTGAAACCATCTGTGGCTGCGCCGTCACCGCCACTGCCATTAACAATGCCAAAAACTGTTTATTTCTCATGACTTTTCCTCCCTCAATTATAAAGACTTTATAATTACAAGGTAACACCGGCATGTAAAATCCAGATGGCTTTTTTGTATGATTTAAGTAAAATCTGTATATTTTTGTCAAATATGGCAAATTTGTAAACTTCCCTGTGAAATATTATGTGTTTATTCTTGCAGCCGATTTTCCAGCATACTGCACAGCGCCGGAATCTGTGATTCAAATTCCACGCCGTACCATCTTGCCTCACTGGACCGGTCGGTTGCTTCAATGCACTCCACTACAAAATCCGCTGCCAGCGCCAGCGCACTTCCTAAATCCAGTCCCCGCATGATGCCGCCAAAGGCCGCTGAAGCATACAGGTCGCCTGTGCCATGATAGCTGACCGGGCATTTCTTTGTAAAATAGGAATATTGGTTTCCTGCCTGATCCAGATACGCAAACCCCAGCTTATCTTTCTCATAGCTTACTCCGGTCAGTACCGCTGTCTGACATCCCAGATCCAGAAGCCTTTTTAACAGTTCCATAATATAGCTTTCATCATACACAGTTTTATACGGCATTCCCGTGAGAAGGCAGGCCTCCGTAATGTTCGGAAGAATGATATCCGCTTTCGCGCATACCTTCGCCATGGCTGCCGGAAAATCTTCATCAAAACCAGGATACAGTTTTCCATTGTCTGCCATTGCAGGGTCCACAAGGATGATATTTTCATCGTTTCTGAAACGTTCAAAGAAATCCACGATCTGTCTGCACTGCTCTTTCGATGCCAGATACCCCGTATAAATGCCGTCAAATGTAATCTGTTCTTTTTCCCAAACATCTGAAATCGGTTCAATCTGATCTGAAATATCTTTGCTGGTGAAATTCTGAAACATCGTATGAGTAGAAAGTACCGCTGTCGGAAGAATCCCGCATTCTACTCCCATTGCGGAAATAACCGGCAGAGCCACTGTCGTGGAACAACGTCCGATACAGGAAATATCCTGAAGAGTAACAATTCGTTTCATATTCTGTAAATCTCCTTTGTCCATTTTCTATATCGGAAAATATATCAAAAACTGGACTGGTTAAAAACAGCCAAAAGTGTATAAATTATCCATGCCAGTTTCTCTTATGATACGTTTTCTCCTCCCATACAAAACTTGTCCCTATATTTTATGCTCCAAATGTTATATAATTCGTGCATATTTTCTCCAAATAAGATACAATGAAAAAAACATATTACAATTTCATTTCGGGAGGATCCTTTATGCTTCAAAATTATATCCACACCATCTCCGTCACTCTGATGGGGCTCAATGTCGGAATCGACGCGCCGCTTGCAGAACTGATTGCGGCAATTTCTGTTTATGCCGTTGTTCTGTATGTTATAACAGGAATCATTACTGTACTGGCCAGACTGACAAAACAAATCAGAATCGTTAATTCTGCCGGCACCAAAGCTGGTTGTGCCGGCTGTACTTTATTTATCCTGTTTAGTATACTTTCCCTGTACCTGATGCGGGAATATTTCTCTCAAATTTTAATTATTTTTCATCCGCAGACAATTTCACTTATGATCCAGGATCCTGGGATTGCTCTTCGATTGCTCCCTCTCCTGGTCATTTTGGTCATCGTGCTGATCATTCTCTTTTCCGTCCTTTTTTTCTGTTTCAGTATGTGTCGGGAACTTGTCTCTGTAAATGTAAAAGCAAACGGAAATGTAAAAGGTCTTTTTCTGTCATTTTATGAACTTCTGTCAGGAATCGGCTGGCTTGCAGTCATAATCTGTGCATTCAGCATTGGCATGGCAATCATCTTCCTGCCGTTTCTTTTTGCCGTATGCCTTTCCAGACGTGACAAATGGTATTATGAAGAACGTCGATATTAAAACAATTCTGCTGTATCAAACATAAAAAATACCGGCCTCCAGATTGAAAAATCCGGGCCGGTTTTCTTCTATTCTCTGCTACACAAAAAGCTCCTGATATATTTCCTGATCTTTATGAAAATATTTCCCGGATATTAAACGATTCCATTCCACAAATATCATCTCCTTATAAATACAGTATTCTTAGGAAATAGATATTCTAACACCTCTTTTTTCAGATTTCAAGGAATTTATTTCAAAGATATCTTTCTTTTCCTTTATTTTTTCTATAATAGAAAAACATCATTGAAACATTTGCTTCACTGGATGATACAGAAAAGATTGCGGAACTCTACACCGCAAATGGCGCTGTCCCTGTTTACAAAATCCGATACAAAAACACAGACATTGCATTTTACTTATCCAGAGTCGGCGCGCCGGCCTGTGTTTCCGGGTTTGAGGAGATCGTGGCAATGGGTGCTGGAAAGTTTGTGCTTTTCGGCTCCTGCGGCGTATTAAACGATGAGATAACCAAAGACAAAATTATAATTCCCGTTTCTGCTGTCCGGGACGAAGGCACAAGCTATCACTATATTGCTCCTTCACCAGAAATCGCAGCAGATCCCCACTCTGTCCAGACACTGGAAACTGTTCTGACTGCCTGCGGCTGTCCTTATGTCAAAGGGAAAACCTGGACCTCTGATGCAATTTACAGAGAAACCCTTCCAATGATCGAAGAACACAGACAGGAAGGCTGTCTCGCAGTGGAAATGGAATGTGCTTCCATGCTGGCAGTCTCAAAGTACCGCGGGATCCCTTTTGCTCAGTTTTTATACGGAGCAGACAGCCTCAGCTCTGACACATGGGAAATCCGTGACTTAACCTTATATGGACTTACAGATGCAGAAAAATATATGGTCCTGGCATTCGAATGCGGACTGGCTTTATAACACATATTTCGGTCTGCCGTTTTATTTACCGGATTGCTTTAAAACTTATGAAAGGATGCCGGACAGGCACCCTTTCATCTATTCCTGCTATCCTGTTTTCACTTCCCTACCGGCGCAGGATTCTTCCGCAGATTTCTCTGCACTTACGCCAGACAGAAGGCTTCTTTACTCGAAAAATGCCCCACATTCCTGACTCTACATCCCATCCAAAACTTCCCGAACGGTACAGATAATCTCCCGGACATCCGGCTCCTCCCTTCAGTTCCATATCAAAACGATTTCCGACACTGATTCCTCCCTGAAGAGGGATTTCACGGGACAAAGCATCCTTCGGCTGTTCCCGCCATAAATGCCCGTGAATGGTCAATGATACATTTCTCGGCTTATCTGCCGGCATCATCGTCCGGAAAATCACCCGGTCTCCGGTATATGCCTTGTATACCGGTGTGGCCGGATCTCCATGGACTTTGCTGCTGAACACTTTCCAGATCCGCCCATCTCCGGAAAGCCGGTTGGCAAACCGCTCAGAGTGGTAATTATATCCTTTCTCCCCTGTATCTTCTGCCTCCACCGGCTCTCCTTCTGCCGCCGCTGCCGTCTGTACCAGATTCCCCTGAGCGTCCAGCATTCGGATTCCATTCTGAATAAACAAGACATATTCCCGGAAAGATTCTGTTCCCGGCGCTGTGATCACTGCCTGCTCCGCATACGGAGTCTCCTGTTTCTTAAAGTTTTCATACCATTTCGCTCCTGACGGTTCCACGATCACCACGCCGAACAATCCATGATATCTGTGATTGCGCATATCTCCAAAAGACTGGAGGATACAGGTTCCATATTCACGATCTGCTCTCCAGACATATCGTTTGCTCTCACCGATCCCTATAGTCTGTTCTTTCGGATTATATCCTACATTGATCCCTGAATCACTGACCGGATCATATTTTAAAAACTGCGGATTCAGAGAAACCCGGCTGGACGGCTTATGTTTCATCTCAAGCGGAACCGTCGGATAATCGAAATAAGGAACCGGGCGGTTTGGATCCAGGAGATTATGCAGCGTAACTTCGATCCAGTCTCCTGCATTTGCCCGCAGAATCAATGGCTTTGGCTCACACTTTCCGGCCAGTACCAGATCCGCATCTTCCAGCGGAACAAAAATCAGTCCGTCCGGATCATGATCCCCATAGCGGTTATAAACAAGCTTTGTCTGAACTGCCGCCACTTCATACCGCCTTACTACATCGTCTCTGCCCGGACACGGCGGCAGCGGCATGATCATATCTTTCCCTTTGCAGAGCGGCTTCAGACATTTCTGATACCGGTCATAGGCCCGGATGATTCCCCAGAGACCCAGCCATGCATCATCGATCCCGCCAAAATAATACAGGTAATCTCCCGGCTGATATGCTTCTTTGATATTTAAATTAAAAGCCTCTGAAACGCCGGTTGTCTGGGAAGCTGCCAGCGGCGACCGCTCATCCTCCAATTCTTTTCTCCAGGACATACCTGTAATATTAAACACATGCTGCTCCTCATGGGCTCCATCCACCAGACGGATCATCATCTCATCGCCCGGATACGTTTCCAGAACAGGCGTTGCCGGATCTCCATGCACATAAGAACTGAAAATGTAAGCCGGATCTTCGCAGTTCTTCAGCCGCTCCCGCATAGGCTCTGAGCGGTAATTGATTCCCATAACTCCGGGATCATCATGCCCGCCGGGAACCGCCGGAGGATTCAGCGCCTCTCCGTCTTTGTCAAACAGATTGGCAAAATCGTGAACGAAAAGCGCAAATTCCCGGAACGATGTCCCGTCCCGCCTCCGAATGACCGCTTTCGTTCCAGACCGCAGTTCTTTTCCGTTTCGTATATTGTGGAATGTCGCTCCTGCTTCCTCAATGATCAGGGCACCGAACACACCGTGAAACTGATGTGCATTCGCGAACAGATGATCATGGAAAAATACCGTTCGCAGTTCCTCATCTGCAAAGAAACGCTCTACCAGAGTTTCATATTTTCTGGCTCCTGCGATATTATTCCAGCCGTTTGCCGCTCCGTCAGAAGTAATGGTATCAAACTTCACCAAATGCACGTGATGCCCCACAATATCCGTTCTGGTTTTTAACTGAAACGGCGTTTCCTCCAGATATTCCGGAAGCAGGTTTGTCGTTCGCAGTTCGATGCAGTCACCGGCATTGGCACGTATCACCAGCGGCTCCACTCTGATCTTCTGCTCCTCTACCATGCGGATGTAAGATTCCAGACCTCCGCAGCGCTCCAGCTCTTCCTTCAGAACAAAGAAACGCCCCTCCGGATCATGCCATCCATAGCGGTTGTACGTAAGTTTCGCCTGCACAAGCGCAATCTCAAAAACTTTAACATTTTCACAGTGCGTTTCCATTTTGCGGCATGTTCTGCAGTTTCCACATTCTCCCTCTGTCCCGAAACACTCTTTGCAGTCATCCGGATTCTTATCTTTCTCAAAAGATGTTTCATTATCTTCACATTTCTCCTTTTCTTCACAGCAGCTTCTGCCAGCCTCACACTTTTCCACAGAATATTTCTCAAAATCCGCACATTTCCGGCATCTGCCTGTTGTATGACACGGACATGTATCTGTATACAATGCTCCCGGAGCCACATTTTCTACAAAGTTTGCTTCCTCCAGAGGCGTCGGACATACCACAGGATTCCCTTCCGCATCCAGCACTCCGCACGGCGGCTGGCGCGGCGGTTCTCCCGCTTTCCCGCAGATAAAGTTTGGATATCCCGGATGAAGTTTATCTTTCTTAGGCGGCCGTTCCCGGTCTTTTAACGGCAGGAGCTCCGGCACCGGTGTTCCGTCCGGCAGCTGCCCCTTTCCATCTTCCAGACGGTCATAAATCCTCCACAGAGTCCACATTCCTTCATGAAAATGCGGATACAAATGGCAGTGAAAAATCACATCTCCAATTACCTTGTTTCTGCTTCCTGCTCCGTACAAAATATCCAGTGTATAGCATTCCTGAGGACTGATTGTAATGGAATCGATAATCGTTGAAACAGGATTATCTGCTTCCAGTCTCCACTGGTGATTGTGGAGATGAAACACATGAGTTTCCTTGATTCCTCCATGTACCAGACGAATCTTCGCCGGATCCCTCACATATGCTCTTAATATCGGCGGCGCAGGATCCCCGTATACCCACGAACTCATGGAAATATCCTCGCCGGAATCTGCCGGATCATGTGACAGCGGCATCCGGTTTCTCATGGGCTCAGAACGGTAACTGATCGCTGTTGTGGAAGATGGCATTCCAGTCCGATGATCAGCCGGCGGACTGCCATCTTTATCAAGAATCTCCAGTTCATCGTGAAAAAACACCGTATATTCCCGAAAAGCCGGCTTCCCAGGCTGGTAAATATCCGCCATCAGCCCGCTTTCCATTTCTTCCCCGGTTTCCGGATGAAACCATCTTGCGCCAGGCGGCTCCACAATCACTGCTCCAAACAATCCATGAATATTTGTTGCCTCCTCACCGCTTCTCGGATCCGCCATATCATGAAACAAAAATACGCCTTCTGTATCGGCATGCCATGTATATTCTATCTCACCATCGGTCGTGCTGTCCTGATTCAGTCCGACGCTGGCTCCGTCTGAATCCATCACATCGTATGCCAGCCCCTGCACATGTATGGAAAGCCTCCGATTTAACCTGCTGCGAAAACATACCTTCACGATATCTCCCAGATTTACCCGCAGTACCAGCGGCTGTACTTCCTCGTAAGGCTGCGGCGGCGTCTGATGAAATCTTGATAATGCTTCTTCCCGTATCCTTTGCGCATCCTGTTCCAATACATATAACAGCCCGTCTGGATCGTAATCCCCGTACTGGTTATAGACAATCGGAATCTGTATGGCTTCCAGAGTAAAACGCCGGATTCTGTTCTCAACGGGATATTGACATAAGCGCATGATTTATTCCCTCTCTTCCAGAATTCTGAGATAGTGATTTGCTTCCCGAAGCACATGATCCGCCAACAGAGGAAGGATAATGGAACGTATCTCACATCCAGTGATTCCTTTTGCGCCTGCTGCCTTAAAATCACGATATCGTTTTGTCGTTTCCAATGTTTCCTTCGTCAACCCATTCATCGCTCTGCAGTCCTGCCGCCTGGCCTCCTCCAGCAGCCGGCAGTATTCTCCCGCAAACGCATCTGCCGTTTCCCCAAGCTTACACTCTGTCGGATCCAGAAGACCGCGGATGAAAAGCGCATGTTCCATCATAATCTGATTCCAGAACATTTCTGTCTCAGCCATCTTTTCTGACGATACGCAGTTCTTTTCCTCCAGCATTTTTATGATCTGCTGATATAATTTTGCCTCCCGGATGATATGCTCGATCAGCAGCGGATAATTTGCCGTATATAATCTGCAGGAAATAACCTCATTCAATATCTGTTCTTTGAACCTGATCAGACCATTTAATAAATGCAGCGTCTGCTGATTCAGCTGACGCACCTGGCGCGACATTCTTTCACTCACATGCTTTACGCATCCTGACCTGAGTCTCTTCTCTGCCTGTGTAATCCGGGAATCAATCGGGATCTTTGTTAATTCTGCTGTCTGCTGCTCCGCCATGACCGTAAATTCCGTGAACACTTCTCCGGAGCACAGTACATCCTCTCCTATCATTCCATCCGCAAGGCGAACCGTCCATCTCAGTATCTTTTCGAATTCACTGCGGTACCAGTCCGCCTTGCTTCTGTATGCTGTTTCCCCGGCAGGAAAACCTGCCTGCAGAAACAGCGCATGTTCCTTCATAATCCTTCCGAAAAACAAATGTGTTTCTAATGATGCTGTAATATATCGTTTCATGTTTTACACCCTGTTATTTACATATTCTCTATAATATATGACAGGGCCAAAGATTTGGGGAATTGATTTTCAAGGAAGACCATAACCTATGAGGCAGCACTGTCTTATAGGTATGGTTCAACGAAAGTTCCGAATTATTTGAAACAGCAATCTGAATCATAAAATCCATACTTTTCGATATATTACCGAAGGAAATTTCTTCCTTTGCTCCAAAAATGTCAGAAGATTATATAACTTCTTTTCACATTTTTCCAGATAAGCAGAAATACTAAAAAAACAAATCCCGGAGTTCTGAACAATCTCCGGGATTTATATTAAAGACTTATTTTTCCAGGTTCTCTCCCCATATTTTATAATCATACTCTATCGGGAAAATGCCTTCATTTTGGGCCAGCGCACGTACATTATCCTGAAAGATACTATATCGATCCGGCACTTCGTAATTTTCTTTATCGTTTATCTTCCAATTTTCTTTTCCCCAGCTGGATTTAAAATCATTTACATTCATGTTACTTTGTTCTTTTATCTCGTCCTTTTTTTTGCTCCAAACATTTTCAAGTAAAATACTATCCATCGGACAATGACAATATTTAAATTTCTCTCTGACATAAGAATCCTTATAGGAAATTATATAGAAATATTTGCACACAATATTAATCAGTTTCTGCGCATTTCCAAATGTAAACTGACCATTCCTTCCGTTGGTTTCAATTTTTTTATTAATCACATCACATACACCACTGGCAGTTTCTATAAATTTTTTATCATGCTCTTCCTGATTTTTAAAGCCAACTTCTAAAATATAATCTATGTACTCTTTTACTTTATTCCTTGCTTCCAAAGTTTCTTCTGTTGTAAGCCACTTTTTCTCTCCCTCATATGCTTTCTGCAGAACAGCATCCCTCATGGCACTTACATAAACAAATTGAAATAACTTATTATCATCAAACTTTTCCATAAAATACCCCCTTCGTTCTTTTATACATTCATTTCACGATTTTCTAACTATTAATTACTAACTATTAATTATTATACGCCTTTTATCATTTCATATGGATATTTTTCTCTTCCATTCATCCATTTCTTCCACATATGTTTTCCCTTCACCTTCCTCCGGAACCTGGGGCATCCCATGCTTCAATACAAACGAAATAAGTTCCAGATGCTCGTTTAACTGATGTAATTCACTCCTGATATTTTCTATTCGCAGCTCCAGGTATTCCTTCTGCTCTTCCAAAAATCCCTGCAATAGCTGTCTTATCTCCTTTAATTCAAATCCCAGACCTTTGTATACTATAATCTTCCATATTTGTTCCAGCATTTCCTCATCGTACAATCGATGATTGTTCCCTGATCTTTCTGCCACCAGGACTCCCTCATCGTCATAATACTGCAGTGTTCTTTTACTTACTCCGGCCAGTTTACTGACTTCACTTATCCTTCTCTTCATCACGGTCTTCCCTCTTTCCGCCTAAAGAGCTTACCCTATCACGCAAACGTGATAGCAACCTCCTTTTTGGCATTGCATGTCATTTGTTCCATAAAAGACCATGTAAATTTCGCGAATATAAAAATACTCTCTGACAGACAAAAAGATTCCGCCAAATTGCTTCCTTTCAATTTGACGGAATCTTTTCTTCTATAGATATATTTCAAATCCTTACTGAATTATTATATTTTATTTATTTTGATCATTTTTTACCTGTGTAACATATCTTTACTTTGAGATGCTATAAAGCTCTCACACAAAATTAGTTTATCACAACCTTTTCATTATTACCTACTTTACTTCAATGTGAAAAAATACTACCTTGTTTCGTACACTTATTCATTTGTAAAATATTTACGCCGAACATTGTCACCAATCATCATTTTCACATGTTTAAAGTCAGGTAAAGTTTTAAAATATTCTTCTCCACAACGTAAACATTTATATTTTCCTCTATATCCATATGTATTATCAACCAATGGAGTATCACATTGCAAACATATCGGACAAAGATTCTCGACGTAATATTTACCATAAATATCTTTTTGCCAATTCCATTTCCACTTATAACCTAGTATTGTATCCTGCGTATATTCTAAAAATTCTGGTTTATTAGGTGTTGTTTGGGTATGATTCAAGCACCTCACAAAAAGAATAGATAAAATGATAAAAACTACAATGCCAAGTAATAACCACCATATTTTGATTTTACGATTTAAAAGCATAATACATACATTAAATATTGTTGATAAAATTCTACTTATAGTATTAAATACTTGTTCCTTTTTGACCAAATCATTTATAACAGATAGGAAAATCGAAAGTATCAGTCCTCCCCCTACAGTTATAGTCCACGGATTCATCAAAATTTCTTTCCACTTATTCTTCATATACTTTCACCTACAAATATTCTTCAAAAAACACTTATATACATGTTTTGAAATAATCTTAGTTTCTACTAAATCCAATCCACCACCAACGATAGCGCCTACTCCCGAAGTAAACAATTCCTTTCATTCCGAATTTTGTAATAAATTTAAATCCTACTTTGGAACCTATTGATTCATCTTAGTTAAAACTTTACCCGGACTTTTCTTAATAAGTCCATTTGCAAATTTTATATCGGCTTATTTTAATAAATCATCAACTACAGCGTCTGCCAAACAAGCATATATGAAGGTTTGTGACTGACACTATTTAATAGCTCATGACTGTTACCGGAATATTTTTATACACAGGAGCACAACGTGATTGTATGTTTGCCACCACATCATCAATCACATTTTTAGAAAAACCTCTCCCCCTGATATCCAAAACAATCTCCTGTGTTGATCCTGAAGGCAAATTATTAACCCTACTGGCTACTTGTCTTTTCAATTCCTTGTATAATCCGCTTCTACTTTTTGAAGATGCGAGATTATAATTCTTTACTTCAATTGCTTTAACCGATCCATCTGCATTTTTTACAACAACATCCGGGCGTGTTGCGCCCTTTGTCCTAGATGAAACTTCGACACCATCCAAATAGGAAATCTGTTCTTTTGCCCCTTTGGTTCGTTCAAGAACTTTTAATTCTGATTCTCTTGGAGTCGGATTACTTCTTGCAGATTTAGCCAAAGAAACAGTTTCAGACACTCCACCAGTAACGACACCTACAATAGCTCCCCATTTAAAGCTTTCACTACCGGCAAGTGTTGCTGTCTTAAGGGTCTCCTCAACATTTTTAGTCTCTATGCCAGTTACAATTGCTGCCCCTGCAGTACTAATAATTCCTGATGATAGTGCGAACGTCGCACCAGTTTTTGCAGATGCTGCAAAAACCATACTTACCGCAGCAGGAGCTCCAACCCCCACTGAAGCAACCGAGACCGTAGCACAAACCAAAATTACCCCAGTGCCTATTGCAATATTCTTAATTACCTGTTCATATGTATCATCATATTTTTCAAATGTTTTTGTCGTTGTCTGTCCATCATCCCCAAGAGTGAAAACATATCTTGTCCCGTTATATTGAGCGTCCAACTCCGACAATGTATAGCCAAAATATATATTTTCTTGAGAATTATATTCAATCTCTTCTAAATACTCCTTAGAAATGTATATGGCATCAACGCTCTCAACAGTATAATCTTCACTAGCTAACTGCTCAGTTATTCCTGCATAAACCTCATCTTCAATATACTGAAGCAAATTTTCATCACTTAAATCAGCAAAAGTTTCTGGCTCTATATCAATAGAAATTTCATCTTCCATAATTTTAGTGTTATTCTCATTACTCTCCTCATTTTTTATTCCAGAGTTACAGGCTGTAAGAAACAAAATTGATGCCATTAATAAAGCAATTAATTTTTTCATTATACCTCATCCTCCTCCGGTAATTTTTCTGATACTGATTCCTCAGAACCTACTGGGACTGCTGTATTAACCCTTTTATCTTTTTTCTTCTTTTTAACTAACAAATAAACGATAAATAAAGCCAGAACAATGCAAATACTCCCACCAACCATACTGCTCGTTGCAAATTGAACTTCATCATTTTTATTGACCTTTTTTAACGAAACACTTTCCGCATTTTTAGTTTTTTCTACTTCCTCCGGGATAGTAATATTCCCATCATCATCAATAGTTGCTCCATCTTTAAGCAATGACTGGATATCACTAATTGTATATCCTGTAGTCATATATGCTTTGAGAACACTATTTGTCCCAACATAGATTTTTTTAACTGTTTCTTCATCTGTGTATGGATTTGATACTGTAATAGTATAAATCCCTTCATCTGTATATTTTTCTCCATCACTAGCAGGCTTATTGAATCTAACATCCTCTGTAAGACCCGTCGCCCCCTCACGAAGAACTTCTCTTTTTATATTAATCTCTAAGTATCTGGATTTTGCCAAATCTAGATAAAATCCCTTTTCAGTAATTGCTTTATTTGTCAGTTCTTCACCCGTAGCTACATCAAACGGAAAAACCATACAGTTTCCATTTCTTACTGAAAAAGTAAAATAAATTTTATAATCATTATAAGTACTTCTTATTGTCTTATCTATAAAAGGCACAGTAATTTTTTTATCTCTAATACTGTAATCTAATGCAACTTCATAATCGCCCTCTTCACAAACTTCTACCTGAGTATTTGCTCCAACTTTAACTCCTGACAAATAATCCGTATACAATTGAGAAGTATTTTTTTTATTTTGATATGCATCTGTCTTTCTTATAATCAAAGCTCCTCTTCCAAATGCAGTCTCATCCTTATATAACAAATTATCATATGCCTTTTGATCATTTGCAATCATGAGAGATTTATCATTATTCAAAGCATCAATATCCTGTTCTAATTGAAAATTAAGAACAACCTTATCGCCCACTGTTTTTAAAAAAATCGGATTGCTGTCATCTGTAATTACCTGAGTATAGCCAGTTACAAAAAAATTTCCAATCCTCCAATTATAATGCGGATCTTTCTTTGTAATCTCTTCGTTTTCAGAAAAACCAGTATCTTTCCCTGCATTAACCACCTCTCCAAGATAATATACATTGGAACTATTAGCATTTGCGTTAAAAGACATTATAGTTGTTAATGCTCCTACCAATACTACCGCTAATAACCCTCTAGCAATTCTTCCTTTCATTTCTAATGCTTTTTCATTGAGTCTTCTTAATTTTAAACTTTTCTCTTTTGTATACCTATACCTCATGCCTCTTTTCTCCATCTATTTAAACCATTACTGGACGAACACAATTCCTTTTGTTCATTATAATTACATTAATTTTTCAATACATAATACTCCAATATAAAGAAATCCACTCTTTTCCGTTTAATATTATTTTAATCTATTCCTTTAATAATATCAATTAATACTAATATATCACGCCATTATGCAAAGAATACAGCAGATAAAATTTCAAAATTTGAAACTTATCTTCACCCATGGAACCATTGAAAATTTTTTAATTTCAATTGTATATTTGTAAGTCATAATATATACTACACATATTAGAAAAGGTGTATGTTTTTAGACTACACTGAAAGAATCACTCTGCGGCTCTCTTTTATCTTGCAAGCAAATAATAGTATTTGATATGAGCATTAAAATATAAGTGTATCACACATAATTATACGATATATTCAGTTTTTTCTACAAACCCTTCTTCTACATCACAATACTTTTATTTGCTTTCGGCAATAACTCAGCCGGCATTGGCTGATGCAGTTTCCAGACAAAACTTACCGGTCTCTCCCCACTGTGTTTCATATAATCGGCATTGCCTAAAAATGTATAAGGAGCAGTATAAGATCCATTCTTTTTAAATTCTCTTACAAATAATGAAATCGTATTACCTCTCCTTTTATGATGAATATACCTCTTTATTCTTTCCCTTTTTTCTCCATCTTGACTCTGACTTTGCCAATGAAACAATGTCGAATTAATGGCGTAATCCTCATACATCGTTGATGGAGAGAACTCTTTTTCTGATTTGTTAAGATTAATAAGAAAAATATCTGTTTTTTTATCTTTAAAATATTTTACTCCTTCACGAAATTCTGGAGACTCATTTTCTGTAAAATACCCAAAAGCCGCCATAATCTGATTGGTATTATATCGACAATGAATATCCAACGGACATACAAAGCTATATTCATTCTTTTCCGCAACAACTCTAATATGTTTCCTGTTATATTCCAAAATCTGAAGTACCTCATCTCGAACGAAATTTTCATGTAAAACAGATTCAATTCCATCATCAATATCTTTGAATCCGCTTTTGGCCGGATATTTTTTATGAAATGTATAATACAACATATTTCGCATCCGGATTTCTTCTTCCGACTTAGGAATCTTATCCCCTTTGATATACCGAATCCAATAATCAAGAAGTCTGGCGGAATCCACATGAAATAATCCATTCATCATTCGATATATTTTATTCTCCACATCACGATCATCCTGAATTAATTTTGCCCATTTCTTCAAACGATGTAGGGAACGAGATCCAGTACTTTGATAAAACTCATAAAGGGACATCTCATACTTTTCGAGGAAATTCTCAAGCGTCAGTTCCTCTCCTGTATCTTCCTTAAAAGTCCGCACATGTTCAATCATTATATTCTTATTGTTATTTGTCTGCTTCAGATTCTCAAGAACATACTCTTTAGCACATTTCTGCAATTCTATATAGCAGCCCCTTGGAAGACTTGAAAATCCATCCTCTAACTGCTTCTTCAGCGACTTCCGACTTTTACCAACCATTGCTTTAAACTTCATAGCAAAATTATATTTTTTATTTGCCTGTCCTATAAAATCAAGAACCGTAAGATAATCTTTTCCAGGGCAAATCCTCAAACCACGCCCAAGCTGCTGAAGAAATACAGTTGCACTTTCTGTTGGTCTTAAAAAGAGAATCGTATTGATCGAAGGGATATCCACACCTTCATTATAAAGATCCACAACAAAAATAAATTTAATTTTTCCCTTTTCTAAATCCTGCCTTGCATCATTTCGAATGTCCTCCGCACTCTTAGCTGATAATGCGATGGATGGAACTTTATGCTGATTAAAATATTTTGCCATATATTCTGCATGAGCAACACTGACGCAAAAGCCCAGTCCTTTCACTTCATTTATATCTGAAACATAATACTTAACACTGTTCAATATAAGAGCACAACGTCGTGTATCTGCTGTATATACTTTTTCAAGTTCGTTGATATCATATCTTCCGCGCGTCCATTTAAAATTTCTATAATCAACTTCATCCGTAACTCCAAAATATTGAAATTTGCATAATAAATTTCGATTAATTGCCTCTCCCAAGAACATTGTAGACGCTATACGCCCATCAAAATATTTTAAAATATCTTTTCCATCCATACGCTCTGGGGTCGCCGTTAATCCCAATAGAATCTTCGGCTTATAATAGTTTAACAAATCCTGATAGGATTTCGCCGCTGCATGATGGAATTCGTCCACGATGATAAAATCATAATAATCTCTGCTGGTCCATTCTGTAAAATCCGCAGAATTAAAGGACTGAATACTGATAAACAGATGTTCAATATCCCCTGGCTTATACCCTCCCACATATAATTCACCAAAATTGAAATCATTCAAAACCTCTTGAAACTTTTGAATACTCTGTTTCAAAATCTCTTTTCGATGTGCTACAAACAAAAGCCTGGCTCGATTATGAGTCTCCCGAAAACGTTTATAATCAAACGCTGCAATGATCGTTTTCCCCACTCCTGTAGCTGCCTGAATCAAATTATGATAATGTCCATATACTTTTCTCTCAGCAGATAAACGGTCCAGTATTTCCTGCTGATAAACATAAGGTCGGATTGTTGTTTGAAGTTTCCGATGATTTAACCCATTATATTTATCCTTTTTTAATTCATTCCACAGCTTTTTACAACACCTCTCATCCTCTGGATCAAATATTTCAAAAGATTCATTATTCCAATAACTTTCAAAAGAAACCTTAAATTTCTTCACAATATCAAAAGATTCTTTTTCTGTTACTTTTACATTCCATTCCAACCCACCTGTCAGTGCCGGATTTGATAAGTTAGAAGAGCCAATATAAGCTGTCGAAAATCCTGTCTTCCGTTTAAATAAATAAGATTTCGCATGCATTCTAGCATGTTTTGTCTCATAATTAATTCTAATTTCCGTATTGGGAAGTTTCGCCAACTCTTGTATTGCTTTGTATTCTGTTGCTTGCATATATGTTGTTGTAATGATCCTCAGCCTAACATCCTCTCGTTTTGTAAATTCCTTTAATTCTGTAATTAGCTGTATGATCGCACTCCATTTAATAAACGAAACTAACAAATCAATCGTAAGCGCCAAATATTCCTGCGGATTTCCTGATCCCCAAGTTTTGCCTATAATTGTAGTCGATAGATATTTAGACTATTTCACTACAATTATGGAGGATAGGTTATGGCAGGTACTCGCAAAGCCCGTG
>DWWD01000008.1 GCA_019119895.1 Candidatus Anaerostipes avistercoris | reverse complement strand
TATCATATCAAGTCGAACTGACATTCGGTTTTTTGAAATATATACCGAAGGTCTATTAAAGTTACCCTTTTTTCCGAAATACACATCAAAATCTTTTTTAAAAAGCTCTTGACATATCACCAGAATGCTATGTTTATATTGAGGGAATTATACAATAAACGGGGCGAAAATTGTTGCCAATCTTTTGCTCTTTCTTTGATGAGTATGCGGATGGAATCGTGGAAGATTTTTTTATATAGTAGAAGGTTGGGGGGAAAATAATCTTTGCAAAATGAAAAAAGTCGTCTGCTATATTTAAGAAGGCAAACGACTTGATATGTATTTTTATAAGAGCGCCATTGAAAATTACTTTCTGAAACATATTGATCACAGTTTACGTGAAATTTAAGCCAAAGTCAATTATCACAACAGTAAATCCTAACCAAATGTCAATTCCATCAATTCAGCCGCAATACCTTTGCCTTTTACACGCATCATACTGTCCTCTATCTTTTCTTTTGCCAACAAATTCATATTGCCATACCACACCAGCTCCTGATCTATAATTGCAAAATGCTCACAAGAATCTTCCACTGTTTTCATATAAAGACCAGCTTGTCTCATATCCTCATGCAATTTCATCCAATAAGCCGCATCTCCATAGCCATAGGAATCTGGTGTCCATGTGACAATCGTTACTTCTATTCCTAAGGCTTGCTTTTCTTTCAGTAAATCTATGAGTTCATACACTTTCGGACCGCTGATTGCCGGGCTTGATATGACAATACTTTTATCTGCTTCCAATAAATCTTTCTTATATACTTCCTGATAATTTTCACTGTCAAAAATGGCATTTGCAGTCTGTTTCTCACCATGCAAACCACTGCATATTTCATATCCAATTTGTTTATAAGCTTTCAGACGTTTGACATACATTTTATCAAACATGGAAATATGACTATCTACATAATCATAAATGATCACATCTCTTTTCCCTTCATAATCCCGATTCAGTCTTCCCGCATATTGTTCAACTACACTCCGAAAAGAAACCGGTGTTGCCATAATCAGCGTATCAAGTCTTGGAAAATCAAAGCCTTCACCAATAAGGCTTCCTGTCGCAACTAAAACCATTGTTTCTTCTGGAGATACAGCCTGTAATTGCTCGCATATTTTCTTATGTTCCTTCTTTGAATTATCACCTGTCATAAGGAATACCTTGTCTGCATATTCATTCATTCGTTCATATAGTTTTTGCGAATGGTCTTTATACTTTGACAGCACAACTGGCGTTCTTCCTGCTTTTATACATTCTCTTACATCCGCAAGGATTTGCTCATCTCTCACCTCATTGTCTCTGATCATCTGATGTAGGACGGATTTTGCGGACATTCAAAATAAAAAAGAATGTGGAGGTAACAGACAATGGCAAAATCATTATTTGAGGAACTGGGCGGCAAATACGAAAGGCAAGGGGATTATTTGATACCGTGCTTAACTGTACCCGCCGAAGAAGAACAGGCAATAGGCATCTGGGGGCAACGGCATTTAGATTATCTAAAACAGTACCGTAAAGTTACATACACCAATCTTCTTACAAGCGGCAGGCTAAACGCCTACCTTGCCGACATCAACAGACAGGCACAGGAACGCTTTGAAAGGCTCATAGAGGGTATGAAACAGGCACAGGGCATAACGGAACAGCTAAAGGCAGAAAACGCCTTAGAATGGACAGGATGCCTCAATAACATAAGGGCTTGTGCGAGGGAGATTGTGGAAAAGGAAATTATTTTTGCATAAACAGATGATTAGTGGCAGGGGGAAATCCTGCCGCTTTTTCTGCTTTAGTTTGTCAGCTTGACAAATAAAGGGTTAAGGAATATAATTAGATTCAGTATTATACAAGGAGTTAATAAATATGCGGCAAGGTATTCTTAAATAAACTGTCAATTTGATAGTGGGAACAAAAAGTAGCAGTCCCGTTTCACTTTTAATATGGGGCTTAGTTTTTTGTACCCAGTTTAAGAATACTTTTATCATGTAATTTTATATGCCCGAAAACATATAAGTGTTTTGGGGCTATTGGAGTTATTTACCCAGTGATAGGAGTATTTATCACTGGGTATTTTTATGCCCTTTTTTGGGTGTTGATAGGAGGAAAATCACATGAAAATAATTAACTTAGGCATTCTGGCTCACGTTGACGCAGGAAAGACAACATTAACGGAAAGTTTATTGTATACCAGTGGTGCAATTGCAGAACTAGGGAGCGTAGATGAAGGCACAACAAGGACAGATACAATGAATTTGGAGCGTCAAAGGGGAATCACTATCCAGACAGCAGTGACATCTTTTCAGTGGGAGGATGTAAAAGTCAACATTATAGATACGCCAGGCCATATGGATTTTTTGGCGGAAGTATACCGTTCTTTATCCGTATTAGACGGAGCAGTATTATTAGTTTCTGCAAAGGATGGCATACAGGCACAGACCCGTATACTGTTTCATGCACTACAGATAATGAAGATTCCGACAATTTTTTTCATCAATAAAATTGACCAAGAGGGGATTGATTTGCCAATGGTATATCGGGAAATGAAAGCAAAGCTTTCTTCGGAAATTATAGTGAAGCAAAAGGTTGGGCAGCATCCCCATATAAATGTAACGGACAATGACGATATGGAACAGTGGGATGCGGTAATTATGGGAAACGATGAACTATTAGAGAAATATATGTCAGGGAAACCGTTTAAAATGTCAGAACTGGAACAGGAAGAAAACAGGAGATTCCAAAACGGAACGTTATTTCCCGTTTATCACGGAAGCGCTAAAAACAATCTGGGGATTCGGCAGCTTATAGAAGTAATTGCCAGTAAATTTTATTCATCAACGCCTGAAGGTCAATCTGAACTATGCGGGCAGGTTTTTAAGATTGAATATTCAGAGAAAAGGCGGCGTTTTGTTTATGTGCGTATATATAGCGGAACATTGCATTTGAGGGATGTTATTAGAATATCTGAAAAAGAGAAAATAAAAATCACAGAGATGTGTGTTCCGACAAACGGTGAATTATATTCATCCGATACAGCCTGCTCTGGTGATATTGTAATTTTACCAAATGATGTTTTGCAGCTAAACAGTATTTTGGGGAACGAAATGCTGTTGCCGCAGAGAAAATTTATTGAAAATCCTCTCCCTATGCTCCAAACAACGATTGCAGTAAAGAAATCTGAACAGCGGGAAATATTGCTTGGGGCACTTACAGAAATTTCAGATGGCGACCCTCTTTTAAAATATTATGTGGATACTACAACGCATGAGATTATACTTTCTTTTTTGGGGAATGTGCAGATGGAAGTCATTTGTGCCATCCTTGAGGAAAAATATCATGTGGAGGCAGAAATAAAAGAGCCTACTGTTATATATATGGAAAGACCGCTTAGAAAAGCAGAATATACCATCCACATAGAAGTCCCGCCAAATCCTTTCTGGGCTTCTGTCGGGTTGTCCATAGAGCCGCTCCCTATTGGAAGCGGAGTGCAGTATGAAAGCAGAGTTTCACTTGGATATTTAAATCAATCGTTCCAAAATGCGGTTATGGAGGGGGTTCTTTATGGCTGCGAGCAGGGGCTGTATGGATGGAAAGTGACAGACTGTAAAATCTGTTTTGAATATGGATTGTATTATAGTCCTGTAAGTACCCCCGCAGACTTTCGGCTGCTTTCCCCTATCGTATTGGAGCAGGCTTTAAAAAAAGCAGGGACAGAACTATTAGAGCCATATCTCCACTTTGAAATTTATGCACCGCAGGAATATCTCTCACGGGCGTATCATGATGCTCCAAGGTATTGTGCAGATATTGTAAGTACTCAGATAAAGAATGACGAGGTCATTCTGAAAGGAGAAATCCCTGCTAGATGTATTCAAGAATACAGGAACGATTTAACTTATTTCACAAATGGGCAGGGAGTCTGCTTGACAGAGTTAAAAGGATACCAGCCAGCTATTGGTAAATTTATTTGCCAACCCCGCCGCCCGAATAGCCGTATAGATAAGGTTCGGCATATGTTCCACAAGTTAGCTTAACAGCTTGCAAAAGTCATATAAAATGAGATTTGAAAGGATTAGAGACTAATTATGATGAAATGCGAATGGATATTGTGTCCTGTTTGTGGGAGCAAAACCCGTAATAAAATTAGGAAGGACACTGTTTTGGAGAATTATCCCCTTTATTGTCCAAAATGCAGACAAGAAAGATTGATTAAAGTTGACAACTTGAAGATAACTGTCATCAAAGAGCCAGACGCTTAAGACGCAGAGCCGATGAAATTGTGGAACAATTCACGAATCATCGGCTCTTTTTGTTTCGTATTTGAAAGAACAAACTCACCAAATAAAAAAAACGATATTCGGGTGGGTTATTTTGTTATACCCTAAATTACCCTCTGAATTTGTTTTTAAATTTGGAGGG
>DWWD01000007.1 GCA_019119895.1 Candidatus Anaerostipes avistercoris | reverse complement strand
TTGCAGGACTGCTGGCGTGCGTCAGCGACAACGCCATGACGGCTCTGCCGTCAAAGGACGGAAATGCTTTGTCTGCTGGCGAGCCTGCGAGCCTTACCTGTGCCCCCGTTATCTAACAGGGGGGCACTATTACAAGCGAAACTATCCAAAAACCATACAATCCCAAAGCTGTGAGGAATAATAAGAAGTTTTAAGAAGATAGTGTATATCATACTTTTTGAAAATAGGTTTACAGGTATTTCAAGGCTGTTGTGGGATTGGAGGAATACAATGAACAACTTAGAATTTGCACTTGAAATGAAGAACAAACGCCTTGCAAGCGGTCTTTCGCAAGGAGAACTTGCAAGCCTTACCCATTTATCAAGATACAGTATCAACCGCTTTGAGAACGGAAAAGCCAACGCTAGCAGGGAAACACAAAATATTATCCTGCGTTGTCTGAATTACTATGTCTGTGATAAACCTTTTTATCTGCTAGTCGATTACCTGTCTGTACGCTTTCCGACAACGGACGCATTAGCAATCATTAGAAAGGTGCTAGGCATGAAAGCCGATTATTTTATCCATTATGATTACGGGTATTATGGCTATAAGGAGCATTACACCTATGGAGAAATCAAAGTCATGGTATCTGATGATGAACACATGGGCGTGTTCTTGGAATTAAAAGGGGCAGGCTCACGCAACATGGAATACGTCTTACAGGCACAGAACAGGGATTGGTATTCATTCTTAAACCGCTGTCTTGACTGTGGTGGTCTTATCCGTCGCTTTGATTTGGCGGTCAATGATATGTGCGGTCTGCTGGATATTCCCACCTTGTCTGAAAAATACAAAAATGGCGGTGCGGATTGTCGCTGTAAAAACTATGAAAATGTGCAAGGTGGAAAATTAAGCGGAAAAAACCGTGATTTAGCAAGCACCCTTTATATCGGCTCAAAAGCAAGTACAAAATATTTTTGCCTGTATGAAAAACAAAAGGAACAGGCAACAAAAAAGAAACATACCGATATTATCAACCGTTTTGAAATTCGTCTGCGTGATACAAAGGCAGTACAGGCAGTTGAAGAACTGTTACTGACCTATAACCCTCACGGTCTGGTGTTTTATCTCATTACGGACTTTGTGGACTTTCCCGACTATCCATTATGGGAGATATTCACTTCCCATGACAGCTTACCGTTTGAAATGAACCCCGTACCCGTCAATATGGAACGCACTCTGCAATGGCTGGAAAGACAGGTCATGCCGTCAATCGTGATGATAGAGGAAATCGACAGGCTGACAGGTTCAAACTACATGAAAATGATTGATGAATGCAACCACCTTTCTGAAAAACAGGAAATGATTGTGGAACAGATGTGTACGGATATAGCAGACGTAATCGAAAGTGAGGGGGTGTTTTATGAGTAATGCACAGGATATTCCCGTATGGGAAAAATATACCCTTACCATTGAAGAAGCGTCAAAGTATTTCCGTATCGGAGAAAACAAGTTAAGACGCTTGGCAGAGGAAAACAAGGACGCTGGCTGGCTCATTATGAATGGCAACCGCATACAGATTAAACGCCGACAATTTGAACAGGTCATTGATAAATTGGACGCTATCTAGTGCAAATGAGCCTTGTATGTGTTAAGATGAAAACAAGTCATATCAAGGCTCTTTCCAACAAGGAAAGGAGCATGACACCATGAAAGAAAAAAGACGGGATAACAAAGGACGTATCCTGCATACCGGAGAGAGCCAACGAACAGACGGAAAATACTTATATAAATATGTGGACGCATTTGGAAACACAAAATATGTGTATGCTTGGAGATTGACGCCAACGGACGTAACGCCAAAGGGCAAGCGCCATGATATATCGTTACGGGAAAAAGAGGAACAGATAAAAAAAGACCTGTTAGACGGTATCGACAGCACAGGCAAAAAAATGACGCTTTGCCAACTCTATGCCAAACAGAACGCACAGAGGGCAAACGTAAAGAAAAGCACACAGAAACAGAGAGAACAGCTCATGCGGTTATTAAAAGAGGACAAGCTGGGTGCTAGGAGCATTGATACCATAAAACCCTCTGACGCTAAAGAATGGGCGTTACGCATGAAAGAGAAAGGCTTTTCCTATAACACCATTAACAACCATAAACGCTCGTTAAAAGCGTCATTCTACATTGCCATACAAGATGATTATGTAAGGAAAAATCCCTTTGATTTCAAGCTGAATGAAGTCATAGAAGATGATACCAAAGGGAAAGTCGCATTGACAGAGGGACAGGAACAAGCCCTACTCTCATTCATCAAGATAGATAACGTGTACCACAAGTATTATGATGATGTGCTGATACTGTTAAAAACAGGACTTCGTATCTCGGAACTATGCGGATTGACGGTCAAGGATATTGATTTCAAAAATGAGATAGTCCATATCGACCACCAGCTATTAAAGAGCAAGGAACAGGGCTATTATATCGAAACGCCTAAGACCAAAAGCGGAATAAGGCGAGTGCCATTGAGCGAGGAAACAATCAAGGCATTTCAAAGGGTTATCAAGAGCCGACCAAAGACAAAGCCGACACAGGTAGACGGACACAGCGATTTTGTATTTATCAATCACAAAGGCAAGCCGAAAGTAGCGATTGATTACAGCACTTTATTTGTCCGTATGGTAAAGAAATACAACAAGCACCATAAAGATAACCCACTGCCACACATCACACCGCATATATTAAGGCATACGTTCTGTACAAAAATGGCACACAGGAACATAAACCCGAAAGATTTACAGTATATCATGGGTCATTCCAATATCAGTATCACAATGGATTGGTATGCACATTCCTCTATTGAGAGTGCCAAAACAGAGATAAAGCGTCTGATAGCATAGAAGTATTTACCACGAAATTTACCACGTTTGAGAGAGAAAACATAAGAAGATATGCCCCGATATGCGAACGTGAACAGAAAGTATAAATGCCCGTAGAGCCTATAAAATAAGGCTTTGAGGACATTTTATAAGATATGAAAAGATAGGAAAAAAGTGATATATAATTTACTATAAATATTTTATAATAAAAACTTCAAAGGCAGATGTGACTCACATAAGTCACACCTGCCCTTGTCAGAGACTACCTATTTTCCTGCAGTCCCCTGAAAAGAGAGGATTAAAAATATATAGTTTTCTTAACGATCACAGACATTCTCCATTCGTCTGAATGACTTTCTGGTACCAGTAAAATGATTTTTTCCTGTATCTTTTCAGCGTGCCGGAGCCGTCATCATTTCTGTCCACGTAAATCAATCCATATCTTTTTGACATTTGTCCGGTCGATGCGCTGACTAAATCGATACATCCCCATGTAGTATATCCCCACAGTTCTACTCCATCTTCTTCCACTGCCTGCTTCAAAGCGCGGATATGTTTTCTCAGATAGTCAATCCGGTCGTCATCTTCCACTGTGTATCCGCCTTTTCCGTCAGGCACCAGTTCATCCCGGGCTCCGAGTCCATTTTCAACTACAAAAAGAGGTTTTTGATAACGATCATAAATATTGTTCAATGTAATCCGAAATCCCAGCGGGTCAATCTGCCATCCCCATTCACTTGCTTCCAGATATGGATTCCTCAATGTTGCAAACACATTCCCTTCTGTTGTTTTAAGATTTGTCTGTGCCGCACTGGTCAGACGAGAAGAATAATAACTGAATGTGATATAATCGTTTGTATTTTCCTCAAGAAGCTCTTTATCCCCTTCGCAAAATGGAATCTGGATTCCCAAACGCTCCAGACGCTTCAGTCCATAAGCCGGATAATAGCCACGAGACTGGACATCCAAAAAGAAATAGACATCTCTGTTTTTCTCCAAAGCAAGCCATATATCCTCTGGATTTGGAGTGTTTGGATAGGTCGTGCCTGCCGCCAGCATAGATCCTACTTTACATTCCGGATCTATCTCATGAAGGATTTTGGTTGCCATAGCGCTTGCCACAAGTTCATGATGGATTGCCGTATACATATCCTGAAGCTCTCTGCTCTCATCTTCGATTACCAGACCAGCTCCCATAAATGGGAGATGAAGAACCATATTGATTTCATTAAATGTTACCCAGTACTTTACATAGGAATGGAACCGCTCTGCCAGAATTCTGACCAGCTTTTCATAAAATTGAATCATAATTCTGTTTTTCCAGCCTCCATAAGTTCGTATCAAATGAATCGGACAATCAAAATGTGTAATTGTCACCAATGGCTCAATTCCATATTTCTGACATTCTTTAAAAACATTTTCATAAAATTGAATTCCCTTCTCGTTCGGCTGATCCTCGTCTCCATTTGGAAATATCCTGGTCCACGCAATAGACATCCTGAAACATTTCATCCCCATCTCATGAAATAATTTCAGATCTTCTTTGTAATGATGATAAAAATCTGTCCCTGTATGACTTGGATAGAAAAAATCTTCTGACAATTCCAAACTGTTCATTCTGCCCGTACTGTACTGAAATCTCTTTTCTCCCATAGGAATAATATCCACATTCGCCAGTCCTCTTCCATCCTCATCAAATCCACCCTCAAATTGATTTGCCGCGCTGGCACAGCCCCATAAAAAATCTTTTTTCATCACATTCTCCTATCTCACTGTAATTTTCATGACTTCATCTCCGGAGTGAAGTTCTTCATTTTCCTTCATATCAATTCCTTTCATATCACCGGAATTGGCTATGATTACCATTGTCTGCGTAGAATATCCTTCTGCATCAATTTTTTCAAAATCAGCCTCCAGAACCTTCTGCCCCTGCTTTACCCGGTCTCCTTCTTTCACAAATGCCTGAAAAGCTCCCTGTTCCATCTGCACCGTATTGATTCCAATATGTACCAGGATTTCCACTCCGCTGTCTGTCACTAAACTGAAAGCATGCAGTGTCGGGAACAGCGTTGTGATTGTTCCAGATACCGGCGCCAGAATTTCTTTTTCCCCAGATGGTTCAATCACGATTCCCTGTCCCAGCACTCCCTGGGAAAACACCTCATCTTTCGCAGCAGACAGCGGCAGTACCATACCGGTCACTGGTGCCTCCAGATGTTCTTCCCCTGACACATCTTCTGCTTCTTCTGATTTATCCTGCCAGAAGAAATATGTCAGCACAAATCCAGATACCATGGCAATCGCAATACAGCCAAATGCCGCATACATATAAGTTGGATCTCCCTCAGGTGAAATGAAATTTACAATTCCGAATATTCCGAGTCCACCCATGATATATTTGACAGCTCCCGTTGCAGCAAGAACCGCTCCGGATATTCCTCCTGCGAGACAGGAAATGATAAACGGCTTTTTCTCCGGCAGTGTAAATCCATAAATCGCCGGCTCTGTAACTCCGCAAATTCCTGAAATAATGGCCGGCACCGCCAGTGCCTTTTTCTTTTTGTCTTTCATTTTCAGATACATAGCAAATACAATTGCTGTCTGCGCAAATGTACATCCAAAGGATCCAACCATAACCGTATCAAAACCAAGGGCAGCGACATTCATCAAAGCCAGCGTATAAACCGCCCAGTGCAGACCAAATATAACCAGAATCTGCCAGCAGGCTCCTACAAAGAATGCACATAACACCGGAGAAAATCCATACAGGCTCTCAAATCCTGATAAAAGCAGATTGGTAAGGAATGAAATCACCGGTCCGATGAATAACAGTCCGACTGGCACACTTGTAATCAGCACAAAAAACGGTACAAAGAAACTTTGCAGCATTTCCGGTATGATCTTTTTTGCCAATCGATTCATCTGCCCTGCAAAAGCAACAACAATAATAACCGGAATGACAGTACTTGTATAATTTCCGGAGATAACCGGAATTCCTAAAAATTCAGTATAGTATTCACCCAGAATTCCTATCTTACCCATTGCTTCCCCAGCTGCCTCCAATGCGCTTTCCTGGATAGTCGGGTAACAAAGTGCTGCTCCGATCAGCATACCTACGACTGGTGATATCCTGAACTTCTTTGACGCAGTAAATCCAATGATGATCGGCATAAAATAAAAAACACAATCTCCAATGGCATTTAAAATCAGATACGTCCCTGACGTACTGTAAGCGGTCCCCAGTGCAAAAGCAAGAAGTGCATTGATTCCCTTTACAATACCGCATGCACATAATGGTGCCAGAATTGGCTGGAAACATTTACTGATGATGTCGATAAACGCTGCAAATACGCCCTGCTTTTCTTCCGAAATTTCTGTCTCTTTCTGCTCTCCCTGCAGACCGGCCACTTCGCAGACTGCTTCATAAACCTGCCCAACCTGATTACCGATCACCACCTGATACTGTCCCGCGCTGTGCATAACCGTAACAACGCCTTCCATATTTTTTAATACATCATCCTTGGCTGCACCCTCGTCTTTTAATTTAAAACGAAGTCTGGTGATGCAATGTGTAAGAGAAATAATGTTATCTTTTCCCCCTACGTTTGCCACAATATCTGCTGCAAGTTGTCCATATTTTCCCATGGCATCCTCCTTTAAAAATAAATAACCTGAAGTTCTACAGAAATTCTATAAAACTTCAGGCATGATATCTATTTAATTCACATTTTATAAATTTTTATGAATTTTTCCGGCTTCTTAGTTTCTGTTCAATGCGGTTCAGCATGATATCTGCAATCAATTGATTTCCATATCTGCTGCCTGTTCCATTAATCAAGACTGATACATCTTCTTTCCCCTGAATTGGTTCTTCCGTGACGAACCAGACTCTTTGATTTTCTCTTATCAATTTAGAAACCAGCTGCGGTTTTTTCATCAATTCGGAATTGTAAAAAATTAAAACCATGGAGTTTGGTTTGATCACATAGGATTTCACCATACTCTCATCCACGACGACCACTGTCACTCCATAAATATCAAGGCGGTACTGCATATGTCTGCAAAGTACCTGGTCATAATCTTTTCCATACAGAAAAAGACAATGACATTTCAATATATTATCCACAAGTTTCTCCAATGCAGCAAAATCCAGCTGTGCTAAAATCTGACCATATAATTCTGATATCTGTTCCACATATTTTTTACTGCATTCTTCAAGAGAATAATTTTGAAACAAAAATAAATCATGATTTGAACGGCGCATCCTGATATACTCCCGACACTCATCTTTCAAATGTTTAAAATTATCATAACCAAGTTTCCTGCAGTATTTGCTGATCATCGCTTGCGAGACAAAACAGGCATCCGCAAGTTCCCTGATCGTAATCGATTCCATCTCCATGATATGAATCTTGATATAGCGCGTTATTGTGTAATCAATCTGATTGATCTGCGTGCTGTTAAGGAGCACATTCAATTTATTGATAATCATTTTCAATACCTCCATATCATTCTTATGATATGATTATATCTTATTTTTTATATTTCATAAAGACGCCAGCTTCTCAAATCCGCCGCAGTGTGAGCCTCGTAAAGCAGTTTTATTTTATGGAGATGCAGTTTTATGATAATTAAAAAAGCCCCGCTTTCGCGGGGCTCAAAAAAGAGAGGATTAAAAAATATATGAAAAAGTATGTCTTTATTGTAGCAGAATCCTCTCTTCCATCAATATTCTCCTTATAAACATTTCTAAAAGGATTCTAAACAATGTGAGGAATTTCTTATTTTTCTTAAGTTTCCTTATATGGTATACTTTTATTGTCACATATCTAACATCGAAAGGAGAGAATTGTTATGGTTACTACAACTACACCTTCCGTAGAGGGGAAAAGAATCATTGAATATAAGGGTATTGTCTTCGGAGAAGTGATATCCGGTGTTAATTTTGTAAAAGATATTGCAGCTTCTTTCAGCAATTTCTTCGGAGGTCGTTCAGAAAGTTATGAAAAAGAACTGATCCAGGCACGAGAAAATGCAATTGAGGAAATGGAGAAAAGAGCTGAAACTCTGGGAGCCAATGCTGTTGTCGGAGTAGATATTGATTATGAGGTTCTTGGAGCCGATAATGGTATGCTTATGGTAACTGCAAGCGGAACCGCTGTTATTGTTGAATAAGTGATTGAAATTTAAGTCCCGGTAGTTTTCAGCTGCCGGGGCTTTTTTATCTGAGAAGAAAACCCCGAAAACCGAAGTCTCCGGGGCTGTATTTACATTAATATTCTGTTATCAGATTATGATTACTCGATGATCTGAGCAACACGTCCTGATCCTACAGTACGTCCACCTTCACGGATAGCGAAAGATAATCCCTGAGCCATAGCGATTGGATGGATCAGTTCGATTGTCATTTCTACGTTATCACCAGGCATGCACATTTCTGTTCCTTCTGGTAATTCGATAACACCTGTTACGTCTGTTGTTCTGAAGTAGAACTGTGGACGATAGTTGTTGAAGAATGGAGTATGACGTCCACCTTCATCTTTTGTTAATACGTAAACCTGAGCTGTGAATTTTGTATGGCATGTGATAGATCCTGGCTGGCAGAGAACCTGTCCTCTTTCGATTTCGTCTCTCTGAACACCACGAAGTAATGCACCAATGTTATCACCAGCCTGAGCTTCGTCTAACAGTTTACGGAACATTTCTACACCAGTTACAACAACTTTTCTTGTTTCTTCTTTGATACCAACGATTTCAACTTCGTCAGATACATGAAGAACACCGCTCTCTACTCTACCTGTAGCAACAGTACCACGTCCTGTGATAGAGAATACGTCCTCTACTGGCATAAGGAATGGTTTGTCTGTGTCACGCTGTGGATCTGGAATGTAGCTGTCAACAGCATCCATAAGTTCCATGATCTTGTCTCCCCATTCTCCACTTGGATCTTCAAGAGCTTTTAAAGCAGATCCCTGGATTACAGGAATATCATCACCTGGGAATTCGTACTCGCTTAATAATTCACGAATTTCCATTTCTACTAATTCTAATAATTCTTCATCGTCTACCATGTCACATTTGTTCATGAAAACAACGATATAAGGAACACCTACCTGACGAGAAAGCAGGATGTGCTCTTTAGTCTGAGCCATAACACCATCAGTTGCAGCAACAACAAGGATAGCACCGTCCATCTGAGCAGCACCAGTGATCATGTTCTTTACATAGTCAGCATGGCCTGGGCAGTCAACGTGAGCATAATGACGTTTTTCTGTTTCATACTCAACGTGTGCTGTAGAGATTGTGATACCACGCTCTCTCTCTTCTGGAGCTTTATCGATATCTTCGAAGTTCTCAGCTTTGTTTCCTTCTACTCTTTCAGCCAGAACTTTTGTGATAGCTGCTGTTAAAGTTGTTTTACCATGGTCAACGTGTCCAATGGTACCAATGTTACAATGAGGTTTGGTTCTCTCAAACTTTTCTTTAGCCATTTTAAATGTCCTCCTTATTCGCCCAACGGGCAATTACAAATAATAAAATTTACTACTTCTACATAGCCGCCCGTGTAAGGGCTGTCCTAAATTTGATTATATTTCATTTACCTAAATATTTCAAGCCTATTTTCCTGAAAAAAGCGTGTTTCTTACTTATCTGCAAGTACTTTTTCCTGTACATTCTTCGGCACTGGCTCATAGCTGCTGAAGAACATTGAATAGTTACCACGTCCCTGTGTTCTAGAACGCAGGTCTGTAGAATATCCAAACATTTCTGCAAGTGGAACGAATGCACGAACCATCTTACCGCCAGCAATGTCATCCATACCTTCGATACGTCCGCGGCGTGCATTGATATCACCAATTACATCACCCATGTATTCTTCCGGCATTGTAACCTCAACCCTCATGATTGGCTCAAGAAGGATTGGATCTGCTTTCTGCATTGCTTCTTTAAATGCCATAGATCCGGCAATGTGGAATGCCATCTCACTAGAGTCGACATCATGGTAAGATCCATCATATACTGTAGCTTTTACACCAAGTACTGGGAATCCACCTAAGACACCAGACTGAGCTGCTTCTTCGATACCTTCTCCAACTGCTGGGATGTATTCTTTTGGAATCGCACCACCGACAACAGTAGATTCGAACTTGAACAGTTCTTCTCCGTTGGCATCCATTGGCTCAAAGTGTACTTTACAGTGTCCATACTGTCCACGTCCACCAGACTGTTTTGCATATTTGCTGTCAACATCGACTGCTTTTGTAAATGTTTCTTTGTATGCTACCTGAGGAGCACCTACGTTTGCTTCTACTTTGAACTCGCGAAGCAGACGGTCAACGATAATTTCAAGATGAAGTTCTCCCATTCCGGAAATGATCGTCTGTCCTGTCTCCTGATCTGTATGAGCTCTGAATGTAGGATCTTCTTCTGCCAGTTTAGCAAGTGCTTCTGCCATCTTGCCCTGGTCTCCCTTAGTTTTAGGCTCGATCGCTACGTCGATAACCGGCTCTGGGAATTCCATGGATTCCAGAATAACCGGATACTTCTCATCACAGATTGTATCACCTGTTGTTGTTGTCTTAAATCCAACAGCAGCAGCGATATCTCCTGAGTATACAGTATCTAATTCTTCACGCTTGTTGGCATGCATCTGAAGGATACGTCCAACACGCTCTTTTTTGTTCTTTGTAGCATTTAATACATAAGATCCAGATTTGCATGTTCCGGAATATACACGGAAGAATGCAAGTTTTCCAACGAATGGGTCTGTCATGATCTTAAATGCAAGTGCTGAGAATGGCTCTTCATCAGAGGCATGTCTCTCGACTTCATTTCCATCTTCATCTACACCTTTGATAGATGGGATGTCTGTTGGAGCCGGCATATAGTCAAGGATTGCATCCAGTAATTTCTGAACACCCTTGTTTCTGTAAGCAGATCCGCAGCAGATTGGAACAGCTGTACATTCACATGTTCCTTTTCTTAAGGCTGCTTTTAATGATTCAACAGATGGCTCATCTCCTTCTAAGTATTCCATCATAAGATCATCATCTAACTCACAGATCTTTTCGATCAGCTCTGTATGGTAAAGTTCTGCATCTTCCTGCATATCTTCAGGAATATCAACAATAGAGATGTCCTCACCTTTTTCATCATTGTAGATGTAGGCTTTCATCTCGAACAGGTCGATGATTCCCTGGAAGTCATCTTCTTTACCAATCGGCAGCTGCAGTACAACCGCATTAGCGCCCAGACGTTCTTTGATCTGGTCTACAGCTCCGTAGAAGTTTGCACCTAAGATATCCATCTTATTGATAAATGCCATTCTTGGTACATTGTATGTGTCAGCCTGACGCCATACGTTCTCAGACTGAGGTTCTACTCCGCCTTTTGCACAGAACACACCAACTGCACCGTCAAGTACACGCAGGGAACGCTCTACTTCTACTGTGAAGTCTACGTGGCCTGGTGTATCAATGATGTTGATACGATGCTCCAGAGCGCCCGGCTCCGGTTTGTTTTCTTTCTGGTGAGTCCAGTGGCATGTCGTAGCAGCGGAAGTAATTGTGATACCTCTTTCCTGCTCCTGTTCCATCCAGTCCATGGTAGCAGTACCATCATGAGTATCACCAATTTTATAGTTAACACCAGTATAATAAAGGATACGCTCTGTCAATGTTGTTTTACCAGCATCGATATGAGCCATGATACCAATATTTCTGGTTCTCTCTAATGGATATTCTCTTCCAGCCAAGGTTTTTTCCTCCTATTGTTTTTAACGTAAAACATTCGCAGAATAAATTTTCCAATAAAATTAGAATCTGTAATGTGCGAACGCTTTGTTTGCTTCTGCCATTTTGTGCATATCTTCTTTTCTCTTTACAGATGCACCTGTGTTGTTGGATGCATCAAGAATTTCTTTTGCAAGACGCTCTTCCATTGTTCTTTCTCCTCTTTTTCTGGAGAATTCTGTAAGCCAGCGAAGTGCTAATGCCTGTCTTCTGTCCGGTCTGACGTCGATCGGTACCTGATAAGTAGCACCACCAATACGTCTTGCCTTAACTTCAAGAACTGGCATGATGTTGTTCATAGCTTCTTCGAAGACTTCAAGAGCTGGTTTTCCAGCTTCCTGTTCTACACGGGCAAATGCTCCGTATACGATTTTCTGAGCAACTCCTTTTTTACCATCCAACATGATGTTGTTAATTAATTTTGTCACAACCTTATTGTTGTAAATAGGATCTGCTAATACGTCTCTTTTCGCAACATGTCCTTTACGCGGCACGGTTCTTCCCTCCTTAATAATAATTAATTCATCGGTACTCATACTTTCTATTTCTGTATGTTCGTGCAGGACCCATATATCTCCTGTAACCTGTTTGTAGGAAACAATAAAGTTCCGGCACAACTATACAAGGTAGCGAAGGTTTCTCATTCCTACGCTGCTTTGTACCAATTTAGTTTAACTCTATTTTTTCTTCGGTCTCTTTGCTCCATATTTAGAACGAGCCTGCATTCTGTTAGCTACACCAGCTGTATCCAGTGTACCTCTAACGATATGGTAACGAGTACCTGGTAAGTCCCTTACACGACCACCACGAATCAGGACAACGCTATGTTCCTGTAAGTTATGTCCCTCACCCGGGATATAGCTTGTTACTTCGATTCCGTTAGAAAGACGAACTCTGGCAATCTTACGAAGAGCTGAGTTAGGCTTTTTAGGAGTTGCAGTTTTAACAGCTGTACAAACACCTCTCTTCTGCGGAGAGCTTGTATTTGTAGCTTTCTTCTTTAAGGAGTTATATCCTCTCTGAAGAGCTGGTGCTGTAGACTTCTTTACAGATGTCTTTCTCCCTTTTCTAACTAATTGGTTAAAAGTTGGCATTGATTTCACCTCCATACATGTTTTCTACTTTTGGTTACTTCATTTCACCTAGTGACTCACGTGTTTTTTTGCACCCAAAAAGACACGCTAGATTAGTATATAACTCCAGCGTGTCTTTGTCAATACCTTTCTCCTGAATTATTATAAATCTTTTACAGTACTTTTATGGATATCGGGAAAATCACCGCCATCTTTCCAGCTGCCGGAATCATGCTTTCTCGTCACATCATTCCTTCTTTCGTCCTGCAGCAGCTTTTTCGTTCTCATGGCTATCTCCGTCTTCTCATCTCCTACTGCTTCTCTTTAAAAAAATGATTTCTTTACATCATCTTTTCGATTTATAACATATTCTGGAGAATTGATTAATGAGTTCCTTTTATCAAAACGCCCCACCGGTCAGTCGGTGTATCTTTTAAAATTTCCTCCTTTCGGAAATTATCGTTTTAAGAGTTCTTCAAAGTCTTTTTCTATCCTTTAAACTTTCTGCGGAATCTCTTTTGAGTTCCTGTCTGAAATCCTTTTCGAATTTCCTTTCTCTTTAAAGAATTAAGACTCCTTTTGAAATCTCTTTGAAGTTTCTTTCTGAAACTCCTTTTAAAAGTCTTTTCCTGATTTTCTGAATCCCAAGAATTCTTTGAACCTTCTTTTCTCTTTGGAATCCATGCGGACATCTGAATCTTCCTTTTCCTTCCCAGGATGTTGTTATGATCCAGCTGTTGATTCTTATGATTTGTTCCGGTACTGAAAATCTTTGACTTCTTAAATTACTTCCTTTGTATCTTTTTTGATGAGGTTGACTCCTTTACCGTTCTTTCCGTTCAAAGACTTGCTGTATTCCGTCCGGGAATCGCAATATCTTGTTAAGTCAGTCTCATTCTTCCAATTAATACATCCACCGACTGCCGGTTTAGAAAGTTCTTTTCGAACTTTCGGGAGCATTTTAAGCTATTTCTTTCTTTATTAAGTTGTCTTTCTTTTGATGGTTTTATTATATCAATTTCTGATTTATTTGTCAAGTTAAAAGTATTTTCTGATTTCTTAAGATATTCTATCGTAATATACTGAATACAGTACACATAATTTTCTTTTGCTTTGTTCGCTAAAAACTTTTCGTTGTTTTCCAAAAAGAAAAAAGCCAGGACATATCCCGGCTTTCCCCTTCATTTCATTTTATGAATTATTTTTGAAGATCTGATTCTTCAAAATCAATTTCATCTTCGAAGTCAATTTCATCACCGATTGTAAAGTCTTCTACATCTGTGCTGATCTTGACATCGCGGTAACGTTTCATTCCGGTACCTGCCGGAATCAGTTTACCAAGGATTACATTTTCCTTTAATCCTACCAATGGATCTACTTTTCCTTTGATTGCTGCGTCTGTCAGTACCTTTGTTGTCTCCTGGAATGATGCTGCAGACAAGAAAGAATCTGTTGCCAGAGATGCCTTGGTAATACCAAGCATAATCTGTTCAGCCTGCGCAGGCTGAAGTCCTTTCTCTTCCATCTCTTTGTTCGTCTTTTCATATTCCAGAACATCAACCATAGCACCCGGAAGATAACTTGTATCTCCACCGTCTTCAATGCGGACTTTCTTCAGCATCTGGCGAACGATCACCTCTACGTGCTTATCGTTGATATCTACACCCTGGAGACGGTATACTCTCTGGACTTCACGGATCATATAATCCTGAACTGCACGGATTCCTTTGATGCGGAGCAGATCATGAGGGTTGATGGAACCTTCTGTCAGCTCGTCTCCGGTTTCCAGGATCTGTCCATCCTGCACTTTCAATCTGGATCCATAAGGAATCAGATATGTCTTAACATCTCCAGTCTCGCGGTTGCTGATGATAACTTCACGTTTCTTCTTCGTATCCTTGATCTGGACTTCTCCGCCAAATTCTGCGATGATTGCCAGTCCTTTCGGCTTACGGGCTTCAAACAGCTCTTCGACACGAGGAAGACCCTGGGTGATATCATCACCGGCAACTCCGCCGGCATGGAACGTACGCATGGTAAGCTGTGTACCAGGTTCACCGATAGACTGAGCCGCGATGATTCCGACAGCCTCTCCTACCTGTACTGCCTGACCTGTTGCCATGTTGGATCCATAGCATTTTGCACATGCGCCCATTGGGGATTTACATGTAAGCATAGTACGAATCTTCACTCTTGTATATCCTGCGTCAACGATTGCTTTCGCGCGTTTTGGCGTGATCATATGGTTTGCTTTTACGATAATTTCTCCTGTATTCGGATCTTTTACTTCCTCTGCGGCATATCTTCCGCTGATACGTTCTTCCAGACTTTCAATGACTTCCTGTCCGTCCATAAACGCTTCCACATACATTCCCGGAATTTCTCCATCTTTTGCGCAGTCCTGTTCACGAACGATCAGATCCTGTGATACGTCAACCAGACGACGGGTCAGATATCCGGAATCGGCTGTACGCAGGGCTGTATCAGACAGACCTTTACGAGCTCCATGAGCAGAAATAAAGTACTCCAGAACGTCAAGACCTTCACGGAAATTTGACTTGATCGGCAGTTCGATCGTACGTCCTGATGTATCCGCCATCAATCCACGCATACCAGCCAGCTGTTTGATCTGCTGATTAGAACCACGGGCTCCGGAATCGGCCATCATAAAGATGTTATTCAAACGATCCAGTCCATTGATCAGCTTATCTGTCAGCTGCTCATCGGCATCAAACCATGTTTTTACAACAGCCTTATAACGTTCTTCTTCTGTCATAAGACCTCTCTTATACTGTTCTGAAATAAACTCTGCCTGTTTCTGAGCATCTTCCAGAATCTGAGGTTTCTCAGGCGGCACTGTCATATCGGAAATAGATACTGTCAGTGCTCCCTTTGTAGAATATTTATATCCGATTGCTTTGATGTCATCCAGGACTTCCGCAGATTTTGTCGCTCCATGAATATTGATGCAGCGGTCAAGAATCTGTTTTAACTGTTTCTTTCCTACATGGAAGTCAATCTCAAGCGCCAGAGCATTTTCCGGTTTGCTTCTGTCAACAAATCCAAGATCCTGAAGAATGATTTCATTAAACAGGATACGTCCCAGTGTACATTCTACAATCTGAGAAATCGGATTTCCATCTTTGTCGACTCCGGTACGTCTTACTTTGATACGGGCATGAAGTGTAATAACCCCATTTTCATAAGCAAGGTAAGCTTCGTTTTCGGATTTGAAGTATTTTCCTTCTCCTTTGTCTCCTTCTTTTTCCAGTGTCAGATAGTAAATACCAAGTACCATATCCTGAGAAGGAACGGCTACCGGACCACCATCAGACGGTTTCAGCAGGTTGTTTGGAGATAACAGAAGGAAACGGCATTCTGCCTGTGCTTCTACTGTCAACGGAAGATGCACGGCCATCTGGTCTCCATCGAAGTCGGCATTGTACGCTGTACATACCAGAGGATGAAGCTTGATTGCTTTACCTTCTACAAGGATTGGCTCAAATGCCTGGATACCAAGTCTGTGCAGTGTCGGTGCACGGTTCAGCATAACCGGATGCTCTTTGATAACATCTTCCAGCACATCCCATACTTCCGGCTGCAGTTTTTCTACCATCTTCTTAGCTGACTTTATGTTATGAGAAAGTTTTCTTTCTACCAGTTCTTTCATTACGAACGGCTTAAACAGCTCAATCGCCATTTCTTTTGGCAGACCGCACTGATAAATCTTCAGTTCCGGTCCTACGACGATTACAGAACGTCCGGAATAGTCAACACGTTTTCCAAGAAGGTTCTGACGGAAACGTCCCTGCTTACCTTTCAGCATATCAGAAAGAGATTTTAATGCACGATTTCCCGGACCAGTGACCGGACGGCCTCTTCGTCCGTTATCGATCAGGGCGTCTACTGCTTCCTGAAGCATTCTCTTTTCATTGCGCACGATAATATCCGGTGCTCCAAGTTCAAGAAGCCGTTTCAAACGATTGTTTCGGTTGATGATTCTTCTGTACAGGTCATTTAAGTCTGATGTTGCAAATCTTCCTCCGTCCAACTGTACCATCGGACGAATATCCGGCGGGATGACCGGGATTGCATCCAGGATCATCCACTCCGGTTTATTATCAGAGTTGCAGAAAGCTTCCACAACTTCAAGTCTCTTGATGATTCTTGCTCTCTTCTGCCCTGTCGCAGTCTTGAATTCGTCTTTCAGCTGTTTTGCTTCTGCTTCCAGATCGATTGCCTGAAGCAGTTCTTTGACCGCCTCAGCTCCCATGCCAACACGGAAAGTATCTCCGTATTTTTCATATGCTTCTCTGTATTCTTTCTCTGTCAGAACCTGTTTATATGCAAGATCTGTGTCTCCCTGATCCAGCACGATATAGCAGGCAAAATACAGGACTTTTTCCAGGGTCCTAGGTGAAATGTCAAGCATTAATCCCATACGGCTTGGAATTCCTTTGAAATACCAGATATGAGAAACCGGTGCTGCCAATTCGATATGACCCATTCTTTCACGGCGGACATTAGATTTTGTTACCTCAACTCCGCATCGGTCACAGACAACGCCTTTATAACGTACTTTTTTATACTTTCCGCAATGACATTCCCAGTCCTTGGTAGGTCCGAAAATCTTTTCGCAGAAAAGTCCGTCTTTTTCAGGCTTTAATGTTCGATAGTTGATCGTCTCAGGCTTTTTTACTTCTCCTCTTGACCACTCTCGGATCTTTTCCGGAGAAGCCAACCCGATTTTAATTGCATCAAATGAAATTTTGCTGCTTGAATATTCGTTGCTTGATTCTATCATTAAGGCTGCTCCTTCCTACTATCTATTGCTTATCCATTTCTATAAGATTGTATTGTCTTCGCCTTCTGAGAGTTCTCCCTGTTTATATCCCAGGGCACCCAGCGCGGACTCACTTTCTTCATAATTATTGAAGACGCTGTCGCCCTCAATCATCGGCGCAAGATCCTGATTTACATCTCCGCCGTCTACATTTTCTTTAATTTCAACTTCTGAAGCATTTTCATCCAGTACTTTAACATCCAGAGCCAGAGACTGGAACTCTTTCAGCAGTACTTTGAAGGATTCCGGTACACCCGGTTCAGGGATATTGTCGCCCTTGATAATAGCTTCATAAGTCTTCACTCTTCCTACAACATCATCGGATTTTACTGTCAGGATTTCCTGCAGTGTATAAGCTGCGCCATAAGCTTCCAGAGCCCATACCTCCATCTCTCCAAAACGCTGTCCGCCGAACTGAGCTTTTCCACCCAGCGGCTGCTGTGTTACGAGAGAGTATGGACCTGTAGAACGTGCATGGATCTTATCGTCTACCAAATGATGCAGTTTCAGATAATGCATGAATCCAATGGTTACAGGGCTGTCAAATTCTTCTCCTGTACGTCCGTCACGCAGCCTTACTTTTCCTGTTGTATCAATCGGAACGCCTTCCCATTCTTTTCTATGATCTCTGTTGTCATAGAGATACTTCATTACATCATCATTGACTTTATCTTTCCATTTTGCTTCAAATTCTTCCCATGTTGTATTGGCGTAGTCATTTGCCATCTGCAGAGTATCTGCGATATCATTCTCGTCCGCTCCGTTGAATACCGGTGTCGCAACGTTGAATCCCAGAACTTTTGCAGCCAGGGAAAGATGGATTTCCAGTACCTGTCCGATGTTCATTCGAGATGGCACACCCAGCGGATTCAGTACGATATCCAGCGGACGTCCATTCGGCAGATACGGCATATCTTCAACCGGAAGAATACGGGAAATTACACCCTTGTTACCATGTCGTCCGGCCATCTTATCACCTACAGAGATTTTTCTCTTCTGAGCAATATAGACACGAACACTCTTGTTAACTCCCGGCGGAAGTTCATCTCCATTGTCCCTTGTAAACACTTTGGTATCCATTACAACACCATAAGCGCCGTGAGGAACCCTCAGAGAAGTATCCCTTACTTCCCTTGCTTTTTCACCAAAGATAGCACGCAGCAGTCTTTCTTCTGCTGTCAGTTCTGTCTCTCCTTTCGGAGTTACTTTACCGACCAGAATATCACCGGCACGAACTTCTGCACCAATACGGATGATTCCATTTTCATCCAGATCTTTCAGCGCGTCTTCGCTTAATCCTGCCAGATCTCTTGTAATTTCTTCCTGTCCTAATTTTGTATCCCGGGCTTCTGCCTCATATTCTTCAATATGAACAGATGTATATACGTCTTCCTGAACGAGACGCTCACTTAACAGTACCGCGTCCTCGTAGTTATAACCTTCCCATGTCATGAATCCAATCAGAGGATTTTTACCAAGAGCCATTTCTCCGTTGCAGGTAGAAGCTCCGTCTGCAAGGATATCTCCTTTTTCCACACGGTCTCCCACAAATACGATCGGTCTCTGGTTCATACAGTTGCCCTGGTTGCTTCGGGCAAATTTGATGACATTATATTCGTCTCTTCCGCCGTCATCATTCTTTACGACAATCTTTGTGCTGGTAGATCTTTCTACCACACCGCTGTTTTTCGCCGTAATGCAGACACCGGAATCATAAGCAGCCTTTGCTTCCATACCTGTTCCGACAACCGGCGCTTCTGTAGAAAGAAGCGGCACTGCCTGACGCTGCATGTTAGATCCCATCAGGGCACGGTTCGCATCGTCATTCTCCAGGAATGGAATCATAGATGTAGCAACAGAGAATACCATCTTTGGAGAAACGTCCATCAGATCGAGTCTCGCCTTGTCGAATTCGGATGTTTCTTCTCTGAATCGTCCGGATACATGAGCATGAACGAAATGTCCTTCTTCATCCAGCGGTTCGTTCGCCTGAGCTACAACGTAATTGTCTTCTTCATCTGCTGTCAGATATACAACTTTATTGGTTACGACCGGATCTTCCGGATCAGTTTTATCCAGAACGCGGTATGGCGCCTCGATAAATCCATATTCGTTAATACGGGCATAAGTTGCCAGTGAGTTGATCAGACCGATGTTCGGACCTTCCGGCGTCTCGATCGGACACATTCTTCCATAATGAGAATAATGAACGTCTCGTACTTCGAATCCGGCACGGTCACGGGACAGACCTCCCGGTCCCAGTGCATTCAGACGTCTCTTATGTGTCAGTTCAGACAGCGGGTTGTTATGATCCATGAACTGTGACAGCTGGGAACTTCCAAAGAATTCCTTCACAGATGCTGTAACAGGCTTGATATTGATCAGGGACTGCGGTGTGATGGACTCAATGTCCTGTGTTGTCATTCTCTCACGTACCACTCTCTCCAGTCTGGAAAGGCCGATACGGTACTGATTCTGAAGCAGTTCTCCTACCGCACGGATTCTACGGTTTCCAAGGTGGTCAATATCATCATCGTTTCCAACTCCGTATTCCAGATGAATGTTATAGTTGATGGAAGCCAGGATATCTTCTTTTGTAATGTGTTTTGGAATTAACTCATGTACATTCTTTTTCAGTACCTGTTTTAATTCTTCTCCTTCATATCCTTCTTCCAGAATCTTTTCAAGCACCGGATAGAATACATTTTCATGTACTCCAATTTCTTCCGGATTAAAATCTACATATTCCGCAAGATTTACGGTCATATTAGATAATACTTTTGTATTTCCAGTCTCTGTCTGGATTACAACGCTCTGAACAGCTGCATTCTGAATCTTATCTGCCAGTTCCTTATCTACAACTGTTCCTGCCTCTGCCAGGATCTCTCCAGTTGATGTATCAATAACATCTTCTGCCAGAGCAAATCCTGCGATACGGTTTTTAAGCGCTAATTTTTTATTAAATTTATAACGGCCGACCTTCGCGAGATCATATCTGCGCGGATCGAAGAACATGCTGTTTACAAGGCTCTGTGCGCTGTCAACAGACAATGGTTCTCCCGGACGGATCTTCTTATACAGTTCCAGAAGACCGTCTTCATAATTGTCAGAAGGATCCTTTTCAATACTTGCGAGGATCTTTGGCTCTTCTCCAAATAATTCTTTAATTTCTGCATTGGTTCCGATGCCCAGAGCACGGATCAGCACAGTGATCGGAACTTTTCTTGTACGGTCCACACGTACGTTAAATACGTCATTGGAATCCGTCTCGTACTCCAGCCATGCTCCTCTGTTCGGAATCACAGTTGCTGAGTACAGTTTCTTTCCAATCTTATCATGAGCAATTCCATAATAGATTCCAGGGGAACGCACTAACTGGCTGACGATAACACGCTCTGCCCCGTTGATAATAAATGTTCCAGTTTCAGTCATCAAAGGAAGGTCGCCCATAAAAATATCATGCTGTTTGATTTCTTCTGTTTCCTTATTGTAAAGCCTTACCTTCACCTTCAAAGGTGCCGCATATGTCGCATCCCTCTCCTTGCACTCTTCGATTGAGTACTTGATATCATCCCTGCACAGCTGGTAGTCAACAAATTCCAAGCTCAACTGATCGCTGTAGTCTTCAATCGGAGAAATGTCTTCAAAGACTTCCGCTAATCCTTCCTCTAGAAACCAATTATAAGAATCTTTCTGGATTTCGATCAGATTCGGCACTTCAAGGACATCATCCTGCCTGGCATAGCTGATACGCATTCCGGTACCTGATTTTATTGGCTGTATTCTGTTCTTTTCCATGGACGTTTTTTCACCTCTTGATCTAAACCTGGTTTATATACTACATACCGCAGAAAACCCTCCTGCTTTCGACAGATTTTCCGCGATTTAAAACTTAAATTTTTATAGACTATGGGCACACATACCCACATTAAAGCATTTTCCTATATTATCACACAGGTTTACGGATGTCAACAAGTTTTTTACATTTCTTTCACACGCCAGGAAATTTCCTCAATGCAGTCAGCCGTCTGCGGAAGCCTGCCCAGCCGGTCAAAAAAGCCGTGATCCAAACCTTCATATAATATAACTTCCACATCTTTCCCCGCCTGTTTCAGTCTTTCCACAAACACCTCATTGGATAATCTGTAGTAATCAAACTCCGCTTCGATCATAATTGTCTTTGGCATGTTTGTAATGTCTTTTGCATACACCGGAGAAATATTTCCGTCTTTGGCAGAATATTGAGATGGAACATACAGTCCCTTCATATATACAGCCAGCTCCCGGAAACGGTTCAGCCGGTTCATAATATAATCTCTCTGTTCTTCGCACATATCGTATTTGTTATAATCCCAATGATACAGTGTCTCTTCTGCTGTAAGAAGATCCAGCGCTCCGTAAATGATGACGGCAAGTTTTATTTTGTGTTTTGCATCCATAAGACAGCAATTTACCGCTAGATTTCCCCCTGCGCTTTCTCCTGCCACAGCAATTTTTTCCGGATCGATTTCCAGCGCTTCCGCATGGTCTATTATCCAGTCCAGGGTCCCCACCGCATCTTCTACCGCTCCCGGATATGGAACTTCCGGCGCCAGACGGTATTCCGGCGAAATGACGACCGCTCCGGACTGCTGGACAAGATACCGGCACTGACTGGCCTTTCCCTCGACGCTGCCGCCAAAAAAACCTCCTCCGTGAAAAAATAAAATCCCGCAGCTGCCGGAAGATTTTTCTTTCTTCTTATATATTGTCACCTGTATTCTGTGATTTCCTATTAAAATTAATTTTTTCGTTTCCTCCACAGGAACGGATGTAATATCTTCCCCTTTTAGACCCATATCTGTTCGTAAGCCCGCAAGATCCAGATCTTCCAGCGAAATCTGATCAGTTGTATAAAACCGTTCTCTCTGCGGTTCTCCCTTTCCCATTTCCCGAAGCAAT
Source organism: Candidatus Anaerostipes avistercoris (assembly GCA_019119895.1). GTDB lineage: Bacteria > Bacillota > Clostridia > Lachnospirales > Lachnospiraceae > Anaerostipes > Anaerostipes avistercoris. Next base: position 24,229 of record DWWD01000007.1, on the reverse strand, counting down.
ACTTTTCGGTCAAATGCATGGGGCCTGTTCTCTTCTAATTTTCTTTTTACTTCCATATGCAGTACCTTTCTTACATTTCATATACAGAAAAATCCCAGAGAAGTAATTTCTCTGGGATTCCTCTGTTCTTTATTCTGTTTCTTCTATTAAATATTTTGCTACATCCTCATCTGTTATGAGTACATTGATGTACCCGCCCCGGAGCACTCCGAGAATCGCATCTTTTTTATCCATTCCATATGCCACTCCCACGCGGATTGGTATCTTCTTCAAATCTTCCAGATCCAGGCTGATCAAATGCTGTTCAAACTCATCTTCGATCAGATTGCCATCTTTATCCACTACATGGGAAAGAATTTCTCCGGTTCCCCCTTTTTTCTGGAGACGCTCAAACTCTTCCATAGGGATCAGTTCCGCATTGATCAGCGCTGAATTGTGATCCAGAGTGCCGATTCCGGCGACAGCGATGTCTGCTTTTTTTGCCAGATCGAACACTTCCTTAATACTTTCTTCTTTCAGGAAAACTTCTTTTGCTTCCGGTGATGTCACATACTGAGGCGCCAGCATTTGATAGCTGTTTCCGTTGATGATCCGGGCCACTTCCTCGATCAGATAATTGGAATATGCCATACGGTAACTTTTTTCAGCCGATATCGAGATATTGGTCGCGGCCATCAGCGGCACTACATTAACGTCATCTGTCTTCAGAAATTTCAGTCTTACATCTTTTCCCAGATATTCTACCATCGTCTGCAGAGTCACTCCTCTTGTCAGCGCCACTGTCATATGGTTTTTCAGGGTTCTCAGCAGATAATCTGAGGCATAAAAAGCAATCTCTTCTTTTCGTTCTTTGTCATCCTGAGCGCTTGCAATTACTGCTTCTTTCAGCTGAAACTTCTTTTCAAGCTGTTCCTCGAGATTAATCGCAGAACCTTCCGGATAATTAATCTTAATCTGCACATATCCTTCTCTTTTGGCCTGCGCCAGAGTCCTGGATATGGTCGTCCTCGATACATTCAGCTTTTTCCCGATCTCCTGCTGCGACATACCCTGTTTATAGTGCATTTCCACTACTTTAATAATAAAACGCTCTTCCCTCAATGTTTCTCCGCCTTTCTTCTACAGATTGTCTCTCTTATAGTATATAAAACTCCGACAGAATCCGTCAATTGAAAGCGTTCAAAATTTTAACCTCCAATCACTCCCAGACATCCCAGAGCCAGAGAGAGAATCGTCAGGCCAAGTGTTGCCACGAAATAATTACGTTTTACTTTTGACAGATATCCCCATACAAGAAGAACAACTGCCAGCGGAAGAATTCCCGGCGCGATAGAATCGAGAATGGACTGGAGTGTCGTACTGTAAGCACTTGTGGCAAATTTAAGCGGAGTCTGTACTGTGACATAGGTAGCTGCCAGACCGCCCATCATAAATAATCCCAGAATACTTGCCGCTGCGATGATCATATTGACCAGGCCGGATTTCAGCATATTTTCCGCGAAAGAATAACCGAACGTATAGCATTTGGAGGTCAGGAAATATCCGACTCCGAAACATACAACTGTCAGTAAAACAATCGGAGCGATTCCTCCGAGAGGATTTCCTCTCTGTGCCAGCGGCAGGAACAATCCGATAAACAGATACATTAAGGTAGACCATGAAAGCGTATCACCAATTCCTGCCAGAGGTCCCATAAGACCTGTTTTCAGGTTCAAAATCATTTCTCCCGGGATTGCTTCGTAATTTCTTGATTTCTTCTCTTCCATTGCCAGAGTCAATCCCAGACACGGGCCGCCGCCCCAGTGAGCTTCTGTATTAAAGAATGTCATATTTCTCTTCAGGGCTTCAATATATTTCGGCTTATCTTCCTGATTTGGATAAAATTTCTTAAGAGCCGGTACCAGTGCTGTACAGAAAGCCGGTGCCTGCATTCTTTCGAAGCTGTGGCATACCTCAGCAGTAAGCCAGTAAATTACATAAGATTTCAGTACATCCAGTCTGGTCAGGATCTTTTCGCCGACTTCTTCGTCCTCATCTTCATCCTCATCCTCGTCTTCGTCCTCGCCCTCATAATCCGCATTTCCCGCATACTCATTCTTTGTGAATGTAATATAAAGGAATGTGATAAAGGCTCCCATCATCAGCAGCGGAATCGTTCCAATGCCCGTATACTGAATCAGGAAAAATCCGGCAAAAAAGAACGGGACATATTTCGGTTTGGAAATCAGATTTGCGATAATCGCAAATCCAACTGCCGGGAGACACGCTCCCATAGCGGAAAGGCCATTTGTTACAAATTCCGGAATATCATCCAGAACTCCCTGAAGGGCGCTGCTTCCAAAATACAAGGCTACCGCGATCAACACTCCAAAGCAGAGCATACGGATGATTCCAACGGTTACAATGGACCATCTTACCATTCCAGCCGCATTTCCCTTCTCTACACAGGTATCTCCCTTCTGAGCGAAAAATCCTGCTGCCAGATACAGGATATTCGTAATCTGAACTCCCAGCAGCCCCACCGGCACTGCCAGAGCAACCGCGGCATTGGTATCTAGACCGGAAGCCATCGCCACCGGAATTGCCACGTAAGCCGCAAGACACGGGTCCGTCGGCTGGTTTCCTCCTGCTGAAATAACTCCCAGATAAATCAGCTGCAGTGATGCTCCGATGATCATCGCCTGCGTCATATCTCCGAGCACTGCTCCGATGATGACTGCATTGAAGATGACTGTATTAAACATAAATGCTCCAGGCGTGTATGGGATACAGCATTTTGCGATTCCGCAAAACAGTCCCAGCAAAACAGCCTGCGTTAATGTGATCGTCATGTTTTATCCTCCTTCGTTTTTCATATTTACGCATTAAGATCCGGAAATACCTTCTTCATAACATCAATCGACTCTTTCCGGTCTGTCGGCTGAGTCTGGAAAAACAGGTTCACACCGTCTTTCCTTAAGTCGAATAATGTCTGTGCCTCTTCTTTTGTAAATCCGGTGGATTTATAAATCTGTTTTCTGTCTCCGGTGATCGACATATTTCCCAATGTGATTTCATCGAACTTTACGCCTTTATCTTTCATCTCGGCAATCTGTTTTACATCTTTAAATAAAACGAAAACATTCATATTGCCAAACTGATTTTTATTCCATACTTCCACTGCCTTATCCACAGAAAAAATACTGACTTTCATATCTGCCGGAGCGGCAAATTTCAAAATATTTTTCTGCATCTTATCTTTTGCCACATTGTTATCGATTACCACAATCTTCTGTGCTTTGAATACTTTGACCCACTGTGTTACAACCTGTCCATGGATCAGCCTGTCATCAACTCTGACTGCTAACTGCTTCGCCATACGCTATCTCCTTTCACAAATATCTTCTTATTCGTCTTCGTCCTCGTCATCATCCTGAAGGAACCCTTCTACATCCACCCGGAAAATTCCGTTTTTCCCGTTCTCCACCGTGTCCAGACTGAATTCCTTTCCGCTTTTTTCTTCTCTGGCAATCACGGAATTTACAAGCATCGGCAGATTCATTCCGCCGACGACTTCCAGGGGCTGCCCCTTTTCCTGCACATACCGCATCACCTGGTTGCATGGTGTTCCGCCAAATAAATCTACCAGAATCAGGCTTCCTTCCGGAAATGCTTCGATGGTCTCCGCAAAAGTTTCCCTGTACTGATCCGCGTCATCTCCTTCTTCAAACGAAAAAGCTGCCAGATTCTCAGCATCTCCAAAAAGCATTTTCGCTGTATCCAGAAGCGATACCGCAAACGGGCCGTGACTCAGTAATATAATCCCCGGCAGATTTTCATTTACTGTCTCTGGTTTGTAATACTTCACTGTTCGTCTTCCTTTCTGTGCGTGTCTTTGGTTGTTCATGATTCCACTATAGTGTGCTTCTGTTCTTTATGCCTTTATTATAGTTGCGTTCTGTCGGTCTGTCAATAGAAAATGCACATTTTTTCACTGTAGTGTTCTTTTTTCTTCTCCAATTAAAAATCAAGCATTGTTTTTCCTTCTCCGCAGCATCCCTCAAAATCCCGGATAAAGTCCTGTACGGCTTTCTCAGCCACCTGATTCAGCGCAAGACTCTTCAGCGTATCCGGATTTACTGTTACGGCTCCGATTCCAAATTTGCCCATTTCAAGCACCTGCTGGGAATTCTTGAAAGACGCGCCCAGTACTTCCGTTTCATAACCGGAAGCCTTGATCATCGTATGAATGTCTTTGGCAGTCTGCACCCCGTCATATCCCAGATTATCCAGACGGTTTACATACGGCGCCAGAAATTTCGCGCCCGCCTTGGCTGCCATAAATGCCGGCATAACGCCGTAAACAGCCGTTGCTGTGGCAGAAATACCTTCTTTTGCAAGAATATCGATTGCTTTCAGCCCATTTGCAGTCACCGGCACCTTAATGTAAGTATTTTCTCCCAGTACAGACACCATATGTCTCGCTTCTCTCACCATATCTTCTGTTTCCGTGGACAGCACCTGTGCATGGAGCATGGCGTCTTTCGGCATTACACTCTGTATTTTCTTTAATTGATCCATAGGATCCGGGTTCCCTGTTTTGCTTAAAATTGTGGGATTGGTCGTTACCCCGTCATATGGGTACTTTGCATACAATTCCTTAATTTTCGTTACATCTGCATCATCAATTAAAATCAGCATATTCTTCTCCTTTTCTACTGCATTTGTTTATTGGTACTTTATGAAAAAATCCTTCCGCCCAGTTTCGTAATCCGGTGTTCCCATTCTTTTTTCTGTTCTTCCGTCGGAACCCTGTATTCCCGCTGTTTTCCGCGGCCGATTCTCTGGTCTTTCGCCACGCCGAATTTATGATACGGCATAAGCTCCACGCCTTTTAATCCTTCCAGTTTCTGGCTGATTTCGGCAATTCCGCGAAAATGTTCTTCTGTATCATTGAGACCCGGAATGATGGGACAGCGCAGAACGATCCCTGCGCCTCTTCTGTGGATTTCCTCCAGATTCTCAAGTATCCTTCTGTTGCTGACTCCCGTAAATGTTTTGTGTTTTTCTTCGTCCGTCTCCTTGTAATCCCACAAAAACTCATCTACATAAGGCATCAGTCCCAGATATTTCTCCAGCGGCGCACAGCCGCTGGTTTCCATAGCGGTAGACAAGCCCTTCTCTTTCGCCGTTTTCAGCACTTCCCCGGCAAAATCCGCCTGCATCATCGGTTCGCCGCCGGAGAGTGTTATCCCGCCGCCGCTTTCTTCAAAAAACGCCATATCCTGCATGACTTCATCCACAACTTCCTGCGCTGTCATCCATTCTCCCACCACTTCCAGCGCTCCATAAGGACACGCCGCCGCATATGTTTCTTTTTGTTCTCTTCCTGCTCCGTATACTTTTTCCATATTCCGGAAAATGAAACCGCACCGTCCGCATCCCCGGCAGTTGTTTTTTATATACTGAAGATCAATGTCTCTCCTTAACCCTTCCGGGTTATGGCACCATACACACCGGAGAGGACAGCCCTTCAAAAATACATTGCTCCTGATTCCATCTCCGTCATGGATTGAAAAATGCTGGATTCCAAAAACAAGTCCTTTTTTCACCATCTACGCTTCTCCATACAATGTCCGGTGGATAATTTCTGTCTGCAGTACTTTGTCAAGATTTACAAAAAACTCGCAGTATCCTCCTACGCGGACAATCAAATCTCTATGTTTCTCCGGATGAACCTGGGCATCTTTCAAATCCTCTGTATTGGTCGTGTACATCTGTACCTGCGGTCCGCCTTTCTTTATATAGGTCTCCAAAAGTTTTATGATCGCCTGTTTTCCTTTTTCTTCTCTCAGGAATGACGGATTGATCTTAAAATTCAGAGCATATCCGCCTGTCACCTCATCCACATTCAGATGCAGAGCGGAATTCAGAAATCTGGTCGGGCCTTTCACATCTCTTCCCTGATTCGGTCCCATGCTGTCGCTGAAAGGTTCTCCTTTCTTTCGTCCATCCGGAGTCGCCTCCGCAATCTCTCCATGATAAATATGGAAGAAATATCCAAACAGAGTAGAAACAAATTTATCTGATTCAGAATCCTGATTCAAATCCATAACCTTCCTTGTAAAATGACGGAGCACCTGATCCGCGATATCATCCACTTCATTAATACCGTTTCCGAATGCCGGACTTTCTCTGCGGATCACAGACTGCAGTTCTTCATACCCTTCAAAGTTATGACTCAGGGCATTGTACATTTCTTCCATCGTGAATCTGTTTTCATCAAATACAAATTTTTTCACAGCGCAGAGGGAGTCCGCGGCTGTTCCGATTCCATAAGCATAAACGGACCAGTGCATCGGGCATTCGCTTCCTCCCTGGAGCATATCCTGTCCATTTTCCAGACATCCGTCGATCAGCAGTGAACTGTACGGGTCATAGCACTGATTCTTCATAATCTTCTTCTTTTGAACCGCTTCCTGATAATCTCCCAGAACCACCTGATCCATTTCCTCAAAATACAGCGCCATAAAATCATCGAATGTTTCTATCTTTCTGCCTTTCTTCCATTCTTTCATGACCTGCTCGATCAATACAGGAAATGCGATTGCCTCTGTTACGCCCCAGTTTGGCTGTTTTCCCGGAACCATAATTTCCACACATCCCATGTTATAGTAATTATTGGCATCTTCTTCACTGTATCCCAGCTTCTTCATATTCACTATCCACACTTCATCGTTCAGCAGCTGCGGCTGTCCACATCCTGCCCTGGCAGTTTCCACCGCCTTTTCATACAGCCAGGATGGATTCAGCGGATTGATCCTCAGCCCGATATTCGGATACGGCATTCCGACTTCCCCTGCTGTTTCCAGACAGATTCCGGTCAGCTCATTGGCGCCGTCCCTGCCGTCCGGCGTAATTCCGCCAAGCGTTACACTCTGTACGGTACGCATTTTCGGCTCATTCACTTTCAGCCACAAACATGACAGCAATTCTTTGGCTTCTTCCGGACTTGTCCGTCCTTCATCCAGATCCTTTTTATAATAAGGATAGAGATACTGATCGATTCTCGCAAAGGACAGGGCTGAACCTCCCTGGATGTTTGCCATTATATGAAGCATCCACGTAAACTGCACCGCTTCCCGGAAGGTATCTGCCGGTTTATAGGCAATCTTTTCACAAATATCCGCCATTTCCAGCAGTTCTTCCCTTCTTTTAATAGAGATTCCTCTTTCCTGCGGATACCCCCGCAGAGTCTTTGCGTACCGTTTTATAAATCTGGATGCAGCTTTCGCAGCGATCAGAGCGGCTTCATAATATTCTTTTTTCTCCGGATCTGCCGTCTGATCCAGATATTCCCGGATTTCATCTGTCAAAGCGTCAAATCCTTTTCCTATCATCTTTTCATAATTCAGATTGATATGATTTCCCAGGAACCACGGCAGATCATTGTAGGTCTTTTTTATTTCCGGATCATAAGGAATCTTAAAGGCTCTCTCCAGCTCTCGTCCGATTTCATAGGGCTCTATGTCTTCATCTGCGAATTTTTCCTGTATCCTGGAAATGACATCCTGCAGATCCTTATATTCCACGCTGGCATCATGGTGAACTCTCGACATCAAAGACCAGCGGCTCTTCTTACTGGTAAAATCATCTTCAAAACTCTTTGCATGCCCTTCCTCAAAATGAATACTTCCGTCAAATGTCTTGTCTTCTTTTTTCTTTTCCAGATATTTACAGATTGCCTTCTCGGCAAAGCGTTCCTGTTCTTCTTTTGTCATCACATCCTCATACATCGGACACATTCCCAGCATACTTCCTGTTATGGTTTCATACGGCAGCACCACCTGCTTCACATGATCAAGTACCCAGGCAAATCCTTTAGCTCTTCGAATCTGCACCGGTTCTCCCTCTGTTTCTTTCATCGATTCCGCTACATATTCATACAGAAACGTCCGCCTCACACCTGCATCATTCAGTTTCTGAATGTGAGCTTTCAGCTTTCTGATCCTTTCTCTCATTGTACATCTTCCTTTCCTGTTTGCACATATTCACACTATAATGTTCTTTTGTAACTTTAATATAATATCATTCCTCTCACTTGTCAAACTGAAACTTTTCACTCTGTCACGCTAAAGCGCTCAGCTATTTTGTGAATTTTTCAGCAAATTCAAACTAAATTTCTATCTCATACAGTACAATCCATTGAAATAGAAAAGATTTTTTAGTATAATTAAGACAAATTAGGTTTGCAGAACATCTTTTGTATTTGCATGTGTGACATCTAATTAATCAATGCCCATATTAAGGAGGAATAACTTATGGCAACATGGAAAAATCTCGACACTTTGGCATCCTTTGACAAGCTTGCCGAATTAAAAGGCCGCGTAAACATTGTAGAAGCAATGTCCGGAGACAGCGGCGCTGAACGTGTAGCTAAGTACAGCGCGCCAATGGCAGCTGGTCTCAGCTACAACTATGCTGCAAAAGAAGTGGACGACACAGTCCTGGAAGCTCTCGCTGATTTAGCTGAAGAGCAGCAGCTGGTTGAAAAATACGAAGAATTGTACAATGGCGCAATCATTAATACCGGAGAAAAACGCCGCGTTCTTCATCACTTAGCCCGCAGACAGCAGGGCGACGCTGTCATCGTTGACGGTGTTGACAAACGTGAATTTTATGTTTCCCAGCAGGAAAAAGCCGCTGAATTCGCAAACAAAGTTCATGCAGGAGAAATTACAAACGCTGCAGGAGAAACATTTACAACAGTTGTTCAGATCGGTATCGGCGGAAGCGACTTAGGGCCTCGCGCTCTGTATATCGCTCTTGAGAACTGGGCAAAAGCAAACGATACCTTAAAGATGGAAGCAAAATTCATCAGTAACGTTGATCCGGATGATGCTGCTGCCGTTCTCAATTCTATTGATGTATCCCGTTCTCTGTTCATCGTAGTTTCCAAATCAGGAACTACGTTAGAGACACTTACAAATGAAGCCTTCGTAAAAGACGCTTTAGTGAAGGCCGGATTAGATCCAAAGAATCACATGCTTGCTGCCACAAGCGAGACTTCTCCTCTGGCTCAGGGCGATGATTATCTTGAATCATTCTTCATGGATGACTTTATCGGAGGACGTTATTCTTCTTCTTCCGTTGTCGGCGGTGTTGTTCTTTCTCTGGCATTCGGACCAGATATATATGCAAGAATCCTTAACGGCGCTGCAGACGAAGACGAACTTGCCAAGAATAAAGATATTCTGAAGAACCCTGACATGTTAGATGCCCTGATCGGCGTTTACGAGCGCAACGTACAGGGATATCCTACAACAGCTGTTCTTCCATATTCTCAGGCACTGAATCGTTTCCCTGCACACTTACAGCAGTGTGACATGGAATCCAACGGTAAGAGCGTAAACCGCGACGGAGAGCCTGTTAACTACCCGACAGGACCGATCATCTTCGGTGAGCCTGGCACAAACGGACAGCATTCTTTCTATCAGTTATTACATCAGGGAACTGATATCGTTCCATTACAGTTTGTCGGATACAAAAAGAATCAGTTAGGCGTAGACGTGGAAATCCAGGGAACAACAAGCCAGCAGAAACTGTGCGCTAACGTAGCTGCTCAGATCATCGCATTCGCCTGCGGTAAAGATGATGAGAATCCAAACAAGAGATTCGCAGGAGGACGTCCTTCCAGCATCATCATCGGAGACCAGGTAACGCCAGAATCATTGGGCGCTCTGCTTGCTCATTTCGAAAACAAGATCATGTTCCAGGGATTCCTGTGGAACGTAAACAGTTTCGACCAGGAAGGCGTACAGCTTGGTAAGATCCTTGCAACACGCGTTCTTGCTCATGACACTGACGGAGCATTGAAATCCTTCAGTGATCTGCTGGAAATCTAATCAGATTACAAAGATATTATCTTATGACAAAAGAAAAAGGCGTTGATTTTACTCAGCGTCTTTTCTTTCTGCCCTCATTTTATTCTGAAACTACAAAGCCATATATCCTTCTTCCATCATCCGGTACAAAATCAGATACAGAGAAGATCCCCTGTAATGTCAAAAGTACCAGCCATTTCTGACTGGTACTTTTTATCTTTTGATTTATGATCTGTGCATGGAGAATGCATCCATATCATAGTTCTTTAAGTTCTCGTGAATATCACGTTTATCAGCTTCTGCAAGCATTGCATTGCGGTTCTTTCTTGCAACATTCGGCTTCTGATTGCTGCTTGGTCCGTTGACGCATCCGCCTTCACACGCCATACCTTCGATGAAGTCTTCTTTCAGTCTTCCTGCCTTCATGAACAGAAGCGCTTTCTTACATTCAGCTGCTCCGTCTGCCCGGCATACTGTTGCATCAATTTCATCCTCAGATTCTTTCAGGCTCTGAAGCACTGCTGCCGTAACTCCGCCTGAGCCTGCGAATTTCTTACCGTAAATAGAAGCTTCCTGATAGGTGTTTTCTTCCGGCTGGAGTTCAACGTCTTTTGCTTTCATGATTGCTTCAATTTCGCTGTAAGACAGTACGAAATCTGCATTTCCTTCAATGCCGTGTTCCATAGCTTCTGATTTCTTTGCGACGCAAGGTCCGATAAATACAGTGACTGCATCCGGATTCTGTGATTTGATCCATCTTGATACTGCGCACATTGGTGAAACGGTCGTTGAAACATTATCCTTCAATTCCGGAAAATGTTTGTCGATCATATTAACAAATGCAGGACAGCAGGATGTTGTCATTTTCTTTCCTTCCTTGTATGCCTCTGCCCATTCCTCTGCCTCATAAGCAGCGGTCATGTCTCCGCCGAGTCCTACTTCGATGAAGTCATCGAATCCAACTTCTTTCATTGCTTTCTTCCAGCTGTTCATGGTAATATCTTTGCCAAACTGTCCTTCCGTTGCCGGCGCTGCCATGGCATAGACTTTCTTGTCAGATTTCAGTGCCTCAATGACATGAGTGATGTAAGATTTTGTTCCGATCGCTCCGAATGGACAGGCATGCATACACTGTCCGCAGCGGATACATTTTTCTGAATCAATCTTACAGATTCCTTCTTCATCGTATGTAATCGCATCGACCGGACAACTGAATTTACATGGTCTCTGCAGATGTGCGATGGCATTGTATGGACAGGCTTTTGCGCACTGTCCGCATTCTTTACATTTTCCAGGGTCAATATGAGAACGGTGGCGCCCCGCCTCAATCGCTCCGAATCTGCATGAATTAATACATGCTTTTCCAAGACAATTCTGACAGTTCTCTGTTACCGTGTAGCTTGAGATCGGACAGTCTGCACAGGCTGAATAAATAACCTGCATGATGTTATCATCATTTTCTGCCTCTACTCCTTTCCCCTCTGCCAGACGTACTCTCTGACGGATAATCTCACGTTCTTTGTAAATACAACAGCGGAAATTTGCTCTTGGACCAGGGATCAGCTTCTTTGCTATATCATCCCTCTTTTCCTCCAGCTCTCCCTCAAAAGCAAGCTTTGCAACCTCATACAGCACTGCATGCTTTATCTCCAATAAGCTTTCATCTGCGTGCATCGTTCTTCCTCCTTTTATTTGTTAATTTTTTAACATTGCTGCCTAAAAAAATCCCTTTCAGGATATTCTTGTGTTACAGCATATTGGAATAACTGTCTCCTTCGCTGATATTCGTCTTATTCTGCAATGTCAGTTCAATCGACATGTTATACACATTACTTCTGCTGATTGAATACTCCAAAGGGTTTCCTGCATCATCACAGGTCAAAGTTTTTGCAACACACACTGGATCTCCTTTTTGCAGTCCTAAATTAAAGGCTTCATATTCATCCGCCTGTCTTGCGGTAATACGACGTCTTGCTCTTGCAGGAATATGTCCGTAATTGGACAGCGTATTATGTAAAGATCTCTCCGTAAAGTCGTATTGGATCAATTCCGGACACAGAGAATATGACACATATGCATCGGCCAGAGACCACAGCTGTTCATTAATATAACGCAGTCTCTCCAGATGGAAAATCTTATCTCCCTCTCTGATTCCCAGTGCCTGTGCCACTTCTTCCTCCGCCAGTTCAATGCGCTGAGCCAGGACTTTACTTCTCGTATAATCTCCCCGCAGTCTTACCTGATTATAAAAAGCTATATTGGTTGAAAATTTGTTATTGTGACTTTCTCTGTTCCCGATATAGAAAGCGCCTTTGCCAGGGAATCTGGCAATGCATCCTTCATCCTCCAGCACCTCCAGAGCTTTCCTTACGGTCGGTCTGCTTACCTTATAGATGTCACACAATTCACGCTCTCCAGGCAGTGGAGAATAATATGGTTTCTCTTCATAGTCCTTCAGAATATGATCCCGAAGGCGCATATACAGAAGTTTCTTTTTCTTCGTCTCCGCCATATTGTTTCCGCCTTTTCCTTTTTTGAAATACTCCGGTATCCTCACTGCAATATGATGAGATATATCAGTTTATGTATCCATAAGGTAATCATACCATTTCCGTGTTTCTCTTTCAAGGTTTCTCTTTATAAAAACAGCTGGTATTTTGTTCTAAATTTTATACCGGAATTTCGCTTAAATCCCGGTATATAAAATCCGGTTTTACATCACTTCTTTCCACGTCCTTCATAGTACTTTCACCGCTCAGCACCAGAATGGAAGTGACGTCACTTCCGGCTGCCACTGCGATATCCGTGTAAAGCCGATCCCCTACGACGGCGATTTCTTCTGACCGGCATCCTGTTATATCAATGATATATTCCAATGTATGTATGGATGGTTTTCCAAAAAACTCCGGGAACCGTCCGGTGGATGCTTCGATCATTTTTGCCATGGAGCCGCAGTCAGGAATAAAATTTCCGCCTTTCATCGGACAGTTCCAGTCAGGATTCACTCCGTAGTAGATACATCCGTTCCTTATATAATGGCAGGCTTTCGCCATTTTTTCATAAGTCAATGTTGTATCAAATCCCAGCAGCACGATATCCGGATTTTCCTGAACCAGCTTCATGTCCGCCGTCTCAAATTCCCGGATCAGAGACGGTGTTCCTACTATATAAATAGAGTGATCCGGGTAATGTTTCTTCAGATATCGGATTGCCACATGGGTAGAAATCATCATCTGTGACGGCTCGATCATGATACCCAGCCCCGTCAGCCGGTCAATATATTCCTGCTGACTCCTGGAAGAATTGTTGGTAAAGAAATAGTATTTCTTTCCTTTTTCCTCCACTCGTCTCAGGAAATCTTTCGTGAAATCAAACAGTTCTCCTTCCAGATAAATCGTTCCATCCATATCCAGAACAAAACATCGGATCTGATCCATTTTCCCCATTGGTATTCCTCCCTATGCCTCTTTCGGATAATATTCTCTGGTTATCTTTTCTGCTATGGTCTGAATTCTCTTTTCCTGTACTGCCAGATCCAGAATGCTGAACCGCTCTCTGACTGTATTGCCCTCCAGGATTCCCCGATAGAACAAATCTCTGTCAAGGCCTGCCTCCTGCGGATGAATCGGAGCCCCCGCTTCTTTCATCAAAGTCTTAATTTCCTGAGCGGAAGGTGCCATTTCTTTAACAGATTCCGGCAGAACATCCCGCATAGCATCAAAAACTTCAGCGATTACTGGAGTTGCCACTCCCACTTTAATGCCGTGCAGTTCCGGATTCTCTCCTTTTGCTATAACCTCCATTTCCCAATAATGGCTCAGCATATGTTCCGCGCCGGACGCCGGCCGGGAATTTCCCACCAGACCCATGGCAACCCCCGTAAGAGTCAGAGCCTCTATCAGATACAAAATGGCTTCTTCCTGTCTCTGCTCCAGTCCTTTCCGGTGATCCACTACTTTTTTGATGGCTTTCTGCACTAATTTCACAATGGTTTCACAGTAATATTCTCCTGTCAGTTCATGAGACAATCTCCAGTCCGCAAGGCAGGTCAGTTTGCCGATAATATCCCCGTATCCCGCATGGATCATGCGCATCGGCGCGTCTTTCATAACATCTGTATCGCCTACGATCGCATATGGCAGTGTTGCCGTATAAGAGATCTTCCGTCCTCCATTCATAAGCGGCGCTCCGGAAGAAGCATATCCATCCATGGACGGCGCTGTACAGACGATCGTATACGGAATTTTCGTTTTGGATGACATATATTTCGCCATATCATTTAAAGTACCGGAACCCACCGCCACGATCATCGCGGTATCTGCTTCCAGTTCCATAAACATCTTTCCCACTGCTTTTTCATCCGGGATCAGAATCTGGTCTCCGGAATCAAGCACAGTGCATTTCACCTGGAAATCGGAACCTTCCAGAGTTTCTTTTACTTTTTTTCCTGCTGCCTGATATGTATTCTGATCACACAAAATGTAAACATTTTCTCCCGCACAATCTGACAGAACTTCCGGCAGGCGGCTGATCACGCCCTGCCCCATTACAATTTTGTCGATATCCAGAAAATGTTTCCTTCCACAGCTGCAGTCAAAAGTTACCTTCGCCATATCGTTGATCTGCATATTTAATATTTCGTTCATTACATTACTCTGAGATATTTCCTGCTGATATCTCATATCCTCCTCACTGATTTTACACAGGCTGCAGGGCTCCTGGTTTGTACGCAAAGCAGCAGCCAGGCCTCAAATGTGGTCTGACTGCCCGCTTTTAAAACTTGATCACAACGCGGAATTTATCTCCCTTGATTGCAGATTCAAAAGCCTGCTTATATTCTTCCAATTCGTAGACTTCACTGACAAATGGTTTTACATCTATGATTCCCTGGGACAAAAGCCTGGTTGCTCTGGTGAAATCCACTGTGTTGGAATTGGCGGTCCCCAGAAGCTTCGCCGCACTCTTGTGAAGCCAGTCTGGACTGATAGAAATCGGTGTATCCGGATAGAAAGAACTGTAAAGTACCAGCCGTCCATTGTTGGCTACCGATTTTACCGCATCCTCCGCAACTGCCGAAATCGGCGTTGTATCAAATACGACCTGCGCTTTTATACCTCCCGTGATTTCCTTTACTTTCTCTTCCAAATCCTCTTTTGACGGATTCACCGCATAGGATGCACCCAGTTCCAGAGCCAGTTTCGTTCTTTCTTCATTTGTGTCCGATACGATCACGCATGCCCCTCTCCTTATGGATAATAATGTATGGAGCAGACCCATAATGCCGCAGCCAATGACGACAACTGTATCTCCGAATTCGATCTGCGCTGTCTCCACACTGTGGAGCACACATGACAAAGGCTCGGTAATCGTTGCTTCTTCCGGCGAAACATGGTCAATGTGGAATAGATTATCCGGACTTACCAGCAGATGGGAACTCATTCCGCCCATTCCTTTTTCCGGAAGTCCCTCCTGCTGTTTGCTGTGATCGAAGTTCTCACAGTTCTGCTCATTTCCGCTCTTGCACTGATAGCAGTTTTTACACGGAAGCGTCACGCCCACTGCAACAAAATCACCCTCGCTCCACTGCCGCCTGTCGACATTTTTCCCCATCCCGATGATCTTTCCCACCATCTCATGTCCGCCGATAAACGGATATTCTACTTTTTTCACTCCTGTATATACCCTCTGCTCCCACGTGCAGATCGCACACGCATCTACTTTGACCAGAACTTTATCGTCGCTCACTTCCGGAATCGGATATTCCCGGAGTTCAATCTGTCGTTCGCCGGTGAATACCAGCGTCTTTGCCATCCCATCCATAATAAGTCTACCTCCATCTTCTATTCTTATTTTATGATGCAGCTCCAAGGAATCCAAGCCCTCCGCCGATCAAACCAATCAAAATCAGAATTACCATAACCGTTGTTGCCTTCATCTTTCGGTTCTTTAACAGATAAAGGGTCAAAAGTGTTACAGCCAGCGGCAGAATTCCTAAAAATAACGCATCAAATACTGTTTCCTGAACATTCATTTCCATGGAACCGATTTTGATGATCGCGGAACAATGAACTGTCACGAACTGACTGGATAAAGCTCCAAGAACAATTGCTCCCATAGCCGAAGCACCTGTGATCAGCATCTGCAGCTGATTTCCTCCCAGAATCTTTTCGATTCCTTCTTTTCCCAATTCGTATCCTTTCATCCAGCAGAAATAAGCGACCGGCCACATAATTCCGAACATTAACAGCGTATAGATCAACGGCCCCAGAAGATTTCCCTGAGATCCGAGAGAGATACCAAACGCCAGAAGAATCGGCGTCAAAGTTCCCTGCCATAATGTATCTCCAATTCCCGCAAACGGTCCCATCAATCCTGTTTTAACACCGTTGATGGCATCGTCTGTAATCGGAGCTCCGTTCGCCCTTTCTTCTTCCATAGCCAGAACAATGCCCGGAATCACGCCTCCGATATGAGGCTCTGTATTAAAGAACTGCATATGGCGTTTAATACAGGCTTTATATTCTTCTTCGTCATCACCATATAGTTTCTTTATAACATGTTTAAACGCATGTACCAGACCGGTTGCTTCCAATCTCTCATAATTATAGTTCGCATGAGAAAAGAAAGTCCATCTCCAAAACGCTTTTACTACATCTTTTTTGCTTAACTTTTTCTCTGCCATATCAGAAATCCTCCTCATCGTCATCATCCATAGTTACAGACGGGGTTCCATCCGGAGTTGCGGGCTGATGTGTCTGATTGTTGTTCAGCAGCATCGTATAGAAGTATCCGATCACAAGTCCAAGAACTGCCACGGCAATAACCGGAAGTTCCATATACTGCACAAGAATGAAGCCTATCATATAAAATAACAGCGTTCCCGGTCTTGAAATAGCCCGCAGATTCATTGCAATACCCAGTGCCGGGAGCAGACCTCCAATTACCTGAAGCACTGTCAGTGGTCTTCCTGTCAGCTGTTCGATCAATCCCTGCACCGCCGTTGATCCAAAGTAAGTCGCGATCGTTGCCGGTATTACACAGAGACAAAACATCAGAATCTGCGGCGGAACTACATGCCAGAAACAGATTTTATCAATGTCGCCATCTTCTGCCGCTTTATCTGCCATATGAACAAATGTTACGTCCAGAGTCATATGAGCTACCCAGATCATCGTTCCCAGCAAACCGAGCGGAAGAGCAATCGTAACTGCCGCTGAAGGATCTACCCCGGCCGCCAGCGCCCAGGCTGTTCCAACGGTTCCCGCAAGGCCCGGATCCTGCGGCGCTGTTCCACCGGCAGAAATAAAGGCCACATACGGAAGATTAATTGCTGCTCCTATGATACAGCCCTGAACCGGATCTCCCAAAATAAATCCTACCAATGTACCTGCTACCAGGGGCTTGTAAACTACAGAGATACTGCCCAAAAGAGACAGCCATGGAGTTCCTATATTACCCAGATAATATACGATTCCAATTAAAATCGCCTGAAATAATGATATGTGCATTTGTTCCCTCCTTTTTGGAATCTATGGTTATTGTTTCTCATATATTTGCTGACTTCCATCTTTCTACAGCATTTTCGAAATATCTGTTTCACTGTCCTCAGCAATAATTCTTACCGTAATATGAGCTCCCGCCTCAATCAGCTCCTTCATCATTCGTTTCTCTTCTTCTGAAGCAGATATATTCCGGAAGAATTTTTTTCGATCTCCGCTTACGCCCATTCCCCCTATATTTATTTCTGAAAAAACAATGCCTTTTTTCATTAAACGGTAAAGGGTTTCAGGGTATTTTACCAGCACGATACATTTATCTCCCGCAAATCCTTTTTTTAACCGGACTGCCGCCTTTTCTACATTAAATGTCGCCAGTCTTACATTGGCAGGGACACAGGTCTTCAATACGCTTTTCATAAATGGATCCGCCGCGACTCCATCATCAATAATCATAATTTTGTTTGCACCCGTGTAATTCAGCCACGATGTCATGACCTGTCCATGAATCAGCCTGTCATCGATCCGCACCAGTACGATTCCTTCGATGTTCATACTATCTCTCCTTTCAGTTGACCATTCAAAATTGCTTTTATTACCATTGGTTATATTTAAATAATACCACCTGTAGTTATTTTGTCAATATTTTTCTCTTTTTCTCAGTATTTTTGTGAAAATTGCTGATTTTTTATTTTGTTTTTCATAAAATTACACAATTTTCATTACCTGTGGTAATATATTTGTGTAGGCTGATGTTACATAACAGAAAGGATTTAATAATATGAAACATGTTTCTTTTACACTGCCTTCTATCTCTGCTTCTGTCTCTTGTATGGATTTAATGAATCTTCAATCACAGACAGAGGAATGTGAAAAAGCAGGCATTTCTTTTTTTCATTATGATGTTGTCGATGGAAGATTCAATCAATGCTTCATCCTCGGAGATTCTCTCCTGGAAGCTCTCGCTGTCTCAACAGATCTTCCAATCGAAGTTCATTTAGCAGTATATGAACCGGAAACTTATATCGAACGATTCGCAAAGCTTGGCGCAGACTATATCGCCGTCCAATACGAAGCTATGGCCAACCCGCCTGCCATCTTCGACCTGATCCGTAAATACGATGCAGAGCCGGTTCTCTGCTACAAATCAGTTACTGCTCCCGGTCCGGATTTTCTTTCTCTGGCTAAAGAAACAGCCTGGATCCTGAAATTAACCGTCCAGCCTGGATTTTCCGGTCAGCAGATCCAGACACAGGCGATTGAGCATATAAAAACTATGCGTCTTCTCTTGTCTGAAGCAGGTTTGTCTACACCGATTCAGGCAGACGGAAACGTAAATGCTTCTACGGTGCCTCTTTTGGCTTCCGCCGGGGCAGACATATTTACGGGCGGTTCATCCGGATTATTTTTAAAAAATTCACCTTTAAAAGAAAATGTATCCAAATTGTTAAGAATTGCAAATTTAAATACCATTGGTAATAATTATTGACATTATTATTACCACAGGTTATAATCCAGTTAAGCAGCAACTTACTCAGATCAATGGAGGTATACAATATGTTAGTGACAATGAAAGAAATATTAGAAGATGCAAAAAATAGAAAATATGCGGTAGGAGCCTTTAATGTCCCGAACCTCGAATCTGTCCAGGCAGTCATTGCCGCCGCGGAGGAGCTGAAGGTTCCTGTCATCCTGCAGCACGCAGAAGTCCACGAAAATCTTATTTCCATGCAGGAAATCGGTCCGATTATGCTGGACTACGCAAGAAGAGCCTCTGTTCCTGTCTGCGTCCATTTAGATCATGGTGCTTCCTTTGATTTATGCATCCAGGCAATCCGCCTTGGGTTTACTTCTATTATGTATGACGCTTCCGCGAAAAGTTATGAAGAGAATTTGGAAGAGACAAAAGAAATCGTTAAAATCGCACATGCAGCCGGCGTATCTGTAGAAGCCGAACTCGGTCATATCTTTACTTCTTCTGTAGGCGGCGGAGAAGGCCGCGGCGCTGTTGGCGCAGAAGATTTTGATTCCCTGGATGACTGCTATACAGATCCTGCCACAGCAAAAAATTTCGTAGAAGAAACTCATGTGGATGCGCTGGCAATATCCTTTGGAACAACCCATGGCGTATACCTGACAGAACCAAAACTTGATTTAAACCGAATCACGGAAATTAAGCAGCAGATTGATATTCCATTTGTTATGCACGGCGGATCCGGAGTATCTGACGAAGATTTTAAAACTGCCATTAAAAATGGAATTACAAAAATCAATTACTATACTTACGGAGCCATGGCGGGCGGAAACAAAATTCGCGAATATGTGAAAAGCGCCGGAGAAGGAGAAATTTTCCTTCACGACATCATTGCCGCCGGAAAAGAAGGGGTAAAAGAAGATGTCAGAGCCGCTATGACAGTTTTTGCTGATTCCATCTTATAACCTCCCACAATAGTTCATAGCTATTCCTCACATATAAGAAAACGGCAGGTCATTTTGAACCTGCCGTTTTCTTTATATGTCGTCTTCTTCCGCTTCCTCGAAAATCATATCCTGATACATTTCATGGAGCAGAATCGGTGGCTGTTTCGCCACTTCCAAAACGCTCTCGTAAAGTTCTTCTTCCTCCATGGAATCTCTCATCATGACTGCCTGAACAACCATTGCCATATTCATTCCTGCGATTGCCTTAAATTTTTTCTTCGCCAGACTGCGAAAAATAACATTTGACGGCGTTCCTCCAAGGATATCAACAAAAGCCAACACACCATCTCCTTCATCCAGCTCTTTCAGTGCCTGATTTACTTTTGATTCAAACTCCTCCACACCATCTTCATGATGAAGTCCTATCGTTGTTACTTTTTCCTGTCTGCCTGCAATTAATTCTACCGCATTTAATAAGCCTGCGGCAAAATCCCCATGGGAAACGATTAAAATTCCGACCATACATATCCTCCTTATCCAGAAACTATTTTTCCCCCTCATTATACTATATTACAGCCAATATTACAAGTGGTAATATTACCACTTGTAATATTGGCTGTGTTTTCTGTAAAAGCTCGATAGCAATCAAATTCCTGCGAATATGAAATAAAAAAACTGCCATCCTGACATCTCTGTCAGTCCGGCAGTTTTCATTCACATATTTATTTAAAGAGCGTTCTCTTAAATTATTTAAGAGTAACTTTAGCTCCCTGCTCTTCAAGTTTAGCTTTGTACTCTTCAGCTTCTGCTTTAGATACGCCTTCTTTCACAACTTTAGGAGCACCGTCAACTAATTCTTTTGCTTCTTTTAATCCAAGTCCTGTGATTTCACGAACAGCTTTGATAACTTTAACCTTAGCAGATCCGATTTCTGTTAATTCTACATCGAATTCGTCTTTTTCTTCTGCTCCGCCTTCAGCTCCACCAGCTGCTACTACAACACCTGCTGCTGCAGATACACCGAATTCTTCTTCACAAGCTTTTACTAATTCATTTAATTCTAAAACTGATAAACCTTTGATAACTTCAATAATTTCCTGAGTTGTCATTATGATTTTCCTCCTAATTCAAATTTAATATTTTGCTAAAAATTATTCTGCAGCTTCTGCTGCTTCCCCTGCTCCGCCTTTTTCAGCGATCTGGTTAATAACACGAGCAAAGTTTGTAATTGGAGACTGGATGCTTCCAAGGAATTTTGCAAGCAGTTCGTCTCTTGATGGGATACTTGCGATAACTTTGATTCCATCTTTGTCATAGAATGTTCCTTCTACAACTCCAGACTTCATCTCTAAAGATTCCACATCTTTTGCGTATTTTGCAATGATACGCGCAGGAGCTGTCGCGTCTGTCTTAGAAACAGCGATTGCTGTAGGTCCTGTCAAATCTCCGGATAAAGAATCAAAATCTGTATCCTTCACTGCAAAACGAAGCATTGTATTCTTGTATACTTTGTAATCAACACCTGCTTCTCTTAATTCCTTACGCATTGCTGTATCTTGTTCTACTGTAATTCCACGGTAAGAAACAAGCACTGCTGACTGAGCATCTGCAAGTAATTCTTTGATTTCGTCTACAATCGGTTGTTTTAATTCAACTTTTGCCATGAAATGGTGCACCTCCTTGATTTATTTTTCGTGTACCGCCGCACCTCTAAAAAGAAAAGCCCTCTGTCTCCAAAGACAAAGGGCATAATTAGCTCATACTAATGATTCTCCTCGGTAGGTAGTTTTACGTTACGCCATGCGGCACCTACTGTCTTCGGCAGTAATACTCTATAACAATATCATAATTCTCTATGATTGTCAAATATTTTTTTACATTTTCAAAAAAATTCCCCTCCGTAATAACTCACAGAGGGGATTATCGTTAAGACTTAAGCAAATTTTGTTGTATCAACTTTCACTCCAGGTCCCATTGTAGAAGAAATTGTTACATTTCTGAAATACTGACCTTTTGCTGCAGCAGGTTTTGCTTTTACAATTGCATCGATTAACGTTTGGAAGTTGTCCACTAACTGTTCTTCCGTAAAGGAAGCTTTTCCTACTGGCACATGAATAATATTAGACTTGTCTAATCTATACTCGATCTTACCTGCTTTGATCTCTTTGATCGCGTTTGCAACGTCCATAGTTACAGTTCCGGCTTTCGGGTTAGGCATTAAACCTTTTGGTCCAAGGTCACGACCTAAACGTCCAACGATTCCCATCATGTCTGGTGTAGCTACTACAACATCGAAGTCAAACCAGTTTTCTTTCTGGATTTTTGGTACTAATTCTTCTGCTCCGACATATTCTGCTCCTGCAGCTTTTGCTTCCTCTGCTTTAGCGTCCTTTGCGAATACAAGAACTTTTACTTCTTTTCCTGTTCCGTTTGGCAGTACAACTGCTCCACGGATCTGCTGGTCTGCCTGACGTCCGTCTACTCCAAGACGAATGTGAGCTTCGATTGTTTCGTCAAATTTTGCATTTGCTAATTTTTTTACTAATGATACTGCATCCTTTGCTTCGTAAGTAGTTGTTCTGTCTACTAATTTCGCAAGTTCTGCATATCTCTTTCCTTTTTTCATTCTAAAATACCTCCTGTGGTAATATCGGGAAGCCAACCCTCCCACTTCTTAATTCTTGATTTTAAAACAGCTCATGTGTGTCTTAGTCTTCTACAGTGATTCCCATACTTCTTGCAGTTCCTTCGATCATGCTCATTGCTGCTTCAAGGGATCCTGCGTTTAAGTCTGGCATCTTTGTCTCAGCGATCTTCTGGATTTCTGCTTTAGAGATCGTCGCAACTTTCTTTCTGTTTGGCTCACCTGATCCAGACTGAATATTACATGCTTTCTTTAATAAAACTGCAGCTGGTGGAGTTTTTGTTACGAAGCTGAAGCTTCTGTCCTGATATACTGTGATAACTACAGGAATGACTACATCTCCCTGATCTGCTGTTCTTGCGTTAAATTCTTTTGTAAACTGTACAATGTTTACACCATGCTGACCAAGAGCTGGTCCAACTGGTGGTGCAGGTGTTGCCTTTCCTGCTGGAATCTGAAGTTTGATATAACCTTCTACTTTCTTTGCCATAATCGTTAACCTCCTGATTATTGTGGTAATTACGGGATAGCCCTCCCACTTTGTCTCAAATAAGGATCTTCTTCCTTATTTTGCTACGCTTTCTTGATATCCAAGAAATTAATCTCCACAGAAGTAGCTCTTCCAAACATCTCTACTTCAATGGTTACTGTCTGCTTGTGTTCATTGATTGCAGTAATCGCACTTGTCGTTCCTTCCCAAGCACCAGAAGTCACAACAATCATGTCTCCGACTTCGGCGTCAAACTCGATCTTCTCCTGTTTTGACGCTTCATCTTTGGTTCCTCCACCCAGCTGTATTCCTAACGGCTTCATTTCAGCAGGAGTAAGGGGAACAGGTTTTGACCCGGGACCGACAAATCCTGTGACTCCTCTGGTATTCCTTACAACATACCATGTGTCATCATTCATTACCATGTGGATCAATACATATCCCGGAAACATTTTCTTTGAAACTTTTTTCTTCACACCATTCTTAAGTTCCACAACATCTTCCAATGGTACTTTCACTTCCAGTATCTCATCCTGAAGCTTGCGGTTCTCAATGGTCTTCTCAAGATTTGCTTTTACCTTATTCTCATAGCCGGAATAAGTGTGAACGACATACCAATTTGCTTCTGCCATAAATTCTCCTTACCTCTATCCTACCAGTGCCTGTATTCCGTACTGAAGTCCCATGTCCAGGACAGCGACTATAATACCGATAATTACGGCACAGATAACTACAACTGCTGTTTCCTTTGCAATTCTTCCTTTGGTCGGCCAGATAATTCTTCCGAATTCAGCTTTCATCTGCTTAAACCAGTTTGTCTTTTTTGCTTTCTTTTTCTTGTCCTTCTTTTCCATACTCCACTTCCTTAAGCTTGGGCCACGTCGGAAACATTATTTTGTTTCTTTGTGCAGTGTATGTTTCTTACAGAATTTGCAGTATTTCTTTGTTTCCATGCGTTCCGGATGAGTTTTCTTATCCTTTGTCATGTTGTAATTACGCTGTTTACATTCTGTACATTCTAATGTTACTCTTGTGCGCACAACTTCCACCTCCATTATGATTCTAAATTAAATTAAAATAAGGCATAAAAAAAAGACCTTCTTCCAACGCTAAAGTCTAGCGTGATAAGCATATCACGTTTTCTTTTGAAGGTCAACCGGTTTTTTAAAAAAATACAAAACGTCTCTGATTCATTTATGATAATGTCCTTATATACCACACGTGATTATGTCCCACCGGATTTTTGTGGTATACTTTCCCTCATGATTTTTTATTATGAGGAGATTACATTATGAGAAAGGTTACTCTATCTATG
>DWWD01000006.1 GCA_019119895.1 Candidatus Anaerostipes avistercoris | reverse complement strand
CTGACGCCGGAGAAGGTAACGACCCTGCAGGACAACTTAAATTCCCTGATCCCGGGATTCGTGCCATTGCTGCTGACGCTGCTGTGCATGTGGCTGTTAAAGAAGAACGTATCACCGATCATCATCATCATTGCCCTGTTCATCGTAGGTATCGCAGGACATGTAGTGGGATTATTATAAGATTGGCATAACAAGATCAAAGAGGACCCGGAAAAGCCGGGTCCTTTTCTTTATCAGTCTGGGAGAAAGATTCTGCTTCCATGTTTGTCAGGGTGGACGGAGCCGGGCGGATACGGTATAATAAAAAGGATAAAATTTTAGAAAAGAAATGGAGAAGCAATATGGCTCAGTCAATCAATACAAGAGTTGATCTTGTAATCAAAGCGACTTCTTATCAGGGACTTAACAGTTATGGAAAGATCATGATTGGAGACAAAGGCTTTGAATATTATAATGACCGTAACGTAAATGATTTTATACAGATTCCATGGGAGGAAATTGACTATGTGATTGCGTCTGTGATGTTTAAAGGGAAGAAGATTCCGAGATATGCGATTCAGACAAAGAAAAATGGTACATATTCCTTTGCCTCAAAAGAACCGAAGAAAGTTCTGCGTGCAATCAACAAATATGTGCCGTCAGATCATATGGTGCGTTCTCTTACTTTTTTTGATGTTTTAAAGAGAGCATTCCGGTCAAAATTCAAAAAGAAATAATTATAGGAGGAGAAAAGGATGGGTCATGTTTTAAAAATGAAACCGGTTTTCAAAGAAATGATTTGGGGAGGTCATAAACTAAAAGACGTTTATGGATACGACATTCCAAGTGATCATACGGGAGAGTGCTGGGCAATTTCTGCTCATAAGAACGGTGACTGCGAAGTGGCTGATGGAGAATTTGCGGGCAAAACGTTATCCTGGGTGTTTGAAAACCACAGAGAGTTATTTGGAAATATTGAGGGAGACCAGTTCCCTTTGCTGGTTAAGATCATCGATGCCAAGAATGATCTGTCTGTACAGGTTCATCCGGATGATGCGTATGCAAGAGCAAATGAAAATTCTCTGGGGAAAACAGAGTGCTGGTATGTCCTTCAGGCAGAAGAAGGGACAAAGATGGTTATGGGACATCATGCCAGAACCAAAGAAGAATTCGTAAAAGCAATTGAAGAAGATGACTATGATAATCTGCTGAACTCTTTTCAGATCAAAGAAGGAGATTTTTTCTATATTCCATCCGGAACCCTGCACGCGATCTGCAGCGGGTCTTTGATTTATGAAGCACAACAGTCATCTGATATTACATACAGAGTTTATGACTATCACAGAAAAGGTGCTAACGGCAAGGAAAGACAGCTTCATGTAAAACAGTCGATTGAAGTTACAAAGGTGCCGTCTGACAATGACAGAAAGCAGGAATTTGTTAAAACGAAACTGGAAAACGGTGAGAAAACCAGATATGTAGAAAGTGAGTTTTTTAAAGTAGACAAATATCAGCTGGAAGATGAAAATGTTATTAAAAATGATGCACCGTTCCAGATGGTCAGTGTTTTAAACGGAGAAGGAACAATGGATGGGGATGCCATCAAAAAGGGAGACCATTTTATTATTTGTTCCGATCAGAAAGAGACAAAATTCTGCGGCAGCCTGGAACTTATGATCACAACACTTTAAAGGGAAAAGAATGAAAGAGAGGATTTTTGGCGTACTGCAGAGAATTGGACGGTCTTTTATGCTCCCAATTGCGATTCTGCCGGCGGCGGGACTGCTTTTGGGGCTGGGAAGTTCGTTTACCAATTCTACAATGATTCAAACTTACGGATTAGAAAATATACTCGGCTCCGGCACGGTACTGCATGAGTTCCTTACAGTTCTTATGAAAGCCGGAAACGCTGTGTTTAATAATCTTCCGCTGATTTTTGCCATCGGAGTGGCCATCGGTATGGCGAAGAAGGAGAAGGAAGTCGCGGCTCTGGCGGCGGCTATCTCTTATTTTGTGATGAATGCTTCCATCAATGCCATGCTGGAAATGAGCGGACAGATCACGGCAGATGGAATCATTGCTTCAGGTGTATTGAACGGCACGATCACCAGTGTCGTAGGAATACAGACCCTGCAGACAGGAGTGTTTGGAGGAATCATCGTCGGTCTTGGAGTGGCGGTTCTCCACAATCGTTTCTGTATGATCGAACTGCCGGCGGCATTGTCATTTTTCAGCGGCAGCCGGTTTATTCCGATCATCAGCACGGCGGTCTACGTGTTTGTGGGAATTCTTTTATTTTATATATGGCCCTTTGCCCAGCAGGGAATTTATGCTCTTGGTCAGCTGGTAACGGAGACAGGATATTTCGGAACTTTTATTTTCGGAATCGTAAAACGTGCCCTGCTTCCGTTCGGACTGCATCATGTTTTTTATCTGCCGTTCTGGCAGACAGGCGTAGGCGGTTCCATGGAAGTGGCAGGCAGAGTCATAGAAGGAGGACAGAATATCTTTTTCGCCCAGCTGGCAGATCCAAATACGGTTCATTTCAGTGCGGATGCGTGCAGATATTTTTCCGGTGAATTTATTTTCATGATTTTCGGACTTCCGGGAGCGGCACTTGCCATGTATCAGTGTGCCAGACCCGAGAGAAAGAAGGTGGTAGCCGGCCTGATGCTTTCCGCAGCGCTGGCTTCTATGATGACAGGAATTACAGAACCGATCGAATTTTCTTTCCTTTTCGTGGCTCCTATGCTGTTTGTGGTGCAGGTTGTGCTGGCAGGCGCGGCTTATATGATCGCCCATATATTAAATATTGCAGTGGGGCTTACGTTTTCAGGAGGACTGCTGGACTTTATCCTTTTTGGCGTCCTTCAGGGGAATGCGAAGACTGACTGGATTCGGGTGATACCGGTGGGGATTATTTATTTTGCCCTGTACTATTTTATTTTTAAAACTTTGATTACCAAATTTGATCTGAAGACTCCGGGACGGGAGGATGAAGAGGAAATTGTCTTTTATGAAGACGACGGTTTATTTGACGCCGAAGATCCTGAAATAAAGGGCATGGAGCACACAGCCATGATCGCCATGGGACTGGGCGGAAAAGATAATATATATTATCTTGACTGCTGTGCCACGAGACTGCGGTGTTCTCTGGCAGATATCCGCAAGGTCAATGACAGGATTTTAAGGCAGACCGGCTCCAGAGGAATCGTAAAGAACGGCAATGTGGTTCAGATTATCTACGGTCCGAATGTAACGGTGATTAAGACCAATCTGGAGGAATTCCTGTCAAGCAATGTATCAGAACGGAAGTTCAGGATTGTATCTGATGACAGCAGGGAAGAGCAGGTGGAAGAAGAAATCATCTGCATGCCGGCCAGAGGAGAAGTCATTGCTCTTGGAGATACGGAAGACGAAGTCTTTTCCGAAGGAATGCTGGGAGAAGGTTTCGCTATAAGGCCTGCGGAAGGAAAAGTCTATGCTCCGGTCAATGGAAGAATCACTGCTGTATTTGGTACAAAGCATGCAGTGGGCATGACATCGGAGAAAGGAGCGGAACTGCTGATCCATGTGGGACTTGGAACGGTAAAGCTCAAGGGAGAGCCATTCTATGTGGAAGTGGAGCCTGGAATGAAGGTAAAACAGGGGGATCTTCTGCTGGAATTTGATATGGATATGGTTGCCGATGCCGGCTGCCTTCTGACGACGCCTGTGGTTGTAGGAAACAGCGAGGAATACGACAGCATTACCATGGAGAATACAGGAAATATGGAAATTGGAGCTCCGGTGCTGATATTAAGCAGAATCACAGCGCAGTCCGATAAAGAAAAAGAAGAATAAAAAAGACAAGGAAGTCTGGAGTGTCAGGCTTCCTTTTTTTACTCTTTGACAGGTATAGGGGAAGTAAGGAATAAAAGGGCAGATATGCGGCGTTCACAAAATTTTAAGAAAAAACTAACATTTCTTCCGTTGACTTGAAGTTAACTTTAAAGTTTATGATGGAAACAGGAAGAGAGAAGGAAGGAGGCCTTTATGGAACTAAGAGAAACCGCATGGAATCTGCTGAAGGCGGTCGATCAGGTAATTCTCGGCAAGTCCGGGGAGACAAGAGAAGTGCTGGCGGCAATGCTGGCAGGAGGCCACGTCCTCCTGGAAGATATTCCCGGAGTGGGAAAGACAAGCCTTGCAGTGGCATTTTCAAGACTCCTGGGATTCCAATGGAACAGAGTCCAGTTTACGCCGGATGTTCTGCCGTCAGATCTGACCGGATTCTCCATGTATCGAAGAAACACACAAACATTTGAATATCAGCCTGGAGCGGTATTCTGCAACCTGCTTCTGGCAGATGAAATAAACAGAACGTCACCGAAAACACAGTCTGCCCTTCTGGAAGTCATGGAAGAACGACAGGTGACGGTGGACGGAGAAACAAGGGAAGTACCGTCGCCGTTCTTTGTCATTGCGACCCAGAATCCTTCCGGTACGGCAGGAACCCAGATGCTTCCGCCTGCCCAGGTGGACCGATTTATGATATCACTTTCTCTGGGATACCCGGATTTTGAAAATGAAATCGCCATGGCGAAAGGAGAAGACGCGGGAACCAGAGCAAAGAAATTAGAGCCGCAGGCAGACATTGAAACATTCAAAGAAATGTGCCGGCAGGTGAAAGAAGTTTATATGGACGATGACTTGTATGAATATATCGTCAAACTGATGACTGCCACAAGGGAAAGTCTGTACCTGGAAATGGGAGCCAGCCCAAGAGGAACCTTGGCGCTGGTGCGCATGGCAAAGGCTTCCGCGTGGCTCCGGGGCAATGATTTTGTCATACCTCAGGATGTAAAAGAACAATTCTCTTATGTGGCAAAGCACCGTATTGTCCTGAATGGAAAGGCACACATGGACG
Source organism: Candidatus Anaerostipes avistercoris (assembly GCA_019119895.1). Lineage (GTDB taxonomy): Bacteria > Bacillota > Clostridia > Lachnospirales > Lachnospiraceae > Anaerostipes > Anaerostipes avistercoris. The sequence goes on along the minus strand of DWWD01000006.1, from coordinate 54,998 downwards.
GTGTGGCAAAAGAGGACGTTTTAACAGGAATTTTGTCCGCAATCCGGACCCCTGATTTTGGAAGGAAGAAAAAACATGCGTAAAGTTGTTTATCTGGCGTTTTCTCTGCTTACCTTTTATCTGGCAGGCGTGTACCGGCTGGATGTACTGATGTTTCTGTTTTTCACAGAAATCCTTTTATTCGCAGGAAGCTGTTTTCTTCCGGGGTATTTTCTGAAAAATCTGGATCTGCAGATCCGGTTGGAAGAGGGAGAGAACGGTTCAAAGAAAAATGAGCCGGTCAGCGGAAAAATCATCGTAAGAAACAAGGGACGGCTGCCGGTGACCTTATTTATCCTTTCTCTGACCTATGGAAATCTGAAAAATCCGGAAAAGGATCAGGAGACAAAACTGAATCTGAAGGGATATGTATCTGCAAGAGATGTAACCGAAATGCAGTTTCAGATCGTATCCCAATACTGCGGAATCCTCCAATGCCGCATCCGGGAACTGCGTGTCCATGATTATTTCCGCCTGTTTCGCAAAAAGAAGGCGGTGAATCTTCAGGACACACAGGTCCTTCTGCCGGAAGGAAAAGAAATCGGCCTGCAGGGGCTGGAAGAATTCCGGAATATAGAAGATGCCGGCGGCAGGCCAAGTGATCTCTGGGAGAAACGCCCGCCGGATGTGGATGATGTCAGAGAATATCAAAAGGGAGACGCCATGAAAGATATTCACTGGAAATTAAGTGCCAGAAATGACGAATTATTCATTAAGACATACCGGGAGGATGTCATACGCCAGGCGTCGCTGTTTCTGGATCTGCGGTATGAAGGAAACGCCCGGCTCAGAGAGATGGACGCGTTTTTTGAAATCGCGGATTCCATGATCCGCAGTTTTGTCAGAGATAAGATACATCTGCGGGTGTGGTGGTATGATGCCGCCGGAAAAGCCATGGTAGTGATGCAGGTGAGTGAAGAGGCCGACATCCGCAGAACGGTGGAGGAACTGATCCGAAACGCCCGTTTCTATGCAGAGACAGGCGGAGACGATGCCATACAGTTGTACGAAAGCCAGATACAGGAACCTCTCAGCCTCTGCCTGAATACGAAGTTTCAGCTGACAGGTCGTGGAGAAGTTCTGGCGGATTTTGCAAAAGATTTGGAAAGGCGGTGGAGTTCTGATTCGCTTTCATAAAAAACAAAAAAACAGTGGAATGCAGCTTTATATCGGAAATTTTCAGACTCGGAAACCGTCCAGAGAAGGAATCTGGAGTGCTGCCATTTTTATATGTTATGTGAGCAGTATTTTCGGGATTCTGTATACATTTCCGCTGAATTTATATATAAGCTATGAAAAATGGCCGGTTTACCTGACGGCGTTACTTTATGCGGCGCTTTTATTTCTGCGTCTGAAAAAGAAACATACGGTAAATACAATTCTGCTGGCAGGGATTCCGGTTCTGATTCTTCTGCTGTATTGGAGAGAACTGCCGGATCAATGGGCAGTTCTGTCGGACAGTCTTTCTCTGTCCGGGTCCGGATCCGGGGGAGATCTGACCGCCGGCATGATGCTTTTTGCAGTCGGCTGCGCCATCCTCCTTCAGGTACTGATTTTTAAGGTCGGGGCAGGATGGGTGCTGTATTTCTACAGCATTCCGGTTATCCTTCTGGGGCCGCTGATCGGCAGAAATCCGGATTTTATCGGAATCTGCCTGTTTGCCCTGTATCATATCGGAACCAGTCTTTCCGGAAATATGATGTCCGGGCGAAAACAGACCTATCCGGCGTTTTATAAGAAAAGCCATATGAATGTGGCCGGAAGAGGCATGTATTTCCTGGCGGCGGTATTTTTCGTATTTCTGGGAATCTCAGTGCTCCTGACCAGCCGGCATATGGAACAGCTGTTTGAAATCCCTGTGGCCATTGAACAGAGAATCCGTCAGACAACCATGGAAATCTTTCACACAGAGCCGGATAAGGGAAGAGTCAGCCGTGGGAACAATTATCCTTCGGGACAGCAGCAGCTGGAAATCATTGTAGATGAGAAGCCGCAGGATTCTATTTACCTGAGAAATTATATCGGCGGAACCTATGAAAACAGCCGGTGGGAGGAGGCGGATGATTCCGAATTTTATGACAGATCCATACGGGGAGGCAGCAGGGACCGCTGGGAGTACATCGGCCGGTATGCCTTCGAAAACCGCCAGTTTTCTCTTCTGCAGTATATGGGTGACGGAGATCTGATGCCGTTTCGAATTGAAATACGCCATCTTTCGAACGGATTGTCGGGATATTATACTCCGTACCTATCCCGCTATCTGAATATGACGGAAGAAGGATACGTATTCTCGGCTTATACCCAGGAACAGTTTGAAAGCATCTTTGAAAATACGCCTCAGGAAGAACTTCAGTGGTATGAGAACCGGGAAAGCCTTTACGGTCAGTTTGTAAGAGAGCAGTATCTGGACGTGGACCGGGAAAGCCTGCCGAGACTTACCAGTCTGTGTGCTGAAAACCCGCAGCAGGGAATCGATCATATCACGTCATACATTGTAAACACCCTGCACAGCATGGCGTCTTACACGCTGAATCCCGGCGTGATCCCGCTGGGAGAAGAAATACCGGAATACTTTTTATTCGAAAGCCACAGAGGATACTGTCAGCACTTTGCCACAACCGCGGCGCTGATGTTCCGTCTCTATGGGGTTCCGTCCAGATATGTCACGGGATATATGGCGCAGCCGGACGATTTTGAACAGCAGTCTGACGGCGCCTGGAGAGCCGTCCTGGAAGATGGGGACGCTCATGCGTGGACGGAAGTCTATGTGGACGGCCAGGGATGGAAGGTAGTGGACGCAACACCGTCTGCGGGAGATGAATCTCAGACGTCACAGGCATCCACAGAAGAAAGCAGCACCCAGGCCGAAAATACGGCGCAGGAAGATGTGCAGGAAGAGACCGATACGGCACAGGAAAGTGAACATGCAGGAATTGACTGGCTTGGAATCATCCGGAGAGTCCTCTGGGTTCTGATGATCCTGCTGGCTGTGGGAGCCGCAGTCTTCCTGATACATTTCCGGAGAAAACGGAAACTGGAAGAAATCCGGAAACTTCCGGCAGATGAACTGTTTGTCCGTATGATGGAACTCATGGGAATGGGCGGATACCTGCGGGGCAAAAACGGAATGGAAGAAGACTTTGCCAAGTGCCTGTCAAAAGAAATTGAATGTATCACTCCGGAAGAAGCCAGAAGGCTTATGAACCTGGTATACCGGGAATCCTTTGGAAAAGGACATATTTCAGAGAAGGAACAGGAAGAAGCTTATTATATTTATGAAAAAGCAGGAAACTTTGTATATCCGAATCTGAAACGATGGAGAAAATGGTATGTGAGATATTGGAAGTGTTATTTATAATATCAGGCAGTTTGATGATGTCCTGAAAAATTGAAAGAATCAGCACCGGGATTCGGTGCCTTAACAGGAAGATAAGATGGAAACATTTTATCTTCCTGTTATTTTTTACGGAAACTGCGTCCCTAGGAAATAAAAAACGCTCCTGTGAGAGTATGATAAAAAATCAAGTTGAAATTTTATAACAATGATTATAAAATGATATACATCATAAATATATATTAGAGGGAATGGATATGAAAAAGAAGGTAAAAATAATTGGAAGTATTTTAATTGGTGTATTAATTGCAGCTTTATTATTCGGTAAATTATTTGAAAAAAATTCTCCGCAGCAGAATAGCGGAACTTTGGAAGTGGAGATTTCAGGAAGTGGAGAATGGATGCTCACAGATGATTATGACAGTGAAAATAGTAGTTTTGAAGATTTTTTGAAACAAAAAGACGCCGGTGCCGTTTTAAAAGAAACTTATAAAAATGTGAAAGATACCTTTGGAACTGATTACTATGATGTCAGTCGTCAGGATATTGAATATCTTGGAAAGTTCCCGGGAAATGAAGCATATGTTTCCGGCGGGAAAGATGCACTGAATCAGAAAATCAATGGACAGATTCTTACACCGCTTGAATCTTTGCAGGTATCTTATGATTTCACAAGTCAGAAGAAAATGGATGAGTTAATAGAGACAGGAGAGACATTTGAGAAAAAAGATTACCAAAAAGGAGCAGATCAGGTCATTCCGGTGCTTGCAGGCGCCTCTTACCAGAAGATTTTCAAAGTCGGGGATACATTCCAGGGAAAGTATCTGGGTGAAAAAGATTTGAAGTTTCAGATTAAGGAATTTTTTAAGGAGAATGTGAGTGTTTCATTGGACAATGAAGAAATACTACTGGATCGGATTCTTGTATTTCCGTCTCTTTGTCTGAAAGAGACAGATTCACAGGAGTTTCAAAAAATTTTGTTATCGGTGAAATGTCAGGGATATCTTCATTATGATGGAAAAAGCGATCTGGAAAAGAAAATGGAACAATTAGAAAAAATAAAAAAAGAAACCGGATTTCGATATATCATTCCGAAGATCAGATAGAGGGAGAAGGATTATGATGGTTTCTAAATTGTTAATAGGCATGTCATATTTATCAAAAGCCTGCTGGATCGGACTTCTCTTGACACTGCTGATTTATGGGATCCATAAAATATGTCTGAAAAAATTCGCCAGACAGGGGAAAGATTATATTTTGTACTATATTGCGCTTGTGTATTTGGTGACACTCCTGATGATTACGGGAATTACAGCGCCCTGGTCGATTCATAATGCACACAATGGTCAGCTGATTCCCTTTCAGGATTTTGATGGCAGATACTTCTTGTTAAATATACTCTTATTTCTGCCAGCTGGTGCTTTTCTGCCGCTGGTTTTTCAAAAAGATATAAAATGGCATTGGAAATATATTGGCTTTGGGGTGCTTCTGTCTCTTGGAATCGAGATGATTCAGTTTCTGTTTACCGGAAGGCTGGCAGATATGGACGATGTGATTGCCAATGGCATCGGATGTCTGGCGGGCTATCTGGTATTCTGGATTCTGAAAAAATGCTGGAAAGCCAGCGGGGGCAAACCGGCAGGTTATGGAACCTATGGTCTTTGTTTGTCGATACTTGGATGGCTGTTCGGATTTCCTTATCGAATGGGAATGTGCCTGGGGGATATGCTTCTGGCATCCTGGGGTTTTCCTGTCTGGTCCGGTAATCAGGGAGGAGCGTTGTCCTTCCAGGGGACACATTACACGCTGGTTATATATTTTGCCATACAGCTGGCAGCAGTCTGGGTGACAAAGAAATATAACCGGGATCTGGGAGCAAAAGCGGGAAAGATTCTTTCGATTTGTGGAACGGTATTTTTTGGACTTTTGCTTGCAAGAAATATAATACAAAATTTTATTTAGCTTGTTTGAAAAGAAAATATTAAGGAAAGTGTTAGAGGTGATGTTGATCAGCACCGGGATTCGGTGCCTTAACAGGAAGATAAGATGGAAACATTTTATCTTCCTGTTATTTTTGTACAAAATAACTAGATTATGAAAAACTTTTTATGCATTTTCAACAAAGTTAAAAAATTTTGAGGTCCACCGTTACTTTGACCCTCTTTTTCCGGATATATAAGTGAAGGCATGTAAGAGAAAGGAGGATATGAAACAAAGAACGAAGAGTAGCTGGGTGTGTAACTGAAAGTTTTAGCAAAATACAAAAAGGAGAATGTATGAAAAAACATATCAAGAGAGGATTATGCAGTTTTCTGGCGTTTGTTCTGATGTTCACGTCAGTGCAGTGGGCGGAGATCGGAACGGCGGTCCGAAAGATTTATGGAGCGCAGGAAACGCAGGGAAACCAAAAAGAGGTCATAGATGCGGAGAGTACGAAAAGTTCGACGACGTTTCAGCTGGCCGGAGGAAAGAAGCAGACCGTTTTTTATGGACAGGATGTCCGGTTCGAAGATGAGGATGGAAATCTCAAAGATTATGATCCAACTCTTGTCAAAGTAGATGGAGGAAAAAGCGAGAGCGGGAAGGATTTAAAGGAATATCAATATACCAACAAAGAAGGAGATAAGAAGCATTATCTGCCGAAAGACCTGACAAAGGACACTCCGATTTTGATGGAAAATGGCAATTATGTCATTTCTTTTGCTCCAATTTATGGAGAAAAGAAAGAAGATCAGACATCAGATGACCAGAATGCCGGAGAGAGCCGGCAGGAAGAACAGTCACAGGCAGGAGCCGCAGTAAAAAAAGCCGCGGTACAAAGCCAGGATACACAAAAGGCAGAAGAAACAGCTTCCGATAAGACCGCTGCCGCAATCGAAAAAGCGGTGGCAGGAGAGAATGCATTTGCTGATATCCAGGAGCTGACCCGGGGAGAGGTAGAAAAAGAAGAGGTACTGAATGCGGAAGACGAAAAGGAAGAACTTCCGGTTAAAGTTTCCTATGAGTCTGATGATAAAGAATACGCCTTTTCCTATCAATCACTGGATACCGGGATCAAGGAGAGCATTACACTGCATGAAGCGCCGGATGATCATAAGCTTCAGTTCCGATTTTATGCCAAAGGCATGACAGCCAAGAAAAATGTCTTAGACGGCGGCATCACATTCTTGGACAAAGAGACCGGAGATATTGTGGCGTCTCTGGAAGCTCCAAACATGAATGATGCTTCTGGAAATGCTTACAGTGAACAAATTTCCTATGAGATCGAAGCAATCGAGGGAGAAGAAGACACCTATCTTTTGACTCTGGTATTAGACGGGGATTATTTTAAAGACTCCGGGCGGAAATATCCGGTAACGATCGATCCGACGGTCACATGGAAGGGATCCACAGACTTTTGGGATGTATATGTCATAAACGGCACCTACAAAGACATGAACTTTTATGATTCCGGTGTCACAGTTATGATGGCTGGAAAAGCGAAGCAGGGAGTGTGCCGTACTTATCTGAGATTTAAAGATTTTACGGAAAAGATCAAAGGGAAATATGTAGATTCTGCGTCGCTGACCATTTATGAGACGGAAAACAGCCAGAGCGGTCAGGTGATCGAAGCACGAAGGGTGACGGCAGGATGGACCAGACCGGGTCTTACCTGGAGCAACCGGCCGAACTTATGATAACGGCTTAAGTCTTTCATTCAGGAACAAAGTTCCTTCATTCGCGGACTGCGTCCTATAGACTGCTTTACAGAACCTTTTTTCCATAAATGCAAAAAAGGTTCTGTATCACAGCCTGCATGACTTAAGCCTAACGCGTAAATTACGGCACAACGACAACGACGGGAACCGCACGCAAATCAAGATCGATCAATCTGACCAGTCATGCCAGAGAGGTTGCGTCTGGTGCGATCGCATCTTGTGGGATCATGTTAAAGAATGCGGATGAGACTAAGAGCTTTGGAAAGTTTTATTCTTCCAGATATTCCAATGCGTCTTACCGGCCAAAGATGGTCGTGACCTACTATGACGGACCGACAGCGCCGGGCAGTGTGACAGCTTCGCCGCAGTATATCAAAAAAGATGGAAAAAGTACCATCGCATGGAGCGGAATCACATCAAAATCACTGAAACAGGTTCAGTACCGTGTAGCGGCTATGAACAGTGATAAGACAGAAGAGACGAAAGTCGTGAAAGACTACACGTCCACAGGAAAGAATACGGCAGGTGGAAATTATACGCTGGATGCGAAGAGTCTGGGACTGACGGATGGTATTTATCGAGTCAGCATCCGTGGACTGGACAACGGAGGAATTTACGGAACAAGGAAGAGTGTCTATCTGTATGTGGACAGTGCAGCACCGAAGATTACAAGTGCTTCCATTGATGCCGGGGATGGCAAAGGAACGACAGAAGACGATCCTTCTTCCAATATGACGCCGACGCTGAAATGGAATGTATCGGATTCCTATCTGTCAAAGATTGAGTATCAGGTTGGAAACGGAGAGAAAGTCAAGGCAGGAGATAAGGCCAGTGGTTCCGTTGAACTTCCGGCATCCTATTTTACAGACAGCGGAGCCTATGAAATTAAGCTGATCGTAACAGACCGGGCGGGAAATCAGACAGAAAAGACTCTTACCTACCACTTCACAGATCAGGCGCAGGCAGATGAGTATCAGCCGCAGGATGCTTCCGTTCGGAAATCCTATGGAAAAGCGGTCATTTCCTGGAAGAAAGAAGAAGCCCTTCCGGGAAGCATCTATTATGAGGTGCATCGGGGAACCAGTGAAGATTTCCAGCCGTCTGACGCGACACTAGTACAGAGTGCGGTCAAGAACGCATGGTGTGCAGACACTCTGACAGGAAGCGGAAAAGAATATTATTATAAAGTCCGTGCGGTAAAGCTGGCAAAAAGCGGTAAAGTACTGGGAGCCAGTCAGACGGCGGATGCAGGAAAGATCCGGCAGGATGGAAAGAGCGAATATCAGCAGTCCCTTGGAAGCAAAGATTATCGCGATACTGCGGAGATTTCCACCCCGAACGGCACGGGAACGATTGATAAAGCCAGCGGAAATCTGACGTATGCGGCAGATGACTTTGATATTTCTGTAGGAGCCATGGGATTGTCTCTTACAAGAACTTATAACAGCCAGACGGATAAGACAGGTATGCTGGGGAACGGATGGTATGATACATTCCATAAGAACCTGTATCAGGTGGGAAATGATATCATATTCCAGGATAGTGACGGAACGTATCTTACCTTCCAGAAAGATGGAGACGGTTATATCTCCAAAGAGAGCAAAGATTATACATTAAAACTTGAAAATGTAAAGAATGGAGGATTTGAAGAACAGTCTCCGAACGAAGGCAGTGAGAGTATTCTGGCAAGATCCGGTGAATCCAGTGAGGACTATCGGCCAAGCCATAATGTTACAGTCTCATCCGGCGGGGAGACACAGATTGAGAAAGAAACCGTACAGAAGACCATCCTTTCCTCCTGTACGCTGACGGATAAGGATCAGAACGTTTATCGCTTTGATGCCAATGGATTCCTGACAGCGCAGGAAGACGCCAACGGCAATTATATCTTATATGAGTATGATGATCAGGGAAGACTTGCTGCGGTTACAACCAACAAGAACCAGACGCTGACCATGGAATATGATGCTTCTGATCTGCTCCAGAAGATCAGTCTGCCGGATGGCACCAAAATGGCGTATACTTATGATGGAGATGGAAACTTAAAAGAAGCCAGACGTCAGTCCGCGGATCAGGGGCAGACCGTGTCATATCCATACAGTTATGATCAGGAAGGCTGGCTTGTTCAGATCAAAGATGCGAAAGGAAACAGTTATGCCATCGCTTATGAAGACAAGAAAGCTGTAAAATTTACGAAGCCAAATGGAGAATACCAGAAGCTTGTCTATGGGGATGGAACGACCACTGTCACATCCCATAAGGGAGACGGTACACAGATCGCCAAAGATTCCATGACTTATGAAAAGGCCACAGGAAAGATCTTGTCTGCGGTAAATCCTGCGGGAATCCGGACAACCTATCAATACGAAAATACATCCAATCCTCTTCTGCAGACAGGAACAGAAACAACGGTTTCCTACCAGACGCTGACAGGAAGCGGAGCATCACGGAGCGTAAATTTCAAAACAGATGTCAAAGTGACCACATCGACAGCCTATGATGCCAATGAAAATGTGACAAAGGAAGTGGATGAGACCGGACAGACGACAACAACGACCTATGGCAGCGGAGATCAGGCAAACCTTCCGCAAAAGGAAGTGACAAAGAACAGTGATGGAGAGGCTGTTTCTGATATCGCGTATACCTATGATGAAAATGGGAATACCCTGACGGAAAAAGATTCCGTGGCGGAGACAGAGAGCCGTTACGCTTATGATGAGGATGACAACTGGGAGATGACCGATGAGTGGACGTATGAGGAAGGAGAAGAAATCTCTCATGAAGAGATTTCCTCAGAGGAAGCAGATCACGAAGTAGAAGAATCTTCTACGACCAGTCAGGGAGATGTGACAGAAGCTTCCACCACGAAATACGACGCCATGGGACGTGAAATCGAGAGCACCGATGAGAATACCGGCGAAGTTACAAAGACGACCTATGATTTTATGGGACGTGCAGTAAAGACAGAAAAAGAACTGGAAGGAAAAACGCAGACCGAGTCGAAGGCATATGATGCAAATGGAACGGTAACGTCAGAGACCAGCAGTGCCGGTGTGACAACGACCTATACATATGATTCTCTGAACCGTGTCGTAAGATCAGCAGAATCTGCAGATGGACTCCAGACGGTAACAGAGACGGCTTATGGATATGAGGATGCACAGATCCGTACCTTAAGCGGAACGAAATCTTATGGGAATCTTTCGGTTGAGACGGTAAAGACCAATGGAAAGACGACGTCAAAGACGTGGAAAGATGCATCAGGAAATACAGTCCGTACGTTAAGCAGCGGGGTGTATACCGACCACGTGTTTACGGACGATGGGAAAGAGATCGCAGCCATTGTTCTTGGAACTTCTGTGTCAGGAAGCGGCAGGATCACATTAAACCTCTATGACAAACAGGGGCAGCAGACCCATACGATCCAGGATCCAAAGGTAGATGGAAATGAGGTCGGCACCAGTGATGCATCGATCGTGACAGAGACGGAATACGATGCCAACGGAAACGAAGCGTCTGTCACAGATGGAAACGGAAACAAGACAGCCTATACCTATGACGATCAGAACCGTCTGACAGAGGTTGAACAGGGAAGCCTGAAACATAAGATCTCTTATGAAATAGGAGAGGACGGAAAGACAACGACCAGCCTTACCGACGCCAATGGTCATGTGAACCAGGAGGTTACCAATGCGGCAGGACTTACGGAACGCACAGTGGATCTGGGCGATGGAGACGAGAAGATTGCTGTGTCCTATGAGTATGACGAGAAAGGAAATAAGACGAAGGAGACTTATGGGAACGGAGCATATCAGACGTTTAGTTATGATAAGAAAAATCGTCTGATCAAAGCCGAATCTTACGAAGCGCCGGGACCGGCAGAGAGCGCGGGAAGCCGGACCCTGATGACGAAATACAGTTATGATATCCATGATCAGGTCATCGAGATGGCAGACTACGAAGTATCCGGGAATACAGAAACAGCCTATCGCTACACAGAATATACTTATGACAGCAGGGGCCGGATGACAGGATATGCCCAGCTCGACCAGAGCAGCCAGCCATCTGCGGATGAGATCAAGGCAAATCAGATCACATACACATATAATGCAGATGGAAATCTGGAAAAGGTGTCTTATCCGACGAAGAAAAACGGAATGACAGGGCTTTCTTACATCTACGATGCCAATGGATGGCTCAGCGAGATCAAGGCACAGACAGGATCTGCTCAGGAGACAATCCGTACTTATGTGTATGACGCCTATGGAAAGGTGACACAGATCAAAGACATCCGGGATATCTCATCAGGCAGCAGCAAAGCAGTACAGAAAGACTATACCTATGATCAGTTTGACCGCGTTACAAAGATGACAGGAAAAGATCTCGAGACCGGAAAAGAGATGGAGTCCTATACCTATGCTTATGATAAGAACTCCAATATCGTTAAGAAAACAGAGATCAACCGTTATTCTGCTAAGAAAGCAGTCAATGAGACAAAAGATTATACTTATGATGCTTTCGGACGATTAACCAGGACAGTCACAACCGATCATACGGACGGGGATCAGAAAAAGACAGTCACCTATACCTATGATAATGCAGGCAACCGTCTGTCAGAAGATGATGGAAATGAAAAGACGACATATGCTTATAATGGACTGGATCAGATCAAGACAGCAACCGTGGAAAAAGGACAGGCAGTCGATTCTGTCCGTCAGTATTCTTATGATGGCAGCGGAAACGAGACAGAGGTAAAGAATACGAAAACAGGTGAGAGGACTCTGAAAGCTTACGATGCAAGGAACCGTCTGAGTGAAGTCGCTGTCATGACAAAAGACGGCAAGACCGGAGTGGTCCAGCAGAACAAGTATAATGGAGAAGATCAGAGAATCCGGAAGATCGAAGGAGACGCGACGACAAACTATTACTATCAGGACGGTGTGGTATCTTATACGACCGATGGAGAAGGAGAACAGACATCCCAGAACCTGATCGGTCTGGAAGGAAACATCATTGGAACGCAGCGTTACGATGGTGAGAAGACCTCCTACTATCTCTATAATAAAGACATCCAGGGAAGCACCACCAGCCTGATCAAAGAAGACGGGACAGCGGATGCAGTTTATCGGTATACGGACTTCGGGGAAACAACGATCGAAGGAGATAACAAGGCCGGGAATGAGGTATGTTATACAGGTGGTATCTATGACAGCACGACAGGACTCTATTACCTGAATGCCAGATACTATAATCCGGAAGATGGGAGATTCCTGACAGAAGATACCTACCGGGGAGAGACAAAAGAACCAGATACATGGCATTTGTATGCATATTGTAAAAACAATCCGGTGAATTATACAGACCCGAGTGGACATTATAGTATAGCTAATGCAGTAAATTATGCAAAAAAATGGGCAAAAAAGAGAAATCCTAAATATAATTATCATAATGGAAGTGACTGTACAAACTTTGTATCTCAATGTGTACATGCTGGTGGTAAAAAAATGTATAAACCTAAAAATATATTTAAATATAAGAATGTTTATAAAACAAATAAATATTGGTATTCCTATAAGTATTTACAATGGCATGGAAATTACGGATATTATCGTTGGAAAGAGACAACGACTTGGACTACAGTATCAGGATTTTATAACTATTGGAAAAAGAAAGGTGCCCAAATTATATCTTGTAAAACTAAAAAGGATTTACAGAATAAAAGTCAAAAAGGTGATATTGTACAAGTTAAAAGAAATAAGAAAACTTGGAATCATTCAATTATTATTACAGGAGGGAAAAAAGGTAATAGATTATACTGTGGACATTCTTATAATAGAAAAGATAGGAAAATTTCTAGTATAAGCAATAAGAATCAGTTTAGGATTATACGAATAAAATAAAGTAAAGACATGTTGCATAGCTAAGAATGGTTATGCAATATGTCTAAATTATTAAAAAATTAAATTGCCATAACTTTTGTGAGTTAATAATGAGATAGTGCTTTATAGATACATTACTAATCAATTTTTGTTATCAAATAAAGAAGGATGGATTGGAGATTAATATGAAAAAAATTTTTATACTAATTATTGTGAGTGTTGTATGTTTAGTTGCAATTAATAAAATTCAAGAAAAGAATCAAAGAAAATATTGGTCGGCAGAAAGCAAAGATGGAAAATGGGGATTATATGCTGTGGAAGATGAGAAAGGATTTTGGGAAGGATTCTTGATTTATTTCGGAAATACGAGTGGTAATATTGGAGAAATAAAGATTTCCGGAACAATCGGGGAAGAGAAAAGAGAAGAAAAGATAAATGCGGAAGAGTACATAAATGACTATAAAAAAATAGTGTCAAAAACAAGAGGGAAAACAAGTTACTATAGTGTTGTGATATGGGGATCAGATACCCCGGATATTATGCTAAAAATATATTACTATGAACAAGGAGAAAGAAAAGAAACGAAAGTAAAAATGGATGTTAACGCAAGTATTACATTTTCGAAGGAGAAGCAGAATTCTATGCAGCAGCAGGCAGGATGATCCTGCTGAAAAGTGAAAAAACGGAAAATTTTTACTGTGTTGATCCGGATCATAAGACAAAAAAATAAGGTTTGAGACAAAGGATAAGGAGGAATTTTCGGCTTATTTAAAACAGAATTATGACATTGATTCCTATACATGGACGGAAATAAAACAGAATTAGTCAATTCGATAAAAAGGAGAGACATATTATGTATATTTATCGTTTATCTCATGGATATGAGGAAGAGAATATAGAAGAAAGTAAGAGCAGCATTCAGCCTTTTTTCAGAAAGGGCTGGATGCTGAGAAATATAAAAGATCAAAGAAAGTTTCTGTCAGAGGTTTTTGATCAATGGAAAATCAGCAGAGATTTTAACGAATTTCTTGTATTATTAGCACAGACGTGGATAGCGTTGGAAGATATATACATAGAAGACGTGGATAAATATTATAATACAAATTTTTTTGAGAAAAAGTTATTTTTTTATCTCTTAGAGTATGGAGAAGAGACATTGATTCAAAACAAAAAATTCGTTTTATTAGATGGTTATATTCAAGCGACAACAGAATATTTCTTCTGGGGGAATCCGGAACTGAAAATTGAAGCATCAGAAGAAAAAGGGAAAAGATTATTGAAAAGAATACGAAAGGAAAATCCTGGTGATTTTATTGTGGAGTGGTTTTACAGTCTTATATTCGCAGGTCCAGGGGAATATAAAAAATTTTACAAGAAATTCGATGTAGGGAGCAGAATAAATGACGTATTTCCACTAGATACAGAAGTTGATCATTACTTTCGAAAACTAGCTGATTTGTCAAGAACTTAAGTGTGGTTTGTTATTCACAGTTGACATTCGGGAAGGAAGACGGCCGTATATCGGGGAGAAGACGAGGAAAATGCAGGCCAGGAAGAAAGATATCCAGCAGAAACAGAACCGGGCGGTAAAAGAAAAATCCGGGCTTTTGAAAGATCTGGAGGAAATACAGTCCCTGAAGCTGCGCCCGAAAGAACATGAGAAAAAGCGGCTTGTCCGGTGTGAAAACCTGCAGATTCTGTACGACGGCCGGAAGATTTTCCGCCCTCTGACCTTTGAAGTATCCCAGGGAGAGCGGGTAAATTTAAGAGGAAGCAACGGCTGCGGCAAATCCAGTCTGATCAAACTGATCCGGGGAGAGGAAATAGAGCATCAGGGCACGATCGAGACTGCGGGACACATGGACATTTCCTATGTATCCCAGGATACTTCCATGCTTCGCGGAACTCTGAGAAATTTTGCCCGGGAAAGAGGAGTGGATGAAACTCTCCTGAAAACCATCCTCCGGAAACTGGACTTTTCCAGGGAGACGCTGGATCAGGCCATGGAATGTTTCAGTCAGGGGCAGAAGAAAAAAGTGCTGATCGCAGCCAGTCTGTGCGACCGGGCGCATCTGTATCTGTGGGATGAACCTCTGAATTATATTGATATATTTTCCCGGATGCAGCTGGAGGAACTGTTAAAGGAATTTCAGCCGACGATGATATTTGTGGAGCATGACCGGGTGTTTGCGGACCAGATCGCAACCAGGACGGTGGAGATTACGCGCTGATATGATTGACAGGAAAAGGAGCCTTCTGTAGTATGGTCTTGTAAGAAACAATCAATGTCTGATCATTGAATACAAAGGAGGGTGTCATGAAAACAGAAAGTGTTAACGAAATACAAGGGAAAATATCGGGCATAACCTATGAGAAACTGCCGAAGCGTGCCCTTTACTGTATGTATGCTTCGGCAGCCGTGGCCGGAATCATCGGCCTGATCATTCTGGGCGCGGTCAATTATTTCTGGATATTTCCGAAAGATGTTGCGGCGGGGAAATGGGTTTCCCTGATTCTTGCCCTGCTGATCCTTGCCAATATGGCGGTCAGCCCGTATTTCAGATTTCACAGATACCGTTACAGCATCAATAAAGAGTGTATCGACATTATGGAAGGATATTTATTTGTAGAAAGAAATATCGTGCCCATTGAGCGCCTGCATAAGCTGCAGACAGCCAGAGGACCTCTGGACCAGCTGTTTGGAGTGGCAAAGGTGATCGTGACCACAGGAGGCGGAGATGTGACCATCTCGTTCCTGGAAGAGGAAAAGGCAGAGCAGATTGCGGATGCTTTGAGACGCAGGATCAATGAAATCGTAATAGAACAGAGGGATGCCTATGGAAAAGAATAAGAAATTCAGGAATCATATTTCCATTGTAGCAGAGCAGGTTTTCGGCGGTCTGTTTGCAGTGATCGTACTTTTTGCGGTAAATATTTTCCAGGACGCCGACGACCTTACCCGGGATGATCTGATGGCTGTATCGGACTATGGAATTTTTATCTTTCTTGCTGTCGCCGCTGTTTTTATCATTGCGGTGATCAACCGGCTTCTGGTCTGGGCAAGAACTTATATTTCCATCGAAGAAAATGCCATTGTGATCGAGAGAAATACGGTGAACCGGAAGAAAAATATCATAGGGATTGCAAATATTTCCAACGTCAATATGGAGCAGAATCTTTTCGAAATGATCATGGGAACCTGCAAGATCAAAATTGATACCAACAGTCGTTCTACAGCGGATGATACGGATGTAAAGATTGTCCTGAAAAAGGCAGACGCCCAGGCGTTTAAAAAGGAAATCATGGAGAAAATGCAGGGCGCGGAAGAAACGAAACCGGAAGATCAGGAAGAAGTGACATTTGATATCCATGCACAACTGGGAGATATCATCCGTCATGGCATTTATTCCATCAATATTTTATCGGTTATTTTGCTGGTGCTGGGAATCATCGGTTCCGGCGTGGCTGCGGTGCGTCTGCTGACCAGGCCGGATGTGATCGGATCCCTGCTGGGCATGGCGGGAGCGGTTGTGGTCGCAGTGTCCATTATAGTTTCCTCTCTGTGGGATACCTTAAAGGATTTTATCCGCTATTATGATTTCCGGGCCGGAAGAAAGGGCGACAGAATCTACATATGCTACGGCCTTTTGAAAACAGTGGAATATACCATCCCGGTGGATAAGATACAGGCTCTTGTGATCCGTCAGTCTCTGGTTGCCAGAATCTTTCACCGCTACAAAGCGGAAATTATCAATATCGGCATGGGAGACGAGGAAGAGGAGAAGAACTCATTCCTTGTCCTTTACGGAACTGAAAAACAGCTGAAAGAGCAGATCGGGCTGCTGCTGCCGGAATTTCTGGATACGGTGGAGCAGAAAGTGGACAGAATGCCAAAGAGCGCCTGGGCGGCGTGGATGATCCCGTTTCTGATTTACCTTCTGATCGTGTGCGCGGCAGGAGCGGTTGTATCAGGATTCCTGGGAAAATACACGCTTCTGATCTGGGGATGTGCGGCAGGGCTTATTGTTCTGGTTCTGGCGGGAATGGTTCTGAGCTATCTGTCCGACGGCACCGGCATTGGAGAAGATTTCCTGAAAGTCTCCAATGGATTCTTCGGCCGGGAGTATGTGGCAGTGCCTTATGAAAAAATCCAGTATGTGGGATGGAAACAGAATTTCATCGCCCGGGGTCTGGGAATCCAGAAAGGGCAGATTCATCTGCTGGCTTCGGGAAGCAATGATGTTCAGGATGTTCCGTATTTTAACCTGGAAGCGGAAGACAAAGTAAGAAACGGAATGCTGCGGTAAGAAAAACAGACGCCGGTGCCCCGGAAGATAAAAATCTGAATTTGTTGACAAACGGCGGAATCTGTGTCATAATATTCTGGAATTTTGAGCTGTGAACATACGTGAGTAAAGGAGATGTAGCGATACAGAGACGGAGTGTCACCGGCTGCAAGCATTCCGCGTGAACCTTCTTGAAATTTCAGTATGGGAGCTTTCCGGCGAAAAGCAGCATGCGTTAAGCCGGATGCCTGTGTAGCAGAACATTACACAAAACGAGTGCAGAGTAAGAAAGAATACTCTGAAATAGGGTGGTACCGCGATAGATATACATCGTCCCTTGTTTTATGACAAGTGGCGGTGTTTTTTTATATCATAGGAAATTCCTGATTTACCGGAAATTTCATGGAGACCGCCCTGAAGTAAGAAAGGAGAAATATAAATGAAAGATAAAATCAACAGCATTTTATCAGAAGCGAAAAACAAGATTGCGGAAGCGGCAAACGAAGGTGAGCTGCAGAGCGTAAAGAGCTCCTATATCGGAAAACAGGGCTCTTTAAGTCTTTTGATGAAAGAGATGCCGAAGCTGGATGTATCTCTGCGTCCTGAGATGGGAAAACTTTTAAATCAGGCAAAAAAACAGGTAACAGAATTGATCGATGAGAAGAGAGTGGAATTAAAGCTGAAAGCTTCCGAAGTATCTTCCGACTTTGACTGCTCTGTTCCGGGAATTCTTCCATCTGGAGGAGGACTGCATCCGATCACACAGATGTGTTATGACCTCAATGATGCATTCCGTTCCATGGGATTTGAGGTGTTTGAAGAAGATGAGATCACAAGTGAGATGTACGCCTTTGATAAACTGAATTTCCCTCCGAATCATCCGGCGCGTGAGAGCATGGATACTTACTGGATCGAAGGGCATGACAGTGGCAGCACAAATGAAAAACTCTGCCTGCGTCCTCATCTGACAGGTGGAAGCGTCCGTTATATGCAGACCCATAAACCGCCGTACCGTTTTGTATATCCGGGACGCGTTTACAGAAATGAGACCACAGACGCCCATCATGAGAGAGCGTTTTTCCAGTATGAGGCGCTGATCGTGGACAAAGATATCACATTTACATCAGGAAAAGTGATGATCCAGAGTATTTTAAGCAAAGTATTTGGTACAGATGTGCCGGTGCGGATGCGTTCCGGTTTCTTCCCGTTTGTGGAGCCTGGATTTGAGATCGATATGCAGTGCCAGGTCTGCGGAGGAAAAGGATGCAGCGTATGTAAACATGTAGGATGGATCGAAGTTATGCCGGGAGGTTCTCCTCATCCGAATGTACTGCGTGCAGCAGGACTGGATCCGGATGAATACACAGGATTTTATGTAAACATCGGACTGGACCGTCTTGTTATGATGCGCTACGGCGTGGACGACGTAAGACTGTTCCACAGCGGCGACTTAAGATTCCTGAAACAGTTTAAATAGATAGTAGGAGAGAAGAAAATGAAATTATCATTATCATGGATAAAAGATTATGTAAAAATTCCGGAAAATATGGATTTGAAAAAACTGGCGTATGATCTGACAATGTCCACAGTAGAAGTAGAGGACGTAGAAGAACTTGCCCGCCGTTTTGATCATATGGTAGTCGGAGTGATCGACCGGATTGAAGCTCATCCAAACGCAGACCGTCTGAAAGTATGTAAAGTAGATATCGGTGACGGCGAGATCAAGGATATCGTCTGCGGCGGCATCAATTTAAGAGAAGGAATGAGGGTTGCAGTATCCTGCCCGGGTGCGGTTGTGCGCTGGCATGGAGAAGGAGAACCTGTTGTGATCAAGAATTCCAAACTTCGCGGTGTTGCGTCCTTTGGAATGATCTGTGCTTCCGATGAGATTGGACTGGGAGAATTGTTCCCGGCAGAGCAGGAAGCGGAAATCCTTGATCTGTCTGCTTTTGATGTTCCTGCAGGTACATCTCTGGCAGATGCCCTGGATATGAATGATATCCTTCTGGAAATCGACAATAAATCAATGACCAACCGTCCGGATCTCTGGGGACATTATGGAATTGCCCGGGAAATCGCGGCTCTTTACGATCTGCCGCTGGCAGAGATCGAACCGTTCGAGACAGATGTCACATCTGATTTCAAGGTAGAAATCATGTCTCCGGACCGTTGTCCGAGATATATCGGAGTCGAAATGTCCGGTGTGGGAGTGAAGCCGTCTCCATATCAGATGCAGAACAGAATCTGGAAAGTCGGCATGCGTCCGATCAATGCGCTGGTAGACATTACCAACTATGTCATGCTTGCGGTTGGAAATCCGACACACGCGTTTGACGCAGATAATATTACAGATCACATTGTCGTAAGACATGCGGAAGAAGGAGAGAAACTTCTTTTGCTGAATGATCAGGAAATTGATCTTTGTGAAGACGATCTGGTCATCACGGATTCCGAAGGTCCGGTGGCCCTGGCAGGCGTTATGGGAGGAGCCAAGGATTCCATTCTTCCGAAAACAGAGCGTGTCATCCTGGAAGTTGCCAACTTTGAGGCGACAGGAATCCGCCGTACCGCCCTTCGCTATGATAACCGTACCGAAGCATCTTCCCGCTATGAAAAAGCGGTCGATCCGGAACGATGCGACCAGGCTCTGGCGCTTTCCATGAAATACTTCAAGGAACTTTATCCGGAGTTAAAAGTAACGGGATACTGCGATAATTATGTGAAAAAGCTTGAGCGTGCAGAAATTGATGTGGATCTGGTATGGCTGGAGAAGAGACTTGGAAAACATCTGACAAACGATGAAATCCAGGGAAAACTGAATCAGCTTGGATTCGATGTGGAGATTCAGGGCAGCAATATGCATGTGACAGCTCCGACCTGGCGTTCTACCGGTGATATTTCCATTAAGGACGATGTGATGGAAGAAGTAGCCAGAATGTATGGATATGACAATTTCGAGGCAACAGAATTTACAACAACATTTACAGGAGCTATCAATCAGAAGGATAAGAGCCTGATTCGAAATATCAAAGAATATCTGGCAATTCGCTGCGGTATGCAGGAGATTTATACGTATCCTTGGATGAACGATGTATTTGTTCATGCGGTTCTTCCGAATACAGACGGTATTCTGAAGCTTTCCACGCCCCCGGCGCCGGATCTGAGCTATATCCGTTCTTCTCTGCTTCCGAATCTCTGTGAAGCAGTTGTGAAGAATGAACGTTATTTCCATACGTTCTCTATTTTTGAAGAAGCACAGGTATTCTTCGACAGGAATTACACCAATGTATATGATGAGACAGAATCCCTTCCGGAACAGCGCCGTCATATCGGAGCGGCCTTTGCAAGCAGTGAAAAGGATATCACTGCACTGTTCAGAGAAGCAAAAGGCGTTCTGGAAAATATGCCGCGCTTTACCCATATGGAAGCCTATGAGTTCAGAAAAGAAGAGAAACCGGTATGGGCCGATAACGTGGTATGGCTGAATATTTATCTGAATGATGAAAAAATCGGTGATATGGGACTGCTGGCCAAGAAAGCTTCCATGGAATGCGGAATCAAAAATCTTTCCGTTATGTTATTTGAACTGGATGGAACGAAGCTGAAAGCATTAAAATCCAGAACAAACCATTTTGAACATCTCGCAGAGTATCCGGAAACAGATTATGATATTTCCATGCTGTTTGATGTGGATGCCATGTGGAAAGACATGTATGATGTGATCATGGGCAAAAAGAAAGCAAGCGCACTGCTCAAAGACGCTGCATTTGTGGATGAGTACAGAGGAAAGCAGATTCCGAAAGGCAAGAAGTCTGTAACGATTCGTCTGACCATCGGATCTGATGAGAAGACTCTCACATCTCAGGAAATTGAAAACGCGGCAAATAAAGTCATGAAGAAACTGACAAAACAGATGGGAGCAGAACTCAGAACACAATAATCCCGCAGCAGCGGCAGATGACAGGAAGGAATGATCTTTCCTGCCATCTGTTTTTTTTGTGTGAATATATTGTGAACAAAATGTTTTGAAAGTATGAACTATTCATGTAGAGACTGTGAAATTAGGCATAAAAACAGGGGTTCATGCTATAATATCTCCATAATCTTAAGAAAGTATAAAGAATATTAAGAAAAGGAGAAAACAATGGATCACAAAACAGTTTCGGATAAGGCGGGGAAGACCAGGAGGGGTCGGGAAAAGTATTATCTTGCTGCTTTGGCGGTCATGGCATGTCTGTGTGTGTGTTTTGCATACCGGGCTTTCGGATCAGGAGGCAGCCGGCAGAATGCAGAACAGATTGAAGTGGATGCCGATATCAAAGAGATTACACATGAGGAAAAAAACATTTATACAGAGGAATATCAGGAGGAAGCGCAGGATCAGATAGATGAGATGAAAGACACGGCGGATTATACAGTCGATGATCCGCTTTTGATCCGCAATCCTTATGGAACAAACAGTACATCAGTTTATTATTATGCCAATTCCGATCATTTGTCTTATGTGGAGTGTACCATAGAGGCAGACGGTGCGGAGACGATCACAGAAGTTTTGAAGAATGATGGAGATGATAATCTGACACTGTAGCATGAATATCAGATTACGGGACTTGCAGACGGAGCGAGAAATAAGATTACAATGGTATTTTATGACCGGAATGACGAGGTTGTCGATGAAACATATTTTTATGTAACGACGGAAGAAGATTCTGAAATCCCGGAAATTACGGAAGTGGAAGAAGGAAGATCCAAACAGGAAATGAGCAATGGTCTTTTTGCAATGCTGGGACATGATAAATCTGAATCGGCCAATGTCTATTTTTATGATAATGAAGGAGCCAGCCGCGGAAAGATACCTTTGAATGGATACCGGACCGACCGGCTGATCACAGTCAACGATCAGCTGATTTATTCTTATGATACGAGCAGTATCGCGGTCATGAACCGGCTTGGGAAAATTGTCGATA
Organism: Candidatus Anaerostipes avistercoris; assembly: GCA_019119895.1. Taxonomy (GTDB): domain Bacteria; phylum Bacillota; class Clostridia; order Lachnospirales; family Lachnospiraceae; genus Anaerostipes; species Anaerostipes avistercoris. The sequence goes on along the minus strand of DWWD01000006.1, from coordinate 32,795 downwards.
CGATCGATATCGGAAAATATGAATTCCATCATGATTTCTGCTATGATGGGAATTCCGGAAGTCTCCTGTGTCTGGTGAACGACACAGATAAAGATACCATAGAAGATGTTCTGATTTCCGTTGACCTTGAAACGGGAGAAGTAGAAGAACGGATTGATTTTGAGGATCTGCTGCCGGAAATGCGCGAAAATGCAGTACAGAGAGAAGGCGGGAAAAACACCTACGGCGGAACGGAGCTGGACTGGCTGCATTTAAATTCTCTGGATATTATAGATAGCGGCGAGATTATTGTAAGCAGCAGGGAACAGAGTGCTCTGATCAAAGTGTCTGATATTTACGATGATCCGGAAATCAGCTATATCATCCACGGCGGAACGCTTTATGACGGAACAGATTATGAACAATATCTGCTGGATCAGGATGGGGATTTTACCGGACAGGCCGGACAGCATACGATCACGGTGGAAAAGGATGAGGATCTTTCGGAAGGACAGTATTATCTGTATATGTTTAATAACAATTTTGGAAATTCTGCGACAATTCCTGATTTTGACTGGGATCAGTATCCGGGAGTTGGAACCTACGACGAAGGAGATGCGTCAAAATACTATAAATATCTTGTGGATGAGGAAGCGGGAACCTATGAACTGGTGCAGGAATTTGACCTTCCATACTCCAGCATTGTAAGCAGTGTTCAGCAGATGGGAGAGAATATTCCATTCAGCAGCGGAAGAAGTAAATGTTTCGGAGAATACGATGAGGAGGGTAATATGATCAAAACATTCACTTATGACGCGGATCGATATGCATACAGAGTTATGAAATATGATTTTGAAGGGTTCTATTATCAGTAATCATATGGACTTGCGGGATTGGTTCTGTTATACTGGATTTTATGTTTAAAGGCTGTATAAGTAAGGAGAAGGTGCAACAATGAAAGTATCAGATTTTAATTTTGACCTTCCGGAGGAACTGATCGCGCAGGATCCGCTGGAAGATCGTTCCAGTTCAAGACTGCTGACTCTGGATAAAAAGACAGGAGCCATTGGTCATGACATTTTTAGAAATATTACGAATTATCTGAATCCGGGAGACTGCCTGGTGTTAAATAATACGAAGGTCATACCGGCGAGGCTGATCGGAGCGAAAGAAGAGACCGGAGGCAAAGTTGAGGTCCTGCTGCTTAAGAGAAAGCAGGATAATGTATGGGAAACTCTGGTCAAACCAGGGAAAAAAGCAAGACCGGGAGCGAGGATTTCTTTTGGAGATGGAATGCTGACAGGAGAAGTCCTGGAAGTAGTGGAAGAAGGAAACCGTCTGATCCGATTCGAATACGAAGGAATCTTCGAAGAGGTGCTGGATCAGCTGGGACAGATGCCTCTGCCGCCGTATATCACACATCAGCTGAAAGATAAAAACCGTTACCAGACGGTTTATGCAAAATATGACGGATCTGCGGCAGCGCCTACGGCAGGACTCCATTTTACGGAAGAACTTCTGCAGCAGATTCGTGAAATGGGAGTAAAAATTGCCTGGGTGACCCTTCATGTGGGGCTGGGAACTTTCCGGCCGGTGAAAGTAGATGAGGTGACGGATCATCATATGCATTCTGAATTTTACCGGATTGAAGAGGAGGACGCCCGCCTGATCAATGAAACGAGGGCGGCCGGCGGAAGAATCATTTCCGTTGGAACAACCAGTACAAGAACCCTGGAATCTGTAGCGGATGAAGATGGAACCGTCCGGGCCAAAAGCGGATGGACCGATATTTTCATTTATCCGGGCTATCAGTTTAAAGTGATCGACGGGCTGATCACAAACTTCCATCTGCCGGAATCTACCCTGCTGATGCTGGTTTCCGCGCTGGCGGGAAGAGAAAATATCATGCACGCCTATGAGGTGGCAGTCAAAGAGAGATATCGTTTCTTCTCTTTCGGAGACGCGATGTTTATCCATTAAAATAATTTTTGAGAACGGGTGCGGAAACGCCCGTTCTTTCTTTATTTTGTAGGAAACTGCGTTCCTATGAAATAAAAAACGCTCCGCGAGGATCGCACTGCGGCGGAACGGAAATTGCCGCTCATGCGCCCCGCCGCAGGCGGAGAATCCTGCAAAGCAGGATTCTTTCTTGTCTTGAAAGTCCGATATTTTATGCAATAAAAAATAAAAATGTGATATGATAAGAAAAGACTAGGAAAGGATGGAAGAATATTGTTACAACAAAAAATCCAAATTGGAAAAAGCGGAATTGAAGTGCCGTATCTGGGACTTGGCACATGGGCTATTGGCGGTGGAAGCTGGTGGGGAGACAATGATGACCGGCTGTCGGTTCAGACGATTCAGAGAGCAATCGAGTTAGGAATCGTATGGATCGATACAGCTCCGATTTACGGCCTTTATCATAGTGAAGAGGTGGTAGGAGAGGCTGTCAGGAACTGCCGGGATAAGATTATACTTTCCACAAAATGCGGTCTGGAATGGAATCACGAGACTCCGGTGTTTCATAAAAATGTGGATGGTACCAGAGTTTATCGGGATCTGTCCAGGAAGAATATCATAGATGAGGTGGACCACAGTCTGCGAAATCTCGGAACAGATTATATTGATGTGCTGTACACCCACTGGCAGTCACCGGATCATAAGCTTTATCCCATTGAAGAGACCATGGATGCGCTGATGACACTGAAACGGCAGGGGAAGATCCGGGCAGTCGGAGCGTCCAATGTGACGGCGGAAGATATCCGGGAATACAGCCGTTACGGCCAGCTGGATGTGATCCAGGAAAAATACAGCATTGCAACAAGGAGAATTGAAAAAGACCTGATGCCGGTGTGCAGAGAATATGGAATCTCCATTCAGGCCTATTCGCCTCTGGAACAGGGGCTCCTGACGGGAAAATTTACTATGGAAACGGTATTCCCGGAAGGAGATGTGCGAAATAACAATCCTTCGTTCCGGCCGGAAAGAAGGAAGAAGATTTTGAATGTTTTAGACGGATGGAAAAAGTATACAGAAAAATACCAGTGCAGCAATGCCAATCTGGTGATTGCGTTTACTGCGAATCTGATAGATTCTCTCCATATTCTGGCGGGAGCGAGAAAACCAGAGCAGATTGAGGACAATGCCGGAGCGCTGGCGGTGGATCTTGAAGAATCAGATATTGAACAAATGAAAAAGGATATTGAAATTTTAAATGAATAATACAAAGAGGAGGAACCTATGAAACTTGCGTTTATCGGAACAGGAAAAATTATCGGAGATGCGCTGTTTGCGGTGGAACCTGTGGAAACCATTGAAAGAACCGCGGTTTTCGCCAGACCTCACAGCAGAAAAAAAGCAGAGGATCTGGCGGCTCAGTATCAGATTCCGGAGATTTATACGGATTACGGACAGCTGCTGGAAGAGACGGAGGCGGACACCGTATATATCGGACTGGTCAACAGCGCCCATTATTCCTATGCGAAGGAAGCCCTTCTCCATGGGAAAAATGTAATCCTGGAGAAACCTTTTACAGGATTTTACGAGGAGGCAGAGGAACTGCAGAAGATTGCGGAAGAAAAGAAATTATTTATTTTTGAGGCGATTACGATTCTTCACAATGAAGTGTTTGATGAAATGAAGAAAAATCTGAGTAAACTGGGAACGCTTCGGATGGCTTTGTGTAATTATTCTCAGTATTCCAGCCGCTATGACGCTTATCTGGAAGGTGAGATCACTCATTCCTTTGATCCGGAATATTACGGCGGAGCTCTGTATGACATCAATGTCTATAATGTTCATTATTGTGTAGGATTGTTCGGAGAACCGAAAGACGTGGATTATTACCCGAACATCGGGCCAAACGGCGTGGATGTTTCAGGAACTCTGGTGCTCCGGTATGACGGCTTCAGCGCTGTCTGCACAGGAACCAAAGATTCCGACAGTCCGGGCTTCATTTCTGTCCAGGGAGAGAAGGGATGGATGAAGATTGATGGCAAGCCAAACATTGCGGATGCTCTGACAACCACATATTCCGACGAAAATGTAAAAGAGAAAGTAAGAGACGCGGCTGGCGCCATGGTCCGGGCGACGATCACGGAAAATTATAAGGCGCCTGAAAAACATCACCGGATGACGCAGGAATTCATTGATTTTGCCCGGGTGATCGATGAGAAAGATTACGGGACGGCTCATGAATTCCTGACGGAGACAGTGACGGTGGTCGGTGTACTGGAGAAAGCGCGTACAAAAGCCGGGATCAAATTTTAACAGAACACGGGGAACATAACATATGAAAGTAATTGTTGTGGGCGGCGGCGCCGCCGGAATGATGGCAGCCCTCTGGGCGGCGAAAGAAGGAGACGAAGTTACGCTTCTGGAACAAAATGAAAAACTTGGAAAGAAGCTGTTTATCACCGGAAAAGGGCGGTGTAATGTGACAAATGCCTGTGAAATCGAGGAACTGCTGGATCACGTGATTTCCAATAAGGAATTTCTTTACAGCGGATTTTATGGTTTTTCCAACGACGCAGTGATCAAACTATTGGAGGAACTTGGCTGTCCTCTGAAAATAGAAAGAGGAAACCGGGTATTTCCTGTGTCTGACCATTCTTCCCATGTGATTCGGGCCCTGGAGCAGGGATTAAGGCAGAACGGGGTGGAAATCCGCCTGAATACGAAAGTAAAAAATATATTAAAGAAAGACGGCTGTGCGTCAGGCGTCAGGCTGGCAGGCGGAGACGCTTTGAAAGCAGATAAAGTGATCGTGGCCACTGGCGGTATGTCCTATCCGTCCACCGGATCCACGGGAGACGGATACCGGTTTGCCAGGGAGGCCGGACACCACGTGACGGAACTTGTGCCTGCCCTGGTTCCCCTTCAGGCAGCAGGAGATATCTGTTCCAGGCTGCAGGGTCTGTCCCTCCGGAACGTGAAGGTGACTCTGACGGCAGACGGGAAAAAAGTTCTGGAAGATTTTGGAGAAATGATGTTTACCCATTTCGGAGTCAGCGGGCCGGTCATATTAAGCGCCAGCAGCCATCTGAAACGGTACAGGGGAAAGAAGCTGGAACTTCATATTGACTGGAAACCGGCGCTTTCCGATGAACAGCTGGACCAGAGGATTTTAAGGGATTTTCAGAAAGCCCTGAACAAAGAATTCAAAAATTCCCTGGATCAGCTTTTGCCAAAAAAGGCAATACCTGTTATCATTGAACTGTCCGGAATTCCCGGTCATAAAAAAGTCAATGAGATTACAAAGAATGAGCGCGGGAAGTTAAGAAGCACCATGAAAGACTTCACGCTGGAAATTACAGGAGTGCGTGGATTTAAAGAAGCGATCATTACCCAGGGCGGAATTGATGTAAAAGAAATCAATCCCGGCACCATGGAATCAAAAAAGATAAAAGGATTATATTTTGCGGGAGAAATCCTGGATCTGGACGCGGTGACCGGAGGATTTAATCTTCAGATCGCCTGGTCCACGGGATATCTTGCGGGATTGGATCATTAGGAGGAAGAATTATGTACAGTATTGCAATTGACGGGCCTGCGGGAGCGGGAAAGAGTACGATTGCCAAAACCATTGCGAAGAAACTGGAATTTATTTATGTGGATACCGGAGCCATGTACCGGGCAATGGCCCTTTATTTTATCCGAAACGGCATTGATCCGGCAGATGAAGATGCAGTAAACGCAGCATGTGGGGATATTCATGTGGGGATTGCCTATGAAGACGGCATCCAGCAGGTTCTGTTAAATGGAGAAAATGTCACGGGGCTGATTCGCACAGAAGAAGTAGGGAATATGGCGTCTAAGACATCTGCCTATCCGACGGTGAGAGCTACTCTGCTGGATCTTCAGAGGGATCTTGCAAAGAAAGCAGATATTCTGATGGATGGAAGAGATATCGGAACTAATGTGCTTCCGGACGCGGATCTTAAGATTTATCTGACCGCATCTTCCGGGGTACGCGCCAGACGCCGTTACGATGAACTGATTGAAAAAGGCGAGAAGGCAGATCTGGATCAGATCGAGAAAGATATCATCATCCGGGATAAACAGGATATGGAAAGAGAAATTGCGCCTTTAAAACAGGCGGAAGACGCAGTGCTGGTGGATTCCTCAGACATGACCATAGAGGAAGTCGTGGACTGTATTATGAAAGAATTTGAGAAGGTAAAATAACGGAGGAGTTATGGAAGTTATATTGGCGAAGACTGCCGGATTTTGTTTTGGAGTCAAACGGGCGGTGGATACGGTCTATGAGCAGGCCGGCAAAGCACATGTGTATACGTACGGGCCGATTATCCATAATGAACAGGTCGTATCGGATCTCAGGAAAAAAGGGGTTCAGGTCCTTTATTCCAAAGAGGAACTGGAAGCGCTGGAAGAAGGAACGGTGATCATCCGCTCTCACGGCGTTCCAAAGGAAATCTATGATCTGATCAAATCCAAAGGCCTGGAACTGGTGGATGCAACCTGCCCGTTTGTGCGCAAGATTCACCGGATCGTGGAAAAAGCCGGAAAAGAAGGAAAGCAGATTGTCATAACAGGCAGCGCGGAGCATCCGGAAGTTGAGGGAATCCGCGGATGGTGCAGCGGGAAAGTAACCATCATTTCAGAGGCGTCCCAGCTGGATGAAATTGACTGGAAACAGCCTGCCTGCATGGTCTCTCAAACGACATTTAATTACAAGAAATTTCAAGATATAGTTGAAATTATCGAGAAAAAGGGTTATGATATAGAAGTATGTAATACAATATGTAATGCCACAGAAGAGCGTCAGCTGGAAGCAAGATCTATAGCGAAGAATGTGGACGCTATGATTGTCATTGGAGACAGACATAGCTCGAACAGCCAGAAGTTATTTGAAATCAGCAGCAAAGAGTGCCCGGGCACTTTTTTCATACAGACACTGGAGGAGCTGGATTTAAGGCTTTTTGAATCGACTGGTAAGGTAGGTATTACAGCGGGGGCCTCAACCCCACAGAAAATTATCAAGGAGGTTCATGCTAGCATGACAGAAAAGAGTTTTGAACAATTATTAGAGGAAAGTTTAGTCACGATTCATAATGGAGAGGTAGTAGAAGGAACTGTAATCGATGTAAAACCGGATGAGATCATCTTAAACATCGGATACAAAGCAGACGGTATCCTAACAAGAAATGAATACTCTAATGATTCCGCCAATTTAGATTTAACAACCGTTGCGAAAGTTGGCGATACAATGGAGACGAAAGTCCTCAAAGTAAACGACGGAGAAGGACAGGTACTCCTTACTTATAAGAGACTAGCGGCTGAAAAAGGTAATAAGCGCCTTGAGGAAGCTTATGAGAATAAAGAAGTGCTGAAGGCACCGGTAGCACAGGTATTAGACGGCGGACTGAGCGTTCTGATCGATGAAGCGCGCGTATTCATTCCGGCAAGCTTGGTTTCTGATTCTTACGAGAGAGATCTCAAGAAATATGAGGGACAGGAAATTGAGTTCGTGATCAGCGAGTTCAATCCTCGTAAGAGAAGAGTGATCGGTGACCGCAAACAGTTACTGGTAGCTGCTAAGAAAGAAAAACAGAAAGAATTATTCGAGAAGATTGAAGTCGGCATGAAGATTGACGGAGTTGTTAAGAACGTGACAGACTTCGGTGCGTTTATCGATTTAGGAGGAGCAGACGGACTGCTTCATATTTCTGAAATGTCCTGGGGACGTGTTGAGAATCCTAAGAAAGTATTTAATATCGGAGATAAAGTAACGGTACTGATCAAAGATATTCAGGGTGAGAAGATTGCTCTGAGCCTGAAATTCCCTGAGGAGAATCCATGGCTGACAGCAGAAGAAAAATACAAAGTCGGAAAGAATGTCACAGGACGTGTTGCGCGTATGACAGACTTCGGAGCGTTTATCGAACTGGAATCCGGCATTGATGCGCTTCTGCATGTTTCTCAGATTGCGAGAGAACACATCGACAAGCCGTCTGATGTATTAAATATCGGACAGGAGATCACAGCCAAAGTAGTAGACTTCAAGAAGGATGAGAGAAAGATCAGCCTGAGCATGAAAGCGCTTCTGAATGAAGAAGAAAAATCAGAAGAATAAGAGAATCATCAGGAAGGGGATTTCCGGAAGGAGTCCCTTTCTTTTTTTGCACTATTGTAAAAAGAAGCGTTTTGAGATATAATGTTCTTTAAAAATACAATTTTGTATGAAATTATGAAAAGGAGAAAACCATGGAAATTAGGAAATTTAAAAAGGTTCTGGTTGCCAATCGAGGTGAGATTGCAATCAGAGTTTTCCGTGCATTGAGTGAACTTGGGATTACAACAGTGGGCGTTTTCTCGAAAGAGGACCGCTATGCTCTGTTCCGTTCCAAAGCGGACGAATCCTATCAGCTGAATCCGGATAAAGGACCAATTGACGCATATTTAGATATTAATACCATCATTCGAATCGCAAAGGAGAAAAATGTAGATGCAATCCATCCGGGATATGGCTTTCTGTCAGAGAATCCGGAATTTGTGGATGCCTGCGAGAAGAATGGAATCACGTTTATCGGACCATCTTCTGATCTGATGCGCAAGATGGGTGATAAAATTTCATCCAAGCAGATGGCCATAGAAGCCGATGTTCCGATCATTCCAGGCGTTGACCATGCCGTACATGAACTGGATGAAGTGCTTAAGATTGCGGATCACGTAGGATATCCGGTTATGCTGAAAGCTTCCAACGGAGGCGGAGGCCGTGGTATGCGTATCGTAAATTCTGCCGAAGAGATGCCGAAAGAATACGCAGAGGCAAGAGACGAGTCAAAGAAAGCATTTGGAGACGATCAGATTTTCGTTGAAAAATATTTAAAGAGTCCGAAACATATCGAAGTGCAGATCCTCGGTGATGAGTATGGTCATGTAGTTCATCTTTTTGACCGTGACTGTTCTGTTCAGAGAAGACATCAGAAAGTTGTTGAGTACGCACCGGCATTCAGTGTACCGGAAGAAGTACGTCAGCAGATTTTTGACTGTTCCATCCGTCTGGCAAAACATGTGGGATACAAGAACGCCGGAACTCTGGAGTTCCTGGTAGATGCCGACAATCATGCTTATTTCATCGAGATGAATCCGAGAATCCAGGTAGAGCATACGATCACAGAGATGGTAACGGGAATCGATATCGTACAGTCACAGATTCTGATCGCAGAGGGTTATGCACTGGATTCTGCAGAGATTGGAATTCCGTCTCAGGAATCCATCGAGTGCAATGGATATTCCGTACAGACACGTATCACCACAGAAGATCCGCTGAACAACTTCCTTCCGGACACAGGAAAGATCACCGTATATCGTTCCGGAGCCGGAAACGGAATCCGTCTGGACGGAGGAAATGCTTACGCAGGAGCAGAGATCACGCCGTATTATGACAGTCTGCTGGTAAAAGCAATTTCCCATGACAGAACTTTTGAGAGGGCAGTCGACAAATCCATCCGTGTATTAAAAGAGACAAGAATCCGCGGCGTTAAGACGAACATTCCTTTCCTGATCAACGTGCTGAACCATGAGACTTTCCGTTCCGGAAATTGTTATACAACATTTATTGAGGATACTCCGGAACTGTTCCTTCTTCCGGAAAGCCAGGACCGCGCCACAAAGATTCTGGAATTCCTGGGACGCAAGATGGTAAATGAACAGCATGCGGAGGATAAACCATACTTTGAAAACATGGTTCCTCCAAAATATGACAAAGATCGCCCGGTATATGGAGCGAGGGATGAGTTCCTGAAGCTTGGGGCAGAAGGATTTACACAGAAGATCTTAAATGAAAAGAAATTATATATTACTGATACTACCATGAGAGATGCCCAGCAGTCACTGATGGCGACACGTATGCGTACCAAGGATCTTGTGGGAGCATCCGGTGCTACCAACGCATTTATGCAGGAAGCATTTTCTGTGGAAGCCTGGGGCGGAGCAACCTATGATACAGCATACCGTTTCCTGAAGGAATCTCCTTGGAAGAGACTGCAGCTCTTAAGAGAATTTATGCCGAATACTCTGATTCAGATGCTGCTGCGCGCGTCAAATGCGGTTGGATACAGTAACTATCCGGACAATGTGGTACGTACCTTTATCGAGGAAGCGGCAAAGAGAGGTGTGGATGTCTTCCGTATTTTCGACAGTCTGAACTGGGTGGAAAATATGAAGATGCCGATCGAAACCGCGCTGAAGACCGGTAAGATTGTAGAAGGAGCAATCTGTTATACCGGTGATATCACAGATCCGAATGAGACAAAATATACATTAGATTATTATGTGAAGAGGGCAAAAGAACTGGAAAGCCTTGGCGTTCACATTTTCACCATCAAAGATATGGCAGGTCTTGTGAAACCATATGCAGCGAAGAAACTGATTTCCGCGCTGAAAGAAGAACTGAAGATTCCGGTTAACTTACATACCCATGATTCTACGGGTAACGGAGTCAGCACGCTTTTGATGGCGACTGAGGCAGGTCTGGATATTGCTGACTGTGCCATCGGTTCCATGAGCTCCATGACAAGTAATCCTTGCATGAACTCTCTTGTAGAAGCGCTGCGCGGAACAGAAAGGGATACAAAACTGAATCCGGATGAACTGACCGAATTGAGCCACTACTATGAGAGAATCCGGCCGGTCTATAAACAGTTTGAAAGCGGAATGGATGCTCCGAATACGGAGATTTATAAATATGAAATTCCGGGAGGCCAGTATTCCAATCTGCTGGCACAGGTAAAAGAAATGGGTGCGGCAGAAGACTTTGAAGAAATCAAAGGACTTTATAAGGATGCCAACCAGCTGCTCGGAAATATCGTGAAAGTAACGCCGTCATCTAAAGTAGTAGGAGACTTTGCGATTTTCATGTTCAAGAATGGCCTGACAAAAGACAACATTCTGACAGCAGGTAAAGATTTATCTTATCCGGATTCTGTCGTAGAATATTTCCAGGGAATGATCGGACAGCCGGAAGGAGGATTCCCGAAAGAACTGCAGAAGATTGTTCTGAAAGGAAAAGAACCGATTACAGTACGTCCTGGAAGTCTGCTTCCGGATGAAGATTTCGACTATATCAAAAATGGTTTAAAGGAGAACTTCTATACAGAGAATATGGAAGATCCGGAAGTCCTTCAGCAGAAAGCCTTAAGCTATGCCCTTTATCCGAAAGTATATGAAGATTACTGCAGACATTTTGAGGCATACAATGACGTCACAGGACTGGAAAGCCATGTATACTTCTACGGCTTAAGAAAAGGCGAGGAGACAGTGCTCCGGCTGGATGAAGGTAAATACCTGATCATCAAATTTACGGATATGTCTGAGCCGGATGAAGATGGATACCGTCTGCTGGATTTCGAAGTCAACGGATCCATCCGTGAGATCCGAGTTCTGGACAAGAACCTGGAAGTTAAAGCCGACAGAAGAGTCAAAGCCGACAAATCAAATCCGGCGCATCTTGGATCTACCATTCCGGGAACGGTAGGAAAAGTCCTCGTAAAAGAGGGAGACGAAGTAACCGTCAACATGCCGCTGATGACCGTAGAGGCTATGAAGATGGAAACAACGGTTGTTTCCAAGGTGGCAGGAAAAGTCGACAAGATTTATGTAAAAGAAGGAGAACAGGTTAACCAGGAAGACCTTTTGATTTCTTTCGAAATCGCCGAATAAAAACAGAAGAAAACGGAATGATAAAAAGGAGGAAGTGCATGCTTCCTTCTTTTTTTCATTTTTGAGAAAGGCGGTTTAGATATGATAGAAGAAGAGAGAAATGAAATTGAAGAATCCGGCGGGCTTGATCTGGACGGGATTCATATTATGACGATTGCAGGGGAAATCGAAGGGCATCAGAGTGCGGCCCAGGGAACCAAGACAACAAAATATGAGCACATGATTCCTGCTCTGGCGAAAGTTGAGAAAGATGAACGGATCAGGGGTGTGCTGATCCTGATTAACACGATCGGAGGAGATGTGGAGTGCGGGCTGGCGCTTGCGGAACTGATTGCATCCCTGAGCAAGCCTACGGTTTCTCTCGTTCTGGGAGGCAGTCATTCCATTGGCGTTCCTCTGGCCGTATCTGCGGATTATTCCTTTATTGTAAAAAGCGCTACAATGATGATCCATCCGGTGAGGACCGGAGGCACGTTTATCGGCGTCATACAAAGTTACCGTAATATTGAAAAAATACAGGACCGCATTACCCGTTTCATCAGCGATCACTGCCGCATGAAGCAGGAAGAAATAGAAGAGCTTATGCTCGCAGTGGGCGAACAGGTCAAAGACGTAGGAACGATCCTTTCGGGAGAAGAAGCCGTGCAGAAAGGTCTGATCGATGAATTGGGAGGTATGAGGGAAGCATTTTGCAAGCTGGAGGAACTTTGTAACATTTCATAGGAATGTACAAAATAAGATACAATTGATTATGCAAAAAATACAAAAAAGCCTTTTATTTTCATAAATCATAGTGTAAAATATTAAAAAAGGATTGTTTTTTATTTAACAAACAGGTAAGGAGGATGCAGATGAGAGGAATTGAGACACCTGTCCGTGAGATACGGAGACGCGTATTTAAGGAAATTGCAAAATTCGCATATGAACAAAAAGACCTTAGCAAGATTGAGGATTTACCATATGAAATCGTTCCTGGTGAGATTGCGCGCTATCGCGACAGCATCTACAGGGAGAGAGCCGTCGTTGGAGAGAGGCTCCGGCTTGCCATGGGCATGTCTTTAAGACCGGCGGACAAACCGGCAAGAATTACAAAAGGAATTGATGAGAGCAACATTGCTGAGAAATATTATGAGCCGCCGCTTCTTCAGGTTATCCCGTCTGCCTGTAATGCATGCAAAGATAAGGCATTTATTGTAGGAGAGCAGTGTCAGGGATGTATGGCTCATCCGTGTATGGAAGTATGTCCGAAGGACGCCATCAGCTTCGTAGACGGATATTCTCATATCGATCAGGATAAATGTATCAAATGCGGACAGTGCAGCAAAGTTTGTCCATACGGCGCAATCTATGAGAGAAGAAGACCTTGCGAGATTGCCTGCGGCGTGGGCGCGATCGGAACCGACTATGCCGGACGGGCAAAGATCGATCCGGAAAAATGTGTTTCCTGCGGTATGTGCATGGTCAGCTGTCCGTTTGGAGCGATTGCGGACAAGTCACAGATTTATCAGCTGATCAAAGCGATGAACGAGGGAAATGAGGTCATTGCCATACTGGCTCCTGCATTTGTAGGACAGTTTGGGCCGAAGGCAACGCCGAATAAGATCAAAGCCGCGCTGCTTGACATCGGCTTCTTTGATGTCTGGGAAGTTGCCGTAGGAGCTGATGCCGGCGCTTTGGAAGAAGCAGAGCATTATGCACACGGAGTGGCTACCGGTGAGGTGCCGTTCCTTCTGACTTCCTGCTGTCCATCCTGGGCAATGCTCGGAAAGAAATATTTCCCTGAAGTGATCGACCAGATTTCCAATGCACTGACCCCGATGGTTGCTACGGCGAGAGCAGCAAGACAGACCAATAAGGATGCCAAAATTGTTTTCGTTGGACCTTGTGTAGCGAAAAAACTGGAAGCATCCCGCAGATCTGTTCGAAGCGAGGTGGATTTTGTTATCACCTTTGAAGAACTGGCAGCCATGTTCGAGGCAAAAGATATCGATTTCAATACCTATGATAAGGAAGTTGAATTAAATGACGCGTTTGGAGCGGGAAGAGGATATGCTGTTGCAAGCGGAGTTGCCGGAGCGATCGAAGCATGTGTCAAAGAGTACTATCCAGGTACAGACATCAAGATCGATCATGTGGAAGGACTGGCAGAGTGCCGCAAGATGCTGCTTCAGGCGAAAGCGGGCAAGAAGAACGGCTATCTGATTGAGGGTATGGGATGCCCTGGAGGATGCGTTGCCGGAGCCGGAACCAACATTCCGGTCAACAAAGCAAACGCGCAGGTAAAGAAATTCGTAAAAGAGGCGGAAGCCTTTGTTCCGCCGGAGACAGCAAAATATTAAACATGCTGTCGGAAATCAGATACAAAAGATAAGACAGGGAACAGTCTCACAGGCTGTTCCTCTTTTGTTGCATGGGAGGGAAGCGAGAACTATGACTTGCGCATTTGAGTATTTAATTGTAAAATAAATAGACAGTATTATGTAGGGTGCCGGAGATGGGAGTTATTTGTGCCGGCGCCTATATGATAATAAGAAAGGTAATAATTTCTATGGCAGCGAAGAAAACAGGGAGAAGGAAATCATCCGGGAGAAGACGGAAGAAAAAGAAAGATTTTGAACCATTTTATAAGGAAATCGCGGTTCTGATTGTCTTTGCACTTTTTCTTTTTTTATTTTTTAGTAATTTTGGATGGTGCGGTTATCTTGGTGACAGCATCAGTTCCTTTTTATTTGGCGTATTCGGAGGAACCCATTATATTATTCCGTTGGCGGGGCTGCTCCTGTCGCTTCTGCTCATATCCAATGACTACAGCAGTCTGGCGGTGAAGAAGACGTTCTTTTCTCTGCTGCTGCTGTGTATGATATCGGCGGTGCAGCAGATGATCCTGAACATCAGCGCAGGTGATCTGAATGAAGCTTTTTATTACAGCAGCAATCATCATGCAGGCGGAGGCGTCGTGGGAACATGGATCTGTTCTCTGCTGTACCGGGAAAGCGGAATCGCGGGAACGATCGTCGTTGTATTTTTTATTTCACTGATTTCAGTAATTCTGATCACAGAACGGTCATTCCTCGCTTTTTTAAAGAAAGTCACAGCGCCGTTTATGAAGAAGGAAAAGAAGAAAAGAAAGAAAAAGACGCAGACAGGAAGATCAAAAACAGGGGAATCCGGATCGAAGAAATGGATACATAAAATGCCGGATCTGAAGATTGGACGGCCGAAACCGAAAGATGCCAGCGCTGAGGTGCCAAAGGCTTCGGAAGAGAAACCGCAGCAGTCCTTTGATTTTCCTCTGACAGAGGAGCAGCTTCAGGAAAATACAGAGACAGCAGCAGCCTGGGATGAACCGGAGCCAGAGCCGGAAGTCGTTCAGGAACCGGAAATTGTTCCGGAAGAGGAGCCGGTGAAAGAGACCAGAACCAGGAAAAAAGCAAAGAAAGAGAAAGAAGAAGAACCGGCGGAAGTGGAAATCCTTCCGGCAGCCAGAGAAGACGGAAGTTATGTTTTCCCGCCGATCTCACTGCTGAATAAAGGAAATTCCGTCCGGGCTGTCAGTAAAGCAGAGATGCAGAAGACCGCTAACAAATTGGAACAGACGCTGGAGAATTTCGGCGTTCATGTAAAGATTGGCAAATACAGCTGCGGACCATCTGTGACCCGGTTTGAGCTTCATCCGGAGCAGGGAGTGAAGGTCAGCAAAATCGTCGGGCTGACAGATGATATTAAATTAAATCTGGCGGCACCTGACATCCGAATTGAAGCGCCGATTCCGGGAAAAGCGGCGATCGGCATTGAGGTGCCGAATAAGACCAATCAGACTGTTATGTTCCGGGAACTGACGGAAAGCAGAAGATTCAAAGAATTCGATTCCAGGATCGCATTTGCGGTGGGAAAAGATTTGTCGGGAGATATTGTGGTTTCTGACATTGCGAAGATGCCGCATCTGCTGATTGCGGGAGCCACCGGTTCCGGTAAATCCGTATGTATCAATACTTTGATCATGAGCATTTTGTATAAAGCCCGGCCGGATGAGGTCAAGCTGATCATGATCGATCCGAAAGTCGTGGAATTAAGCGCGTACCAGGGAATCCCGCATCTGCTGATTCCGGTGGTCACAGACCCGAAACAGGCTTCCAGCGCACTAAACTGGGCGGTTATGGAAATGGGAGAGCGCTATAAGAAGTTTGCGGAAGTCAATGCAAGGAATCTGAAAGGATATAATGACAAAGTCGCCAAGGCGGAAAAAGACGGAACCGCCGGGGAAGATTTCCAACGGCTGCCGCAGATCGTCATCATCATAGACGAGCTTGCGGATCTTATGATGGTGGCGCCGGGCGAGGTAGAAGATGCTATCGTCAGATTATCCCAGCTGGCAAGGGCAGCAGGCATCCATCTGGTCATTGCGACCCAGAGACCGTCCACCAATGTCATTACCGGTCTGATCAAGGCAAATGTGCCGTCGAGAATCGCATTTTCCGTTTCGTCCAGCGTGGATTCACGTGTTATCATTGATATGAACGGAGCGGAGAAGCTTCTGGGCAAGGGAGACATGCTCTTTTATCCGTCGGGATATCAGAAACCGATCCGTGTGCAGGGAGCCTTTATCAGTGATGAGGAAGTGGCGAAAGTCGTGGAATTCCTTAAGAGCCAGAATGTAGAACAGGAAGATTCCTATGGATCCCAGGTGCAGGAAAAGATCCAGACCGCGGCCGTCAAGGCGGCTTCATCGGAAGAAAGGGATGAATATTTCGAAAAAGCGGCCATGTTCCTGATCGACAAGGACAAAGCATCCATTGGAAGTCTCCAGAGAGCATTTAAGATCGGATTTAACCGTGCGTCAAGGCTGATGGAACAGCTCTGCGAGGCCGGGATCGTCAGCGAGGGCGAGGGAACTAAATCCCGGAAAGTTCTGATGAGCGCGGAAGAATTCGAACAATATAAAGAAGAATATTTATAAGCAAAAGAACTAATAATTTATATATAGTAAAGAAAGGATACCGTTATGAAAACAGACATTGAAATCGCACAGGAAGCCGAATTAAAACCGATCAAAGAAGTTGCGGCAGGCATCGGGATCAAAGAAGATGATCTGGAGCTTTACGGAAAGTACAAAGCAAAATTTGATTCTGGTTTTATGGATGAAGTAAAGAACAATGAAGACGGAAAACTGGTACTGGTAACCGCCATCAACCCGACGCCGGCAGGAGAAGGAAAGACGACAACCAGTGTGGGACTTGCACAGGCGCTGAATAAGCTTGGAAAAAAGACTATCTGTGCCTTAAGAGAGCCTTCTCTCGGACCGTGTTTCGGAATCAAGGGAGGAGCGGCCGGAGGCGGATATGCCCAGGTTGTTCCGATGGAAGACCTGAATTTACATTTCACAGGGGATTTCCATGCGATCACATCTGCCAATAACCTTCTGGCAGCCATGCTTGACAATTATATTCAGCAGGGAAATCAGTTAAATATCGATACAAGAGATATCGTATGGAAAAGATGCCTTGACATGAATGACCGTGCTCTTCGAAATATCGTAGTAGGACTGGGACGCAGAGTTGACGGAGTGGTAAGAGAAGATCATTTTGTCATCACAGTGGCATCTGAAATTATGGCGATCCTCTGTCTTGCCAACGATATGAAGGACCTGAAAGAACGTCTTGGAAAGATCATTGTCGCATACAATATGGACCGCGAGCCGGTGACAGCGAAAGATCTGAATGCGGTAGGAGCTATGGCAGCTTTGCTGAAAGATGCTCTGAAACCAAACATGATCCAGACTCTGGAACATACTCCTGCATTTGTGCATGGAGGACCATTTGCCAACATCGCTCACGGCTGTAACAGTGTGCAGGCAACAAAACTGGCGCTGAAATTATCCGATATCACCATTACAGAGGCAGGATTCGGAGCTGACCTCGGAGCAGAGAAGTTTATGGACATCAAATGTCCGATGGCGGGACTCAGCCCGGATGCGGTTGTCCTTGTAGCTACTGTGCGCGCGTTAAAATATAACGGAGGAGTGCCGAAGGACAAACTGGCAGAAGAAAACCTGGATGCCCTGAGAAAAGGTATCGTAAACCTGGAGAAACATATTGAAAACCTGAAACTTTTCGGTGTGCCGGTGGTTGTAACACTGAATCAGTTTGTGACAGATACTGACGCCGAGCTGGAATTTATCAGGGAATTCTGTGAAGAAAGAGACTGTGAATTCGCCCTTTCTCAGGTATGGGAAAAAGGAGGAGACGGAGGAATCGAGCTTGGAGAAGCTGTGATCCGTACTCTCGAAACGAAGGAAAGCCACTATCAGCAGCTGTATTCTTATGATGCGTCCATCGATGAAAAAATCGAGACCATTGCAAAGAAGATTTACGGCGCCGACGGAGTCAGCTATTCTCCGGCAGCTGCACGTCAGAAAAAACGTCTGGAAGAACTCGGATTTTCCAATCTTCCGATTTGTATGGCAAAGAACCAGTATTCTTTATCCGACGATCCGAAGAAACTGGGACGTCCGGAAGGATTTGACATTACGATCCGCGAAATCTATGTAAATGCAGGCGCCGGATTCCTGGTAGCCCTGACCGGCGATATCATGACAATGCCTGGACTTCCGAAGAAACCGGCGGCAGAAGGAATCGACGTGGATGAAAACGGCGTGATCAGCGGATTATTCTAAAACAGCAGGAAAAGGAAATAAGAAAATGGCAAAAATAATTGACGGAAAAAAGATTTCAGCAGAAATCAAAGATGAAGTAAAAGAAGAAGTTGAGGCACTGAAAAAGGAAGGAAAGGAAATTGCCCTGGCTGTTATTCAGGTAGGGGCAGATCCTGCTTCCAGTGTCTATGTAAGGAATAAAAAGAGAGCCTGTGAATATACAGGAATCAAATCCGTAAGCTATGAGCTTCCGGAGGAGACGACACAGGAAGAACTGATGAACATCGTAAAGGAATGCAATGAGGATGCCTCCATCAACGGTATCCTGGTACAGCTTCCGCTGCCGGATCATCTGGATGAGGATGAAGTGCTCCTTGCCATCGATCCGAAAAAAGATGTGGATGGATTCCATCCGGTCAGCGTAGGAAATATGGTAATCGGTGAAGACGGTTTTCTTCCGTGCACGCCGGCAGGAATCATTCAGCTTCTGAAGCGTTCCGGCGTGGAAATCGACGGAAAAGAATGTGTTGTGATCGGACGAAGCAATATCGTGGGAAAACCGATGTCCATTCTTCTTCTGCGTGAAAACGGAACGGTGACAATCTGCCATTCCCATACAAAGAATCTGAAGGAAATCTGCAAAAGAGCAGATATTCTGGTGGCAGCGATCGGAAAGCCTAAATTTATCGATGATTCCTATGTAAAAGAAGGAGCCGTTGTCATCGATGTGGGAATTCATCGAAATGAGAACAATAAACTGTGCGGAGACGTAGATTTCGACAAAGTGGAGCCTGTCGCGTCTGCGATCACACCGGTTCCGGGCGGCGTCGGTCCTATGACCATAGCCATGCTGATGAAGAACTGTGTGGAATCAAAAAAATTGTTTGGAGAATAAGAGAATGAAGATATTATTTATTTCTCTGGGATGTGACAAAAATCTGGTGGACAGTGAAGTCATGCTGGGAATGCTGACGGAAAAAGGTTATACACTGACAGATGACGAGACGGAAGCAGATGTTATTGTCATTAATACCTGCTGTTTTATCCACGACGCAAAAGAAGAGAGCATAGAAACCATCCTTGAGATGGCGCAGTATAAGGAACAGAATCTGAAAGCGCTGGTCGTTGCAGGATGTCTGTCCGAGCGCTATAAAGATGAGATTTTAAAGGAAATTCCGGAAATCGATGCTGTTCTGGGAACGACCAGCTATGATTCCATTGTAAAAGCCGTGGAGCAGGCGCTGGCAGGAAAAAGCTATGAGCATTATGAGAGCATTGACTATCTGCCGGATCATCCGGAAGTCAGGAGAGTTGTAACGACAGGAAATCATATGGCGTATCTGAAGATTGCGGAAGGATGCGATAAGAGATGTACTTACTGTGTCATTCCGCAGATCCGCGGACGCTTTCGCAGCGTTCCCATGGATGAACTGATTCAGGAGGCAGAACGTCTGGCGGCGGACGGGGTAAAAGAGCTGGTGCTGGTGGCCCAGGAAGTGACCCTGTACGGCAAAGATCTTACCGGCAGGAAGGAACTTCCAAATCTTCTGCGCAGCCTCTGCAGGATTGAGGGAATCGAATGGATCCGGCTGCTTTACTGTTATCCGGAAGAAGTGACCGACGAGCTGATTGATGTTATGAAGACAGAGAAGAAGATCTGTCATTATATTGATATTCCGATTCAGCACAGCGAAAACCGGATTCTTCAAAGAATGGGACGCCGCACCACCAGAGAGAATCTGCTGGAAGTTATCGGAAAACTGCGGGACGCTATGCCGGATATTGCAATCCGGACAACTCTGATTTCAGGATTCCCGGGAGAAACACAGGAGGATCATCAGGGACTGGTGGAATTTGTGAAACAATGCCGGTTTGAGCGCCTGGGAGTTTTCACTTATTCCCGGGAAGAAGGCACCGTTGCGGCGGAATTTGAAGATCAGGTGCCGGAAGAGATCAAAGAGCAGCGAAGAGACGAAATCATGATGCTGCAGCAGGAGATTTCTTTTGAACATACGGAAGAGATGGTAGGGAAAGTCATAAAAGTCATGATTGAAGGATATTTGTATGAGGATGATATTTATGTAGGACGTTCTTATATGGATGCGCCGAAAGTGGATGGGTGTGTTTTTGTAAATTCACCGGAAGAATTAATGACAGGTGACTTTGTTTATGTTAAAATTACACAGGGAAAAGAATATGATGTCATAGGAGATGTAACGTATGAATTTACCAAATAAGCTAACGGTATTAAGAGTATTAATGATTCCGGTCTTTTTGTTCTTCCTTTTGGTGGATGTGGCAGGACCGGCAAGCAAGTGGATCGCGGTTGCCATATTTATCCTGGCCAGCCTGACAGACTTTCTGGATGGACATATCGCCCGGAAATATAATCTGGTGACAAACTTTGGAAAGTTTATGGATCCTCTGGCAGATAAACTTCTTGTCTGCTCCGCAATGATTGCCCTGGTGGGCATGGACCGCCTTTCTTCTTTGGTGGCGATCATTATCATTGCAAGGGAATTTATCATCAGCGGCTTCCGTCTGGTGGCTTCTGACAACGGCGTAGTCATTGCCGCCAGTTATTGGGGAAAATTCAAGACGAATTTTCAGATGTTTATGATCATCATGCTGATCATCGATCTTGGGAACGATATCGCGGTGCTGATCGAAAACATCCTGATCGTAATTGCAGTAGCGCTGACAATCATCTCTTTGATTGACTATTTATACAAAAACCGACAAGTATTATCAGAAGGGAATTAAATCATATGACAGCAGAAATTATTTGCGTAGGAACAGAAATTTTATTAGGAAACATCGTGAATACCAATGCTGCCTACTTATCAGAACGCTTAGCCGCTTTAGGCATAAGCGTTTTTTTTGAAACGACAGTAGGTGACAATCCGGAACGACTGGAACAGGTAGTTCACGAAGGACTGGAGCGGTCAGACATCCTGATTTTATCCGGCGGATTAGGTCCGACAAAAGATGACCTGACAAAAGAAATCGCGGCAAAAGCCTGCGGACAGAAACTCATAGAAGATCCTGAGGCATTAAGACGTCTGAGGGAATACTTCAGCTCCACAAAACTTCCGATGACGGAAAATAACTTTAAGCAGGCTATGGTGCCGGAAAACTGTACCGTACTTTACAATCAGAATGGAACGGCACCGGGCATGGTGATCCATGAAGAGAGAGGAAAAGAAGTGATTCTTCTCCCGGGACCGCCAAGCGAGCTGATTCCGATGTTCCGTGACCAGGTGGAGCCAATCCTTCAGAAACTGGAACCGGGAGTTCTTTTCTCAAAAGTAATAAAAATCGACTGTATGGGAGAAAGTTCCGTAGAAACAGAAATCCTTGATCTGATCGAACATCAGAGTAATCCGACGGTTGCTCCTTATGCCAAACTGGGAGAAGTGCATCTCAGAGTAACGGCGAATGCGGATACAGAGGAAGAAGCAAAAGAACTGGTGAAACCTATGGTACAGGAATTAAGAAACCGGTTCGGGAATAAGATTTACACAGAAGAGGAAGAGATTACACTGGAAGAGGTTCTGGTGGAGACTCTGGCACAGAAGAATTATACGATTGCGGCTGCCGAGTCCTGCACCGGTGGAATGTTTACCAGCCGTCTGGTCAATGTGCCGGGGGCTTCCGATGTGTTAAATGAAAGCTTTATTACTTATTCTAACGAAGCAAAGATGAAATATCTGGGCGTGAAGGAAGAAACGCTGAACACGGTTGGCGCTGTGTCTGAAGAGACGGCGCGGCAGATGGCGCAGGGAGCCGCAGAAGCAGCGGGAGCCGATGTGGGAGTCGGCATAACAGGACTTGCGGGACCTGGAGGCGCGACAGAGGATAAAAAACCGGGACTCGTATATATCGGAGTCTGCGTCCACGGAAAAACCAAAGTGAAAAAATGCCAGTTAAAGGGCAATCGGCAGAAAGTCCGGGAAGTCACAGTAAGCCGGGCGATGACGATGGTGCGTCTGGCGCTGCAGAACGAGTAAAAAGCGAACAAATATTCGCACGAACACTTGTTTTTCTTTTGGGGCTGTGATATACTGAAGCCATTCACAAAAAAGATAGAAGATATGGAGAATGCGGGGATTATGTTACCCGGAGAGTATAAATTTTGAGCGAAGGAGAATGAGAATTATGAAACAGGACGAGAAGATGAAAGCCCTGGATGCCGCGCTGGTTAAAATTGAGAAGGATTATGGCAAGGGTTCTGTCATGAAGCTTGGAGAATACCAGGCAGACCGCACTATAGAAGTAACGCCGACAGGTTCCATCAGTCTGGATATCGCACTGGGAGTCGGAGGAATTCCAAAAGGAAGGATCATTGAGGTTTATGGTCCGGAATCCAGCGGTAAGACGACAGTAGCTCTTCATATGGTGGCAGAAGTGCAGAAGAGAGGCGGAATCGCAGGCTTTATTGATGCGGAACATGCTCTGGATCCGGTCTACGCCAGCAATATTGGCGTAGACATTGATAATCTCTATATTTCCCAGCCGGATACAGGGGAGCAGGGACTGGAGATCGCCGAGACAATGGTTCGTTCCGGAGCGATTGACATTATCATTATAGACTCCGTGGCAGCGCTGGTTCCAAAGGCTGAGATCGACGGAGATATGGGAGATTCCCATGTGGGACTGCAGGCGCGTCTGATGTCTCAGGCCCTGAGAAAACTGACAGGAGTTGTCAGCAAATTTAACTGTACCGTGATCTTCATCAATCAGCTCCGTGAGAAAGTCGGGGTTATGTTCGGCAATCCGGAGACAACCACTGGAGGACGGGCGCTGAAGTTTTATTCTTCCATCCGTCTGGATGTCCGCAGGATTGAGACATTGAAGCAGGGCGGAGAGATGATCGGAAACCGCACCAGGATTAAGGTGGTGAAGAATAAGGTAGCGCCTCCGTTCAAACAGGCAGAATTTGACATTATGTTCGGAAAGGGAATTTCAAAATACGGAGATATCCTGGACCTGGCGGCTCAGGCAGATATCATTCATAAGAGCGGAGCCTGGTATGCTTACAATGGTGAGAAGATTGGACAGGGAAGAGAGAATTCCAAGAGATATCTGGAAGAACATCCTGAGATCGCGGAGACAGTAGAGCATGCCATCCGGGTTCATTACGGACTGATTGAAGAAGACACGGCTCCGGCGGAGAACGAGAAGGAAGAAGCAGCACAGGAGAAGACTGACAAGTAATGTGGGTGACAAAGCTGGAAGAGAAAGGAAAGAGGCAGGTCAGAGTTTTTCTGGATGAGGAGAAATTCTGCCTCCTTTATCTGAATGAAGTAAAGGAACTGGGACTGCGTGAGAATCAGGAACTGCGTCCGGAAGATTTTACAAAACTTCAGAATGTTTTACTGTATCGGGCAAAACATAAGGCTCTTTCCCTGTTGAAAACGCAGGACCGGACAAGGAAAGAACTGAAAGACCGGCTGCTCCGGGCCGAATTTCCGGAACAGACCGCGGAAGAAGCAGTCATCTATGCGGAATATTACGGATATATTGATGATGAAGAATATGTACGGCGTTACATGGAGTACAGAGCTCTCAGCAGGAGTATGCTGCAGATTCGTCAGGAACTGCTGCAGAAGGGAATTGACAGCAGCATACTGGACCGCATCTGGGATCAGTATGAATATGATGAACGGGCAGTATTGAAGGAACAGCTGGAAAAGCGGATTCGCCAGAAAGGACCGGTGACAGAAGAAAATTTTCAGAAATATTACGGATTTTTTGCAAGAAAAGGATTTTCTTCCCATTCAATTTTATATTTCTTAAAAAAGTATAAACAATAAAATTTTTGGTTGATTATTTTCTGAAAGGGATATATAATGCAAATCAAGGGTGTTCCCGAACTATTAATCAGCATATAACATATGAAGGAGTATTTGTTGATATGAGAAAAAAATCACATATTTCATTAGCCGGACAGATTATGGATTCACTGGAATTAGAACATGTCTTTGACTATAAACTTCCATTTTATGTGGGAAGCATTTGGCCGGACTGCAGACCTTCGTTTGTTACAACACCCCATAAGTTTGACGTTACCTATCAGGATATTGAGAAAAAGATGAAACAGTTTGTATCCAATTATGACCCGGAGAGGGGAATGGATATGCGCCATTGTGCGAGACTGGGAGTCATTATTCACTATATCGCAGATTATTTTACATTCCCGCATAATAATCATTATGATGGCAATGTGAAGGATCACTGCTATTATGAGAGAGACTTAAAACATGAGATGAAAGCATTTCTCGCCACAGAGGAAGCTTACGAGATCAAAGAACAGGTAGCTGCCTACGGTTCTATGGAGGAGCTCTCATCTTATATCAGAAGCATTCATAACAGCTATATGAAGTTAAAACATACGGTACAGGAAGATATCCGCTACATCGTGCATGTATGCACAACGGTTGTGAAGAGTGTATTGAACATGGTAAGCCATGTATTCAGACCGGTAGCTGTGAACATCCAGTACGTATAAACAGAAAGTTCTTCGGTCAGAGACAGGAAATCTTGTTTCTGGCCTTTCTTTTTTCAGATCATGAAAAGCATCATTTCCAACATCAGATCTTAATATATCAGATTTCCCAAAAGAGGGGGTGAGAAAATGCAGACAGTGAATGCGGCAGAAACATGCTGTGTTTTCTTTTGGTATGCAGGATTGTTCCTTGTGGGACGACAGGACTGGAAAACCATGACAATACCGGATAGATTACAGATTTATCTTTTGCTGGCTGGAATCGTGAACGGAATTCTGCGCCCGGAAATGTCTGCGGCAGACATGGCAGCCGGAATGCTGGTCATAAGTTTTCCGCTGTATCTTATTTCAAGAGCAGCGCCGGAGATGATCGGAGGAGGTGATATAAAATTGACAGGAGTATGCGGTATCTTTCTGGGATGGGAAAAGATGATTATATCCTTTGCTCTGGCCGTTTTTCTAAGTGGAATTTACGGAACTGTCCTTATGATGCGGAAAAGAAAAGGAGCCGGAGAACACATTGCGTTCGGCACATTTTTATGCGCCGGAGCTATGGTTTCCGGTCTCCTGTAAAAGTTTAATTATCTTCTGGAATTTCTACAATCTGACGTTTTCTCGCCTCTGCGTTATTCTCCAGGTATTCGTCGTAAGTGCATTCTTTGTCGATCAGTCCGTGATCGGTAATTTCCATGATACGGTTTGCTGTCGTCTGCACAAACTGATGATCCTGTGAAGTAAACAGCATAGCGCCGCTGAAAGATTTCAGTGCCTCGTTGAGCGCGGTAATGGATTCCATATCCAGATGGTTGGTTGGTTCATCCAGAATCAGAACATTCGCTCCGCTGATCATTAATTTTGACAGCATACAGCGCACTTTCTCCCCTCCGGACAGAACGCTGACTTTCTTCAGAGCATCTTCTCCGGAAAACAGCATGCGTCCGAGGAATCCGCGGACAAAGGTGGCATCCTTATCTTCTGAATACTGGGTCAGCCATTCTACGATCGTCTCGTCCCCACTGAAGTCTTTCGTATTATCTTTTGGAAAATAGGACTGGGTTGTTGTAACACCCCATTTGTAAGTTCCTTCATCCGGCTCGATTTCGCCTGCAAGAATACGGAATAAAGTAGTTATTGCCTGTGTGTTCGGACCCACAAAAGCAATTTTGTCTGAAGGCTTCATCAAGAAAGAAATATCATCGAGAACTTTTACGCCGTCGATGGTTTTGGAAAGATGCTCTACTAAGAGGGCGTCATTTCCGATTTCACGATTCGGTTTAAAATTAATATAAGGATATTTTCTGCTGGATGGTTTCAGCTCATCCAATTGTATCTTATCTAGGGCTTTCTTTCTGGAAGTTGCCTGTCTGGATTTGGAAGCATTGGCGCTGAAGCGGGCAATAAAATCCTGCAGTTCTTTGATTTTTTCTTCTTTCTTTTTATTTGATTCTTTCATCTGACGGGTCAGAAGCTGGCTGGACTCATACCAGAAATCATAGTTTCCGGAAAACAGCTGAATCCTGGCGTAATCAATATCCGCAATATGTGTACAGACTTTATTCAGGAAGTAACGGTCATGGGACACAACAATGACGGTATTGTCAAAGTTGATCAGAAATTCTTCCAGCCAGTAGATGGCGTCCAGATCCAGGTGGTTGGTCGGCTCATCCAGGAGCAGAATGTCCGGATTTCCAAATAAGGCCTGAGCCAGCAGGACTTTGACTTTCTGGGAGCCATTCAGATCTGCCATTTTCATATAATGTAATTCATTGGAAATTCCAAGACCATTTAATAAGGTTGCGGCGTCAGATTCTGCTTCCCATCCGTTCATATCTGCAAATTCCGCTTCCAGTTCGCTGGCGCGGATGCCGTCTTCATCTGTAAAGTCTTCTTTGGCGTAAATTTCATTTTTTTCCTGCATGATTTCATAAAGGCGCTGATTGCCCATCATGACAGTATCCAGCACGAGATAATCATCGTACTGATAGTGATCCTGTTTTAATACGGAAAGGCGCTGCCCTGGTGTGATAGAGACATCACCTTTGGAAGGCTCGATCTCTCCGGAAAGAATTTTCAGAAAAGTAGATTTTCCGGCACCGTTGGCGCCGATCAGTCCGTAGCAGTTGCCTTCTGTGAATTTGATATTAACATCTTCAAATAGGGCACGCTTACCTAAACGCAGAGTTACATTATTTGCTTGTATCATACGTAAGAAACCTCTCTATATGAATAAGTAATTTATAGTGACACACTTCTTCATTTTACAGAAAAATGAGACTTTTGCAAGAGAAAATCTACAGGAATTTAAAGAAAAATGGAATTGTGCAGGGAAAAATACTTGACAAAGAGAATGTGATTCGGTAAACTAACACGTGGTAAAGGAAAAATGCTTTACAGGAGGATTCAATGGAGCGAATCGTCGAACAGAATTTATTGTACGATTTTTATGGAGAATTGTTGACGGATCATCAGAAAGAGATTTACGGGGAACATATTCTGAATGATATGACTCCCAGTGAGATTGCGGCAGACTATGGAATTACCAGACAGGCAGCTTATGATATGATCCGCCGATGCAATAAAATTCTTGAAGGCTATGAGGATCGACTGCAGCTGGTCCGGAAGTTTTTAAAGACCAAGGAGAAGGTGAAGGAGATTCATACTTTATCACAAAGAATTCTTCATGAGGACAAAGAACAGATGAAGGATGATATCAGACAGATTGAATGTGTTTCCAATCAGATTTTGGAAGATTTATAAATGAGGTGATACCATGGCATTTGAGAGTTTATCCGAAAAACTTCAAAATGTATTTAAAAATTTGAGAAGTAAAGGACGTCTGACAGAAGCTGATGTCAAGGCGGCAATGAAAGAAGTAAAAAGAGCTTTATTGGAAGCCGACGTTAACTTTAAAGTCGTAAAATCCTTTGTGAAATCTGTGCAGGAGAGAGCCGTTGGACAGGATGTTCTGAACGGTCTGAATCCAGGACAGATGGTAATTAAGATTGTAAAAGAAGAAATGGAATCTCTGATGGGTTCCACGATGACAGAGATTGCGCTGCGGCCGGGAAATGAGATTACGATCATCATGATGGCGGGTCTGCAGGGTGCCGGAAAAACGACGACATGTGCGAAACTTGCCGGACAGTACAAGAAAAAGGGGAAACGTCCTCTTCTGGTTGCCTGTGATGTTTATCGTCCTGCGGCAATCAAACAGCTCCAGGTGAACGGTGAGAAAGTAGGAGTACCGGTGTTCACAATGGGAGACAAACAGAGCCCTGTGGATATTGCGAAAGCGGCAGTGGAACATGCCCAGAAAAACCGCAATAACATAGTGATCCTGGATACGGCGGGACGTCTTCATATTGATGAAAATATGATGGGTGAGCTGGTGGCGATCAAACAGAATGTTGATGTATATCAGACCGTTCTTGTTGTCGATGCTATGACAGGACAGGACGCAGTCAATGTTGCGAAAGAATTCAACGAAAAAGTAGAAATCGATGGAATCATCGTAACCAAGCTGGATGGCGATACGAGAGGCGGAGCCGCTCTTTCTATTCGCGCCGTTACAGGAAAACCGATCTTATATGTCGGTATGGGTGAGAAGCTGGAAGATCTTCAGCAGTTCTATCCGGACCGTATGACGAGCCGTATCCTTGGAATGGGTGATGTGCTTTCTCTGATCGAAAAAGCAGAATCAGCGATTGATGAGGAACAGGCCATTAAGATGACCGAAAAGATGAAGAAAGCATCTTTTGATTTCAATGATTTTCTGGATCAGATGGATCAGATGAAGAAAATGGGCGGGTTGTCCAGTTTATTATCCATGATTCCGGGAATGGGAAATAAACTACAGGGAATCGATATTGATGACAGCATGATGGATAAGACGGCAGCGATCATTTATTCCATGACAAAGGAAGAAAGAGCAAATCCGAAGATCATAAATGGTTCCAGAAAGAGAAGAATCGCAGCAGGGGCGGGAGTTCCGATCGCAGAAGTCAACCGTCTGTGCAAGCAGGTACAGAACCAGAAACAGATGATGAAACAGATGTCTGGTATGTTAGGCGGCAGAGGTGGTAAAAAAGGTGGTTTCCGATTACCTTTTTAAGCCTTAATATATAATGCTAATATTTATTAATGGAGGTGAAACAAATGGCAGTAAAGATGAGATTAAAGAGAATGGGACAGAAAAAAGCTCCTTTTTATAGAGTTGTTGTTGCAGATTCAAGATCTCCTAGAGATGGAAAATTCATCGAAGAAATCGGTACTTACGATCCTAATCAGGATCCAAGCGTAATCAAATTCGATGAAGAAGCAGCAAAAAAATGGTTATCTACAGGCGCTCAGCCAACTGAGACAGTAGCCAAACTGCTGAAAGCTGCAGGAATCGAAAAATAGTTAGGAGGCGCGCATGAAACATTTATTAGAAGTGATTGCAAAAGCCCTCGTTGATCAGCCGGATAAAGTAACCGTGACAGAGAAAGAAACTGCAGATGCGGTAATTCTCGAGCTGCATGTCGCAGAAGGCGATATGGGCAAAGTCATCGGCAAGCAGGGACGCATTGCGAAAGCAATCCGTACTGTCGTAAAGGCTTCGGTTGACAAAGGTGACAAGAAGATTGTCGTAGACATTCAGTAAAAAATATCCCATAAATGACAGACAGCGTCATTTATGGGATATTTTTGTTATTTTTCCGTGTGTTCTAATTCAATCTTCTGAGAATCTTCAAAGAGATCAAGAATGTGACGGAGAGAATCTTCCAGCTCATCCTGAATATTTTCGAGCTGCTGTGAATCTACATTATAATTCAGAAACAGTTTTTCAATGTTTTCCGTTACATGGTGCCCGAGGTGAGAAATTAAAAGGAAGGTGTCAAAGTTGTGACTGTTCTTCGCATTTCTGAAACGAGACAGATCCTCAGTGATAAAATCAATAATTTCCTGATCACTGGCAAACTTTCCATGGATCATGGCATAGGGCTGGATTCTCTGAAGGAAATATTTATTATGCCGGGTAATATTAAATACATAAGAAACGATCAGTCCTTCTCCAAGATCAAATTCAACGATATGCATGACGCTGTTGAATTCTTTGATCGATGTGGCGCCCAGCTGCCGCAGGTTGATATTGATATAGTCTCCGGTTACTGTGTTTTGATTCATAAGATCAATCTCCTTTCTTTTCATTTTATCTTGTTATGCAAAACGAATCAATAAAAATACAGTACACACTACGATGGAAAGAAGCATCATCGGAAAACCAATTTTGAAATACTGCCCGAAGGTGATAGGATGTCCGTTGTTTTTGCTGATGCCGGATAACACCACGTTGGCTGAAGCACCGATCAATGTACCGTTTCCTCCAAGACATGCGCCCAGGGATAATGCCCACCAGATTGGAGCAACATCCATTCCGTGAGACTGCATGGACAATATCAGTGGAATCAGGGTTGCCACAAATGGAATATTGTCGAGGAAGGAAGACACGATTGCAGATACCCATAAAATAATAATCATGGTAAGAATAACGTTTCCTCCGGTAACAGCGATCAATCCATTTGCCAGCATAGTGATGATGCCGACTTTCTTCATACCGCCGACGACAATAAAAAGTCCGATGAAGAAGAGGATGGTCGGCCATTCCACACTCAGTATGATTTCCTCCGGATCCTGTTTTCCGATCAAAAGCATGACGCATGCGGCTGCGATTGCAATCGTTGCGGATTCAACGCCCAGCTGATCATGTAAAACAAAGCATGCGGCGACAATTACAATAACGATAATGCTCTCATGCATAAGCCGTTTATCTTTGATGGCTTTCTTTTCATCCAGATTCATAATCTTTTCGATGGCCTCATCTGCAACGAAAAGTTTTTTGCCGTATATAAAATAGAAGCAGATCAGTATGGCAGTCACAACGAAAATAACAGCGAATCCGGTGTTTAAGATAAAATCTACAAATCCGAGATTTGCGGCGCTTCCGATCATGATGTTTGGCGGGTCGCCGATCAGGGTAGCCGTACCGCCGATATTAGATGCCATAATCTGGGAAATAATATACGGGACAGGATCGACTCTGAGAATATTTGTGATCGCAAGTGTCATTGGACCGACAAGAAGTACAGTTGTTACATTGTCCAGCATTCCGGAAAGCAGAGCGGTTATGATAATAAAAGTTACCATAATCGGCCATGGACGGCCTTTTGCCAGCTTTGCGGCTTTAATTGCTATGTACTCAAAGATTCCCGAGTTTTTTATGACTGCTACAGTAAG
Source organism: Candidatus Anaerostipes avistercoris (assembly GCA_019119895.1). Taxonomy (GTDB): domain Bacteria; phylum Bacillota; class Clostridia; order Lachnospirales; family Lachnospiraceae; genus Anaerostipes; species Anaerostipes avistercoris. The sequence goes on along the minus strand of DWWD01000006.1, from coordinate 1,695 downwards.
CATCATGCCGACAAGAATACAGATTGTGTCAACATCGACAGCTTTCACACAATCCTCAATGGTAAGGATCCGGGTTAAAACAAGTAATACTGCACCAGTAATTGCAGCTACCGTATTATGGATTTTTCCTGAGATGATCGCGGAGACCGTGCCGAGGAAAATTACGATAGCAATAATTTGTTGAAGTGACATTGTTCTATCCTCCTAAATCGTTTGTCATAATTATCTTAGTCTTAACAAAAAATATTTCAAGTATATTTTTTAAAATATTTTTATTTTTTGCTGCAAGAGGGAGAAGGATTTGCGTTCGGTTATATTTTATGAAATAAAAAAAAGGAGTCGCACGGACTCCTTACAATTAAAGTTTTGTAACGATCTGGTCATATAAATCCAGTGTGCAGTGCTGACTGGAAGAAGAAAAATGTTTGCAGTTTAAGCAGCTTGGAGATTTGGAATCATCTCCTGTACTGACGTTCTTTACGGAGTGGTCACATCCGCATGGACAGTATTCGCTGCATTCTTCTGCTACCTGACGATACACCTGATTCTGATTTTTCATAATATAAAGCCTCCTTTGATAATTGGTACCTTTATATTATGAACGAAATCAATCCGGATAATTCAAATTACTCTCATCTGCGCAATATAAAGTATTTTCCAAATATTTTTTTGCGAGATATTTTGCCATTGGAAGATTCATATCAAGATAATTTCCGCAGTCACGGGCAGAAGCTCCAGGGACATCCCCTTCAAAATCACGTATGAATTCGTAAGTACTTATAATAAGAGGAAGAACATCAGAAGAAGTATAATCGCCGGTAAGAATAAGATAAAACCCGGTGCGGCATCCCATAGGACCAAAATAAATAATTTTATCCTGCCATTCCGGGTCATTTCTTAAAAAAGTAGCAGCAAGATGTTCGATGGCATGCATCTCTGCGGTATTCATAACAGGTTCACGGTTAGGAGCAGTCATGCGCAGATCAAAGGTTGTCAGGATTTCGCTGCCGACAGAATCCTTTCTGGAAACGTAAACTCCTGGCAGCAGTGTAAGATGATTAATTGTAAAACTTGCTATTTTTTCCATAATAATCTGATTCCTTTCATATACAATTAGGGCGGTAAAATTGCCCTTTTTTATTATACATAGAAATGACGAAAAAAAAAGAAAAAAATGATTGACATGGAAGGAAAAGGGTGATATTATAATCAACGTCGCTGATGAAAGCGCTGATATAAACGGTCAGTATTCATCAGATTCATTAGAAGAAAAAGACAAATTGATAGATATGTTATCTGCTAACAGAGATTGATTAGAGAAACATAAAATCAAAAAAAGTCTTGACAAAAATGAGGCGACATGGTATATTATAAAAGTTGCTTGTGATAGCAATGAAAAACCTCGAAAAAAGTTCTTGACAAAGAAACTTCGAGATGATAAAATATAACAGCTGTTTCAAACAGTAGGAAAAGAAAAACGTAAGGAGATTGCGTGAAACCTCAGAAGCAAAGCTTCTTCGGTCGCGGCAGAGCCGCGGATATAAAAACCAATCCCTGCGGCTCGGAAAGTGAACTTTCCAGCCTGTAAGATTGCTTTTTTATGCACGCAATACTGCTAACGCGCATATTGACAACTGAACAATAAGACAACCTTGAAAATTCCGATGAATTTTTCAGGAAGGTTTTTAGAAAAAA
>DWWD01000005.1 GCA_019119895.1 Candidatus Anaerostipes avistercoris | reverse complement strand
AATTCAAATCCCAGGTCTTCCTTCCGGAACCGTAATGTAAGATCTGACACAAGAAAGAATCCTGCTTTGCAGGATTCTCCGCCTGCGGCGGGGCGCATGAGCGGCAGTTTCCGTTCCGCCGCAGTGCGATCCTCGCGGAGCGTTTTTTATTTCATAGGAACGACGTTTCCTATGAAATAAAAAACGGGAAGCAGTTTCCCGCTTCCCTTCGTCTATCTGTCCTGCATGCTGATGCATTCAATGGCCACAGGGCCTCCTCTGACAACTTCAATATTGGTAAATCTTTCTTTGAAAACATTCAGAATCGAATCATTTTTCGTTTCTGTTCGAATTGCTTCTATTAATAAACTGTCTTTTCCCATATCCTTGATCAGGAAACGGAACACTTCGCTCATCTGGAAAATCTCCGCTCTCTGTTTCGGCGTAATGCTTTTTACTTTGATGAACATAATTTCCTTGGTGCGGATGGAGGTGTCTGTGTAGTCAATTACTTTTATAACCTCAACGCTCCGGTTCAGCTGTTTTTTGATCTGTTCAAATGTCTTATCATCCGCATCAATGCAGATTGTCATTCGTGACATGGTAGGATCTTCCGTCTCGCCTACCGTCAGGCTGTGGATATTGTACGCTTTACTGGAAAACAGACCGGAAATCCTTGCGAGCACTCCGACTCTGTTTTCTACGAATAAAGATAACCATCTTCTTTTCATTTCTCTTCCTCCTCGCGCTCTAAAATCAAATCAGTAATGGATCCGTTCGGCTTCACCATAGGCATAACAAGTTCTTCATTTTCTATGATAAATTCGATCAGTGTCGGTCCATCTTTCTTTTCCCTTGCTTTTTCAAAGGCCGGTATAATTTCCTCTTTCTTAAATACACGGATTCCCTGGGCTCCATAGCTTTCCGCCAGTTTCACGAAATCCGGTGTATACGGAGGACATTTTGAAAAATCATTGCCGCAAAAATGCTCGCAGCTCTTGCGTCTCCTTAAACATGTGCCTGCATATGCCTTTCCATAAAACAGATCCTGCCACTGACGTACCATTCCAAGATACCCGTTATTCAAAACACAGATTGTAATCGGAAGTTCCTGTACCACTGCTGTGGCGAGTTCCTGGGAATTCATCTGGAATCCGCCGTCCCCGCAGATGGTCACCACTTCTCTTCCCGGATTGCCAATCGCCGCGCCAATAGCGGAAGGGAGACCGTATCCCATGGTTCCCAGTCCTCCGGATGTCAGAAGCTGTCTCTTTCCGTAAAGTTCCAGAAACTGAGTCGTCCACATCTGATTCTGTCCTACGTCCGTTGTAACAATCGGCTCATCAAAGAACTCATTGACTGCTTTGATAATCTGCTCCGGAACCAGCTTTTCTTTTTCCCGCATATGGATCGGATATTTCTTTCTCCATGTCTCCATGGTCTCAAGCCACCGCTCTGTCTTGCACGCCTGCTCGTGCTCCGCAATTTCCAACATTAACTGGGTGGCGTCTTTGGCATCGCCAACAATCGGAATATCTACTGTTACATTTTTGGAGATAGCCGCCGTGTCAATATCAATATGTATGATTTTTGCTCTGGAAGCAAAAGTTCCAAGCTTTCCTGTGATCCTGTCATTAAACCTTGTTCCGATGGAAATCAGAAGATCACAAGTATTGACCGCCTCGTTGGCTGCATAATTTCCGTGCATTCCGATATTTCCATAATAAAGCGGATGATCCGTCGGAACAATTCCCCGTCCCATAATCGTAGTAACCAATGGGATTCGGAGCATTTCCATCAGTTTTCTCATTTCTTCACCGGCGCCGGATATTTTCGCTCCTCCTCCGATCAGGAATAACGGGCGTTTCGCCCTGTAGATTGTTTCCATGGCACGGAGAATCTGTCCGTGATGCGCCTTCGTATTCGGTTTATATCCACGGATATTGACCGTATCCGGATATTCATCACTTCCAAGTTCTGCCATAACATCCTTCGGGAGATCCAGAAGCACCGGTCCCGGTTTTCCAGTACTTGCGATATAAAATGCTTCTTTGATCAGGCGGTTTAAGTCTTCTCTCCTGCGGACTACGATTACAAATTTTGCAATATTCCTGGTCACGCCCACGATATCCACTTCCTGAAAGGTATCATTTCCGATCAGGTTCGTTGCTACCTGTCCGGTGAAACAAACAAGGGGAACACTGTCATAATTGGCTGTGGCAATACCGGTTACCAGGTTCGTCGCTCCCGGTCCGCTGGTAGCCAGGCAGACTCCGACTTTTCCTGTGGATCTGGCATACCCGTCTGCCGCATGGATCAGTCCCTGCTCATGGCGGGGCAGAACCAGCTCCACCTGATCCTGTTTGTACAGCTCATCAAAAAGGTCTATGATGGCTGCGCCGGGATATCCGAAAATCTTCTCTACCCCTTCTTCCTGCAGTGCTTTCACCAAAAATTCATTTCCTGTCATCTTACCCATATTATTTTTCCTCCATCTTTTCTGCTTCCTCTTCTTCCAAAGCGTATTTTACTTCTTCCTGAGCCTCCTCCTTAAAGCCGTTGATCATATCTTCCTGTATCACCGGAAGCTCTTTCACCGACGATACTCCGAAATACCTCAGAAATTCTTCTGTCGTCTTAAATAAAATCGGACGGCCTACTGCGTCCAGACGTCCGGCTTCACAGATTAAATTATATTCTAAAAGCTTATTCACCGGATGATCACATTTTACACCGCGGATCGCTTCAATTTCCTGTTTGGTAACCGGCTGTTTGTAAGCGATGATGGACAATGTCTCCAGCATGACATCCGTAAGCTTCGGTTTCTTTGGATGATTTACAATCCGGATCAGCGCCTCATAATATTCCGGTTTGGTACAGAGCTGATAGGCATCATTCAGCTCCAGCAGCCGGATTCCTCTGTCAGACCGCTCGTACTCCCTCTTCAGCTGATCAATCAGATAATCCAGCAGCTCATCATCGACTTCCAGCGCCGCTTTCATCTGTTTTCTGGAGACACTCGTCCCCATAGAAAAGAGGATTCCCTCAATCATTGCCTGTTTTTCTTTCATTTTCCTGCTCCAATGCTTCTATTATAATATCGCCTCCCGGTGTCTCCTGGGCTGCCTTGATTCTTCCCTGTTTCATCAGTTCTAATATGGATAAAAAAGCAACAATCGCAGCTTCTTTCGTCCTCTGGATTTCCATAATCTGAAAGAAACTTGCGGTTTTGCTGCTTCGGATATATCGATCAATCTCTTCTATCTTATCTTCTAATTTTATCTCTTCTTCGTGGATTTCACCAAAATCACTCCGGATCGGATCCTTCTTATTCTCACGTCTGCGCATAACAAACTGAAATACTTCACAGAGCCTTTCAAGAGAAACGCCTTCCAGCACCTGAGCCGGATCAATCTTCTCCCTGTATGCCAGCACTTCCTCCGGAATCTGTGGTTCTTTGTAAAAGCTCTTTTCTGCTTCCTGTCCGTATGATCTGAGCTGGGCCGAGGCATATTTATAAATCTTGTACTCGATCAGCCTGCGGACCAGTTCTTCTCTTGGATCTCCCTCTTCTTCATCTTCCTCCGGAGCCGGCAGCAGCATCTTTACTTTGATTTTGAGAAGCGTCGCAGCCATGACGAGAAAATCACTCATACTGTCCAGTTTTGCTTCTTTCATCGCTTTAAGATACTCCATATACTGCTCTGTTATCTCCGCGATTGGAATGTCATAGATATCTACTTTGTTCTTCTCGATCAGATGAAGGAGCAGATCCAGGGGGCCCTCAAACACATTCAGTTTTATATCCAATGCCATTCTTATTCTCTCCGCCTTCTTAATGTAATACAGGAAATCTCCGGTTTATTGAACAGTCGGATCTTAATGGAATGATTCCCAAGCCCGCGGCTCACGATCATCGTACTGCCTCCATCCGGAGCATGGAATTCTCCCGCGTCATATTTCGGAAACAGCTGAAACTGAGGAGAGATCACTCCCCGGTCCGCCTTCGGAATCCTTACCATTCCTCCATGGAAATGTCCTGCCAGGACCAAATCCGCACCCCACCGGGCATACGTTCTAAAATAATTCGGATTATGGGCAAGAAGGATCTGAAATCTGCCGCGGACTGCTTTGCCGACCGCAAGCTCCATATCTTCCTGCTTCATCTCCGGAATCCGAAACTTATGATAAAACTCAGGCTCCAGATCCATTGCCGTCAGATGGATGAATTGCCCCTCCTGCTCCAGGATCACCGTCTCATTGGACATGTGCCATACGCCGTATTCCTTCAGCTCGTGAATATATTCCTTGTACTTCACACCAAAGATTTCCTCATTGCGCATAAGGCGCAGCTCATGGTTCCCATCCGCATAATATACCGGATACTTCTCTGCCAGCTGTTTCATCAGTTTCAGGGGCACTTCAGTGGATTTTTCTTCCCGGCTGATCAGCATATCTCCACCAGCCAGAATCATCTGAGGTCTGCACTCCTTCACCATCTCAATCAGCTTCTCATTATCTTCACCAAACTCATGACAGTGAAGATCCGTAAGAAACACGATCCGGAATCCATCAAATGCTTCCGGAATCTTTGAAGACTGTATCTCATATTTTTCAATTACCAGTTTGTTATTCTCTCTGCTGCTTGCCAGCACGATCACTGCCGCAAACAGCAGGATCACTGTCAGCACCGCCGCCAATATCCATAAAGGAATCATAAATTCCTCCTTCTCCCGTACGCAAGAGGAAAGCCTGTCCTCTGTTCATTTATGATACTTTTTTTTATTTTACTAAATATAGATAGAAAAAACAAGATAGACAGTCAATATGAATTAAGAAAGAATCCTGTAAAATAGAAAAAACAAAGGCGGTGAGCACCATATTTTGTCTCACCGCCTCTGCAATTTACGTTTTTGAATCAAGGAAAACAGCTTACTCTACGATTGCAATTGTGCTTCCGATATCCAGAGCCGGAAGTTCTGCTTTTTCCACACAGATGGTTCCCGGCAGGCATTCTGCATCCGGACCATTGAAGCTGTATGTAACATGTCCCAGATTCGCAAGATTTTCGTTGGCAACATCGCCGACTTTTACAATCTCGTATTCTTTTCCGTCTACGACCAGCTTGCATCCCGGTTTTACTACACCATTTACCGGATTCACATCAATGGCATAACAGAAATCTTTCAGAGTATCCGGAGCATTGTCGCCAAAAGTAACAAAAATTCCTTCCTCTTTGAATGCTTCCACCATATCGCCTTTTCCTTTAATCGTTACCTGATACATCATACTATTTTCCTTTCTGTAAAACATTTAATTTTGGGGTTTCTACCTGTTATCTGTACAGTCCGATGCTTGCTACAAATGCAACCAGAACTCTTGGTACACCAATGATAAATCTTGAATATAAAACAGACGGAACACCAACTTCTACCGTTTCCGGTTCTGCCTCTGCAAGTCCCAGTCCAACCGGAATGAAGTCACATGCACACTGTGTATTAATTGCAAATAATGCAGGGAGCGCAAGATACGGTTCGATGTTTCCTTTTCCGATTTCCACACCGATCAGAGTACCAATGATCTGCGCGATAACCGCTCCAGGTCCAAGCAGACAGCTTAAGAACGGGATGGAGCAAATGAATCCCAGGATACAAAGACCAATGATATTTCCACATAATGGCTGCAGAAGTCTTGCGAACCAGTCTCCAAAACCAGATCCCTGAATGATACCGATCAGCAGAGATACAAAGCCCATGAACGGGATGATTGTATGGAGGATTGTATTGGTAGATTCTTTTGCCGCAGCATTGAATGTCGCAACGACTTTACCTGCTCCCATTCCGATTTTCTGAATGAAACTGGATTTTGAAGTCTCTCCCATTGTCTCAGATACTTTCTTATCCGCACTGTATTTGAATTCTTTTTCCTCTTTTTCTTCTGCCGGTTTTGCCTCATTCTGAATCGGAGCTTCAGATCCGTCTGCCAGCTCAATTTCATTATTTGTTACACCTGATACATAGATGTCTTCTGTGATATATTTTGCCATCGGTCCGGATTTTCCAACCGGATTAATGTTAATAGTCGGAATTCTCTTCTGAGGATAAATTCCACAGCGCAGTGTTCCTCCGCAGTCAATGATAACCAGGAAAATTTCCTCTTCCGGCACTGTCGTCTTAAATCCATTGACCGGACGGCATCCTGTCAGATCTACGATCTTCTGCAGGATATCAGGTTCAGCTCCGCCTCCTGTAATATATAATAACACATCTTTGCCTTCCTGTGGCTTCACAGTTAATGGTCCGCCGAATCCGCCGCTGCCCTGTCTGATTGTAATTGCTCTATATTCTGACATAGTTTTTCCTCCTATATTCCATCCTTCTATTTCAATTCATTGCTGAGTTCAATTCCCTGCTGTTTCATAACGATCTTCGTTGTAAAGTCTGTCACCCATCCTGCGAAGAAGTTCATTACAAGACCTACCAGAAGGTAACGAATTGCAAGATCCATCTCGTTTAATCCCAGAGTCTGGATTCCAGATGCGATACCTGTATAAATAAACAGCTCTCCTGCATTGATGTGCGGGAAGATACCGCTGTTCGTGTGGCAGTGATATGCAGCAGATGCATAATAACTTGGTTTCATTCTCTCTGGAAGGAATTTACCCATAGACAGCGCCATCGGGTTTCCTAACATGAAAGCTGACAGGAACGGAAGAACTCCATATGCCAGGATTACATTTCCAGAGCAGACTTTCGCAAATTTATTGATTTTCTCCTGTCCGATCAGGGCAATGATCGTGTTCATTAAGATGAGCAACAACAGTACTTTCGGCACAATGCTTGATACCCAGCCGATAAGGTTTTCAGCTCCTACATCAAATAATCCCATAAATCCTGATGCGGCATTTACAATTACGTTCATAAATTTCTCCTTTCATTCAGGCTTTTTTCTTGTTGACACCGTAAATCTTATCACCGATTCTGGTGAGAAGTCCCGGTTTCTCCAAGACTTCGCCTCCACTCATAATCGTGTTATAGTTGGAGGAAGCATTCAGCGCCGCTCTTCTCAGGGAAACTCCGATGGTTGCGCAGTCTTCTTTTGTAATCGTACCGACATTGATTCCATTAAAGAAATCCCAGTCTTTGAATCTCGCAAACATCGTAAATCCTCTCATAAAGCATCCGTCCAAAATAATGCCATTCTGATCGATTGCAAACATGACGATTGCGCCGGCATGGAATCCGCCTTTTGCTTTTCCGATGGCGACTCTTCCCATCTTTCGAAGCCTGGTATAGTATTTATTGAAACTTTTCATCTGCACCATCTGAAATAAAAACTGCAGTGTCAGTGCTGCTAAAAAACCAACTGCAACGATCATAAAATAGGACATTTTCTTCCTCCTTTTTTCATTATTTAAAAATATTGTTTTCTTCTGTTATATACAGCAGCAATTCTTTATAGCTTTTCATAGACCGTATTTTATCGATTACTTTTACGTCCTTTCCTATCATAAGGATTTCATCATACAATCTGACCAGAACTGTATCGTCCTCCATTGATTCCGGAATCCCCAGAAGAATCACCAGCTTCACTTCCTCATATCCTTTCTCCTTCGGCGGTTTCGGATAGACTCCCAGCGCAAGACTGAGTTTCGGAAGCATATTTCTCGTATGAGGAAACGCTATATTCTGATTTAATATCATCGTGGAGTATTTTTCTCTTTTTTCCACTCTGTCCGCAAATTCCGTATCTAATTCTCCCTGACTCATCAGAGTCTCCGCCATGATTCGAACATTTTCATCATAAGATTTTTCCTGATTCAGGATAAAAAAACGATTCTCATCAAGCAGATTCATAAACAGAGAATCAATTCCTCTTCTGATATCATGTCCTGCGTCAGCCAGATATTTGATATTATGGAATTTCTTCTGAATATATTCTTTGTCAAAAACCTCATCCATAAAAATAACCGGTGTTTCTGTCTCCAGGTTCAGCTCTGTCGTCGTAACAATGTAATCGAATGTATTTTTTTTATGTTCCGCAAAATTCCCATTGTAGAAAAATTCAAACTCCGGCTCCACGTCAAAAATCCTTTTCAGCTGATTTTCAATCAGTCTCCCGATGATTTTTCCGGAACCACAGACGATCGCGATCCTGCATCTTTTTTCTTCCGGCTCCTGTTCAATTAAAAACACGCCAAAATAAGCCGCTAAAAATGCCATCTCATCTTCCGTTATCGTAATCCCTTCTCGTTTTTCTATAACTTCTTTTCCGATCTCTGCCATCTTGTACGCCACGCTGTACTGATTTTTGAAGTCATCGATCATAGGATTATGGATATGAAGACCATATTTTAATCGATTGATCATAAAGAAAATATGATATACAAAATCATCAAATAATTCATTTGCAATGACAGTCACATCCAGTTCTGTATGAATCCGGTCCAGCATTTCAATGATCATATCAGCCACATCCTCTGAAACGCTGATTTTCTGTTCAATTTCCCTGGTATTCGCCGGAGTTCTCATTCCGGCAACGGAAATGCAAAGAAAGATTCTCTCTTCTTTTGGTATCTCATATGCCTTCACGTTCTCAATCTCATCGAGAAACTCGTCCACAATGCTGTAAGCCTGATTCTGATAAAGATCCATATATTTTTCATCCAGCTCCTGGATTACATGTCCACTTTCAATTCTCTGGATCATGACAACAAAGAAGCGGTAGAAAAAACCGAACCCCAAAGCATCCAAAGATAATTTTTTCTGAAAATCCGATAGTTTTTCTCTTACTTCTGCTCCCAATGGAAAATTCAAATATAGCTGTTCGTAAATATTTTCAAGAATAAATAAACGGATGTGTAATTCGTCTCCAACCAGCTTAAGTCCCGTATTGGCTTTTCCTTTAATTTTCAGCTGATATTTACCGATAATTTTGCGAAGCTTATTCAGATCGCTGATCGCCGTTGTCCTTCCTACTTTCATTTCTTCCGACAAATCATCTGTAAGATAAGGCTCTTCCGCATTGATCAGCTGCCAGAACAAATATGTCATTCGTGTCTGCGGTGAATTGAAGAAATCATCCTGCTGGAAAATCTTATTTCGTATTTCCTGAAATCCTTTCTGATCGAATACAATCAGTTTACAATCCCCTTTATTCATACTGATCATGGCATATCCGCCCAGCAGATAATTAAGCTCCTTAATATCATTACGAATCGTCTTAGCGGATACATTCAGCTTTCCGGCAAGTTTTTCAACACTGCAAACAGACTGCATCTCAATATTTTTTAAAATGGATGATATTCTGTTCTCGTTATTAAAAAGCTCCATCTCTATCCTTTCCATCCGCTTTTGCTTATTTATCCTCTTGTTTTTCCTCCGGCTACATTGATCGTAACACCATGTACATAAGACGCACGGTCACTGGCAAGATATACGCACATGTCTGCTACTTCTGTCAGCTTTCCTGATCTTCCAAGAGGCGTTGTAGATGTTTTTGCGTATCCTGCTCTTAAATCATCTACCGTAATTCCTCTCGTATAAGCTAATGCGGATTCATAAGCAATGGTACGAAGACCTGTTGCTTCCATAATTCCAGGTGCAACTCCGACAACACGCACACCTTGTTTTCCAAGTTCTTTCGCCCAGGATCTTGTCAAGGAATTGACCGCATTTTTTGTTGCTGCATATACGCTCTGTCCCTCAGAACCTTCCAGTCCGCTTTCTGACGACATGTTGATAATAACTCCGCTTCCCTTTTCCACCAGCACTCTTCCGACTGCCTGCGCACAGAAGAAAACTCCTTTCAGGTTCACGTTGCACACCTTATCCCATACGGCTTCATCCAGTTCATACTGGCCTTTCGGATCTTTTGGATCCACCAGAAGCCTTGGAATGTTAATACCTGCATTGTTTACCAGGACATCAACGGTTCCATAGGTTTCCTTTACTTTTTCCACCATTGCTTCGACATCTGCAGGCTTCGTTACATCTGTCTTGACATAGAGGAATTTTCCTTCATCCGCCTTCATTTCCGGAGCTTCAGGAGCCATGTCAGATATTACCACGTTCGCTCCAACCTCCAGAAATTCCTGGGCAACCGCTTTTCCAATTCCGGATGCGCCTCCGGTTACAATAACGGTTTTCCCTTCAAGATTTAACCAAGATTCGCTCATTATAATCCTCCTTTTTAAACTGAGTATCTTTGCTTCATGGCTTCATTATAATGAGCGCTGAAAGAAAATTTAATATTGTCATTTTCCGTCGACAAGAAATTTCATGTATTGTCTCTAAAAATAATTTTCTGCTATTTCCCGAAGGCTGGCTAAGTAATCCATCTTTTCTACATTTTCGCCAGCCTTTATCTTTGTTTTTGCTGCAGTCCCGCTGCCGTCTTTGTATACAATCTCTCCGATTGTCTGTCCTTTCTTCACAGGAGCCGTCAGCGAATGAATCTTTATTTCTTTTTTCAGTTCTTCATTTCCCTGTTTGATTCTCGTAATTTTCGTTGTGATTTCAGATGGATAAGAAACGGTATCCTTTTTTCCTCTCTGGACCCTGATCTGTCCGATTTCTTTCGCCGTCGTCACGTCTTCGACTACCTGACAATTAGCGAATCCATAATCCAGCAGTGCGCCTGCGTCCTTCATTCTTGATTTCGAATCATCACTTGCCATTACCACCGCAATCAACTCCACATCATTCCTTGTTGCCGTTGCGCTGAGACAGAATTTTGCTGTGCTGGTGCTTCCTGTCTTTAATCCGGTGCATCCACTGTACTGCTTTATCATTTTGTTCGTATTGCTCAGCTGAAATTCTTTTGTCCCTTTTTTTGTCGTATGTGTAAAAGAATCCATCCAGATTTTTGTATATTTGAAAATATCCGGATGCTCAACCGTCAGCTCTCTCGACATCAGCGCAATATCATAAGCCGATGTCACATGCCCGTTTTCATCCAGCCCGCAGGCATTTTTAAAGGTTGTATGCTTCATTCCAAGTTTTTCGGCCTCCTCATTCATACGCTTTACAAATGCATCCTCACTGCCTGAAATATGTTCTGCCAGAGCGACAACCGCATCATTAGCACTTGCTATCACCACACATTTAATCAGAGTTTCTGCATCCTGCACTTCCTGCGGTTCCAGATAAACCTGGGATCCGCCCATGGACGCCGCATGTTCACTGACTGTTATTTTATCATCCAGCTTCAGCTTTCCGCTGTCTATTTCCTGAAAAATCAACAGCAGAGACATCACTTTTGTGACACTGGCCGGCGGAAGTTCTTTATCTTTTTCTTTTTCATAAATCAGCGTTCCGGTGCCGGCTTCCATGACTACTGCGGATTCTGCCGTAAGGTTCAGATTCGGAACCGCAGATGTTGCAACCGTTTCCGTCTGATTTGCCGTTACCATATGGACTGCCCCAAAACACAAAATAATAATACTAGCAACCAATCGCTTCATTGGCACACCTCAAATATTTTATGTTACAGTTTAATATGAAATTTTCTATTTTATACATAAAAAGGAATATATATTAAAGAAATTTAATTTTGTAGTATGATATTATGCGAAATTTAATTTTATATATGGATTGTATCACACTTTTCCCCTGTTCACAAGAGGAATCGGATAGAGGAAGTTTTCCTGCTCCTATCCATCGTGATACTTCGCTCATGAGATGCCCGCTCGTACAGACACGGCGGCAGTCCTCCGGCGCAACGCATAAAAAAAGAAGAATCAATTTCTTGATCCTCCTTTAATATCTTGGCCTCTTCCCCCAGCAATTCGAAGATTTCATTCGTTTATATTCTTCGTATGCCTCTTTTAAAATCTCTTTTTCGTTCGGGAATTTTAATAAGTGGTAAGCCTCGTGAAATTTGTAGTACCCTGAGTCCACAAAAAATTCTTCTTTCTGCGGTCGGGAGTGATAATTATCAGACTCCATCAAGTACCAGTGGACACTCTTTACAATCTGTTCATGAAATGAATAAAAAGAATATTCACTTTTCCCGACATATTTTACGATTCTCGCATCTGCGTCTGTCTCCTCTTTCACTTCCCGAAGAGCCGTTTCTTCGTGATTTTCTCCTTTCTCAACAGTACCTTTTGGAAGTACCCAGCCGTCATACCTGTTTTTATAACTTTTGTACAGCAGCAAAATCTTCCCTCTAAATATTACGACACCCCCACAGCTCGTTGCCTCCGTCATAACAACCTCCTGTCTGCGGATTTTTTCTGCTGCTCCGCATGTTGTGTGTCTTTCCTTGAAAATATTATACCTTGATTAAATCACGATTTCAACCGATAATGACTCTTTTCCATAATTTATACTTATGAATTAAAAAATGTTTCAAATACTTTGTCCGCAATTGGCGCCGCTGTGCTTCCGCCGGAACCGCCGTCTTCCACCAGGACACTGACTACAATCTTTTTGCCGTCTTTCTCCGCGCATCCGATAAACCATGCGTGGGAATCCTTTTCATCATTGTACTCTGCGGATCCTGTTTTTCCATATACCGTATAGTCGGAAGAATAAGCTTTCGTACCAGTTCCGCTGGTTACAACTTTTCGAAGCATTGTCTTTAAAGTATCACATTCTTCTTTCTCCAGCGGCTGTGCCAGTTCCTGGGTTTCTGTCTCGCGAATGACACCTCCGTCAACGTTGCGCACCTGATCCACCAGATATGGCTGCATCATCACGCCGTCGTTGGCGATCGCGCACATAACCATCGCATTCTGCAGCGGTGTTACCAGCGTTTTTCCCTGTCCGATGGCAGTCTGTGCCAGTTCATTGGTTCCAGAATCTCCATTAAATGTAAAACGGCTGGATGTTGACTGGATGCCCAGAGATATTCTGGAATTAAACATCAGGTCATCAGCCAGAGACGCCAGTTTATCCTTATCCAGCTCTTCCGCCAGATGAACAAACGCCGTATTGCATGAATTCTCAATAGCGCCTTCCAGGTCAACAGTTCCATGGACAGCCCCGCCGTAACACTGAATATCCAGCGTGCCGATCTTGGTATGTCCGGTACAGTTATATGTGAAATCCTGATAATCATCCGGATGTTCTCTCATATATTCCAGCGCCGTTACAACTTTGAACGTGGAACCCGGTGGATATAATCCCTGGGTTGCACGGTTTAACAGAAGGGAATCTTCATCCGTATTCAGTTCTTCCCAGTTTTCTGAAACCAGTCCCGGACGGAAATCCGGTTTGGAAACCATTGCATAGATCGCTCCCGTCTCCGGATCCATTGCCACTACCGCTCCTTTTTCTCCCTGAAGCGCATTATATGCCGCTTCCTGAACCCTGGTATCCAAAGTCGTATAAACATTGTCACCCTGGCTCTTTTCTCCTCTTAAGCTGCTGGTAATCTGAGAAAGGAGATTTGCATTGGATGTCAGAAGATCAAAATTGCATTTTGACTCCAGTCCGGATTTTCCTTTGTCATTGTATCCCACAACGTGAGCAAACATTCTGTTATAAGGATAATCTCTGATTTCTTCTCCATTTTCCGTGATCGTCTGGGCAAGAATATTGCCGTCGCTGCTGATGATCTTTCCCCGGACCACATTCTTCGCCATCTCCTGAATCCTGCGGTTATGAGAATCTGTGATCACATCTCTGCTGTCCACTGCGACAAAATAAATGATGTATCCGATCAGAACCAGAAATAATCCCACAAAAATATAAGTGATTTGGAGAATCTGCCGGTTTGCCTTTCTCTTCTTTTTAGGACCTTCTTTAATTGACTGCTGAATTCCCTGAAGAATTCTTTGAAGAATGCTCTTTTTCTCCGTATTTTCGTTTTCCTGCTTCTTCTTCCGCCTTAATACGCTCATATTCTTCTTCCTCACTATCTGCTAACATATGCAATCCCTGAATAATGTTTATAATAATCAACGTGCTGACTACCGATGTTCCTCCGTAGCTGACCAGAGGAATGGTAACACCTGTAGAAGGAATAAACTTCGTTACTCCTCCGATACTTAAGAATACCTGGAACAGGAAGCACACACCAAATCCAAGACATAAAAGTTTATTAAACAGCTTTTTGCTCCTGGTCGCAATATCCATAAATAAAATAAAACAGCTGATCAGCACAAATATCAGACATATACCGAATATAACGCCAAACTCTTCACTGATGACAGAGAATATGAAATCAGATTCCCGGACAGGAATATCATTTGGCCGTCCGTTTCCGAGTCCCATGCCGAACCATCCTCCTGTACCGATGGCAAACAGAGACTGGCATACCTGAAGCCCTCTTCCCTCAATCATGGAAAACGGATCTCTCCATACCTCGACTCTGACCCGCACATGAGAAAACAGATGATACGCGATAACTGCCGCCAGCGATCCCGCTCCCAGACCTCCGAACAGATAAATAGCCTTCGCGGTAGCCACATACAGCATCATCAGATATATCATAAAGTACAACAATGCTCCTCCCAGGTCCCGCTCAACAACCAGGACAATCACGTAAAGAGCCGCTATGATCGTAATTTTCACCAGATCCTTAAATTCTTTTGCCTTGCTCAGCATGGCTGCCGTAAAGAATACGAAAATAATCTTTACAAACTCCGAAGGCTGAAACTGAAAGCCTCCGATGCTGACCCAGTTGTAGGATCCGTTCTTCTGCACACCGATAACAAATACGGAAGAGAGCAGGAGAAAACCTGCCACCGCATAAACCCATCCCAGTTTGTCCCAGATGATGATCTTGTGCATCATCAGCGGAATCACACTGGTGATCAAAACGCTGGCCGCCGCGATTGCGAACTGCCGAATGGCCAGATCAAACGACAGCCTGGTCAGAATCACAAATCCAATGCCCAGCAAAAAACAGGTATTGTTAATCAGCAGCCTGGAACACCGCTTATAGATTCTCGGGAACAGAATCATCAATATCTCAGAAAATACAATCTGCGCCGCAAAGAAAATCAATATTTTCAAATCAAATGTCTTTAAAAACAAAACCGCATTGCACAAAAACAGGAAAATGAACATGTAAATCACCTGATTATCCAGCAAATCTCCCTGCCGTTCCTTGTTCTTCGGACGGAACATCGTATAACAGGAAAATGTATAAATCAGGCACATGATCAGTATCAGATATTTTGCAATGACCGTAATAATCTGTATCATATCGCCACCTACAAGGCTCCCCGCCTAAAATGTCCTTTCGTAAAATCTTTGATCGGAGCGTGGTCTTTTCCATCCCACATCTCTCTTGCTTCTTTTAAAATCATCTCCGCCTCTTTCGGCGTCTCTTTTGTAAAATGCACCCGGCACACCTCCGGATGAAGGCATTCCCGTATGGCCTCAGCTTCACCTCCAAGCCAGACCGGCTGCCCGTTATATATTTCATTGACACAGTCGCTGCAGCAGCAGCGGACAAAAAATTTCTTCTGATAACGGTCATGAATCATCATCCACTGTTCTCTGCCGTCACATCCCTGTGTATTATCTTTCACACACTGAACGGATACCATCAGAGGAAGATGACCGTAAATCAGCAGATCCGCATCTGAAAGTTTCAGATCTTCCATCTCTTTCAAGCTGCATTCTTCCGGATACGTCATCCGCACCGGCTGTTTCAGATACTTCCGGTATTCCGCCAGAGCCGCCCGATTATACCCATACATCATATAATCGAGAATGATCTCCCTGCCATATCCGGATTCCACGATCCAGCCGTATTCTTCCAGATTCCGGATGATCAGACCGCTGATCTGATCACAGAACACCAGCCCCTTCATCCTCTCCAGTTCTTCCATCTGCTTCTTTCTGGCAATCTGCGGAAGCATAAGATAACATTTTCTTCCGGATGCTGTGATTTCTTCCAGAATCCTCTCCGGATTTTCTTCCTGTTTTAGCTTCATCCACGGGAGATAAATTCTTTTCACCTGAGGATCCCTCAGGACCGTTTCGAGAAGTCCCGGTTCCTCAAGAGATACGGCCAGTTCCGGTTCTCCCGGCCGTTTATGAATCTCATCTGACTCTTCCTGCCTGTCTTTCGGATCAAACCGGCGGCGGAATCTTCCTGTTTTAGCTTCATCCATCCGTGAAAATGCTTCTCTCCGCAGTTTCTTTAACACAGATCCCGGAACAAACGCCTGGTCATCCAGATCGATCTCCAGTTTCTCAAACTCGTAATGCGTCTCTCCTGTTTTCTGCATCTGTTTCCTGATTTCTTCTGCTTTTGCGCCATGTTTCTGCGCTTTCTGAATCACAGGGCCTTCCGCGCAGACAGAAATTCCATTGTCCTCTATCCAGAGTTTAGCACATTTGCCAATATAAAGTGTGACTTTTCCCTTAATTTTTTCTTTCTTTTTCTCCTGGGCCTTCTGATCAAGCCGCCGGATCAGTTGTTCATTCTTCGTCCGCATAATCTTCATTCCGGGAGAAAGCCGTTTCATCTTCTGCCCATTTAATGTGACACGGCTTCCCTTCTTCCAGTCTGATGGACTGGTCAGTTCCACCGTCTCATTCTCTCCGATCCGTATCTGCAGAACATCCCCTTTGTGAATCGCTTCTTCCGCGTCAAAAGAAAGGGTCCCTTTCCGGATGGACTGAATTTTCCCTGCCAGAATTCCCTGATGGTCCGGACGCTCCATACTCATCATCTGACTGCCGTGATATCTCCTGTAATAGCCGTCTGTAAAGCCTCCGCGGTTAAATAATTCCAGAAGAATCTTCTTATCCTCCGGCTCCACCCGGTAAGGTTCTCCGGATAAATATAAATCCACATATTTACGGTAGAGCCTCGTGACTTCTCCCACATATCTGGCTCCCTTCATCCGTCCTTCTATTTTCAGAGAATCCACACCATGGTCCAGAATTTCCGGCAGCTGCTCAATGGTGCATAAATCCTTCAGGCTCAGCAGGTATTTCTGCTTTTTCCCGGAACCTTTCTTATAAAACGGCAGTCTGCAGGTGCCCGCGCATCTTCCCCGGTTGCCGCTTCTGCCGCCCAGCATGCTGCTCATAAAGCACTGACCGGAATAACAGTAACACAAAGCACCATGGACAAAACACTCCATATCGAGCCCCGTATCATCCTTGATTTCCTTAATTTCTTCCAGAGAAAGCTCTCTTGCGGGAACAACCCGTTTCGCTCCCATTTTCTTTACCATCCGGGCTCCATAGACTCCCGTGACTGTCATCTGCGTGCTGGCATGAATTTCAAGATCCGGAAAATATTCTCTCACCATGCGGATCACTCCGGGGTCCTGAATGATCGCCGCATCCAGCCCCTGTTCATAATACGGAATCAGAAAATCGATCAGCTGATCCTTTTCTTTCTCCTTCATCAGTGTATTGATCGTAAGAAATATTTTCTTCCCGAACATATGGGCATAATCAATCGCCTCGCACAGCTCTTCCTGATTAAAATTTCCTGCATAAGCCCTGGCGCCGAACATTTCACCGCCTAAATAAACTGCGTCCGCCCCATTTAAAACAGCTGCCCGCAGACATTCCATGGATCCGGCCGGAGCCAGGACTTCTATCTCTCTCTTTTTCATCATTCAGTTCCCTTCCGGAGCCGGTATTCCAAAATGTTCATACGCCGTTTTTGTCACCATTCTGCCCCGCGGAGTCCTCTGGATCAGTCCATTCTGGATCAGATACGGCTCATATACATCTTCGATCGTGCCTGAATCTTCCCCGACAGCCGCCGCAAGCGTATCCAGTCCAACCGGTTTTCCTTCAAATGTTTCCATCATAATCCTCAGAATCGTGCGGTCAGTCTGATCCAGTCCCATACCGTCCACTTCCAGATGATCCAGAGCATCTTCCGCCACTTCCTGTGTAATCCTGCCGTCGTATTTTACCTGAGCGAAATCCCTCACTCTTTTCAGCAGACGGTTGGCAAGTCTCGGCGTTCCCCTGGATCTTCTCGCAATCTCCACAGCTCCCTGCTCATCAATTTCAATCTCCAGCACATGCGCTGAATTCCTGACAATTGTCGCCAACTCTTCTTTCGTATAAAAATCCAGACGGTTCACCACTCCAAAACGATCCCGCAGCGGCGCTGTCAGCATTCCCGCCCGGGTCGTAGCGCCCACCAGGGTAAATCTCGGAAGCTCCAGGCGGATCGACCTGGCCGCCTGTCCCTTTCCAACCAGAATATCAATGGCAAAATCTTCCATCGCCGGGTAAAGCACTTCCTCCACCTGCCGGTTCAGACGGTGAATCTCATCAATAAACAGGACATCTCCTTCCTGCAGATTATTCAAAAGCGCCGCAATCTCCCCCGGTTTCTCAATGGCCGGGCCGCTGGTCACCTTCAGATGGACTCCCATCTCATTGGCTACGATTCCCGCAAGTGTTGTCTTTCCCAGTCCCGGAGGCCCGTAAAACAGCACATGATCCAGAGATTCTCCCCGGCTCTTTGCCGCCTCAATAAAAATCTTTAAATTCTGCTTTACTTTGTCCTGTCCGATATAATCCTCCAGCCGCTGAGGCCGCAGATGATTCTCTATTATTATTTCTTCCTCTGCTAATTCTGTCGATATCATCCGATCTATCATAATCTTCCCCTATATCATAATATTTTTCAATGCCAGTTTTAACAGTTCTTCCGGCTCATAGGACGGCGCATTCTCTACTTTCTTCACTGCCATGGCGGCCTCCGTCCTGGAATATCCCAGGCTGACCAGACCTTCTATGGTAATCAGCACCGAATCGCTCTCTCCGTCCTGAACCGCTGACATTTCCAGATCCGGACCAGTACCGTCCGGCTCATCAAACTGCATTTTGTCCTTTAATTCCAGAATCAGTTTCTTTGCCCCTTTCGGTCCGAGCCCGGGAGCAGAAGAAATCGTCTTCACATCTTCGCTTATCAAGGCCATCTTCAGCTGATAAACGGTCAGAGTTGTCAAAATCGACAGCCCTACTTTCGGCCCGATTCCGCTGACGCCAATCAGCATCTCGAAAATCTCCAGTTCTTCTTTCGTCCGAAATCCAAACAGACTGATATCATCTTCTCTGACGTGCATATGCGTATATACTTTCATTTCCTGTCCGATTTTAGGAAAGCTTTCCATCCTCATAGGCATCATCAGCCGGTACCCCATTCCCTGGTTCTCCAGAACAATTCCTTTGGGGTCCACACTGGCTAAAATTCCTTTTATGTATGCAATCACTGTTTTCCTCCTTGATACGCCATTTGTCTGGTATTATAACACATATGTTCCCCTGATTCCTAGGGATTGCAAAAAAAATATGGAAAAGCTATAATAAAATCACTTATTTCGGAGGATATTTTATGGAAAAAAAACGAAATGATTCTTTATTTTTTGATATTGAAACAACCGGGCTGAGCCCTGATATTTCCGCCATTACAGTGATCGGATGCTGTGATGGAGACGGTGAATGCATCCAGTGGTTCAATGAAGACGGGCTCTCTCAGAAGGAAATTCTGTCTGAATTCCTTACTTACTGCAAAAATCGGAAAACCCTTATAAGTTTTAACGGTGCTTCTTTCGATCTTCCTTTTCTTCTGGCGAAAGCTCAGGAATATGGCCTCACCGATACCTTAAGTCCCATGGAACATCTGGATCTGTACCGGGAACTTCGCCGCTGCCGGCATCTTTTTCCTTTTGGACGCTTCCGCCAGAAAAATTTTGAAAAATATCTTGGATTTTCACGAAAGGATTCCCTTTCCGGAAAACAGGTGATCAAAACCTATCAGTCCTGGCTGGAAACCGGGGACAACGCGCTGCGGGAACAGGTACTGCTCCATAACAGAGAAGATCTGCTGGGACTCAGGGCAGTATTTCAGCTTCTCTGCTATCCAGCTCTGGAATCCGGTGAATTTACTGTTCTGCATGCTTCTGTCCGGGATGCATCTCTCCAGGCTGAGATTCATCTGGAACATCCTTTTCCGGTGCCTGCGCGGCTGGAAAAAGACTGCATTTCGCTGGAAATCCAGGCGGACCGGGCTGTATTTCACGAAAATCTGACAGAAGAAGGTATGCTGAAGCACTATTATCCAAACCCGAAAGACTATTATTATCTGCCGGAAGAAGATATTATCATTCCAAAGTCCATGGGTACTTTTGTAGATAAAGGATCCAGAATCCCGGCGTCCTCATCCAGCTGCTATTCCAAATTCCGGCCGGAAGAAGCATTTCTCTCAGATCAACAGGCACAGCATACTTTTCTTGCGCACAATATCTGCTATCTCATGAAGAAAACAGAATCATAAAAGAGAAAGCCGGAGGATTTCAGTCCGCCGGCTTTTGATGTCTGCTGTCTGATGCAGATATCAGTCTTCTGTCTGATATACTTGTTTTCCAATGGTGAGGATTTCCCTGTGTTTCCTGATTTCCGCTTTCAGAAAATCTACGGAACGGTTGACAACAAGTTCTTCCGGGAAATCAATTTCTTTCAATAATACGCTGACATGATCAAACACTCCGACAGCGTCCGCAAAATGAGAATCTGTATCCGCAATCACCGGAACTTTCTTATCCTCACATATCTTTAACATAACCTGAAGATTATCCCATGCTCCTACTCTTGAAGACAGACAATCCAGAGAGCTGTTATTTACTTCCAGAAGTGTATGATTTTCTTTTGCCGCGTCCACAATCGTTTCATAATCAATCGGGATCCTGGAATCATCCGGATGGCTTATAATATCCACCTGGGGATTCTCAATCGCCCTGACGATGGCCTGCGTATTCTGACTCACAGTTCCTATGTCATAACACAGATCATGGATTCCTGCAATTCTGATATCCAGATTCTTATCAATAAATTCCTCTTCCAGGCTCAGCGTTCCATTGTAATCAAGGATATTGATTTCCGCGCCCATCATAATTTCCATTCCATACATTTTTCGCGGAATGACCCGCATGTTTTGAAAATACATATTGCCGCACGTTCCCGGAAGCCCCTGCGCATGTTCCGTAATCCCCAGCAGTTCCAGACCGCGGTCCGCTGCCGCTCTGATCATTTCCAGCACCGTCGCATAAGCGTGACCGCTGGCAATCGTATGTGTATGCATATCTAATTTAAATTCCATTCTTTCCCTGTCCTTTCTGATTCTGAAAAATCTGGTCATCATTCTGTCCATTCATATTATACAGATTCTTATGGAATTTCGAAAGTAAAATATTTCACCGGATATGTGAAATATTTTATGTGTTTATAAAAAATATCTTGAAAAATATTTTAATTGCCCTTACCATTACTTTATCAAGCTTGATGCTGATTAAAATACAGGAGGTCATAACTTGGTTGTTGAAGAATTTAAAGATATAAAGATTGCATATATGCGCAGAACCGGCAAATATGATGCAGAGAATAAGCAGCTGATGGAAAAATTAAAGAAATATTTAAAAAATACTGATTTGCTCCAAGATAATACAACGATACTGGGAATAGCTTTGGACAATCCCTTATTAACGCCGGAAAATGAACAAAGATATGACGTGGGAATGATAATGACTGGCATGGAAAAACATTGTGATTTGCCGATTCGCAGTATTGACAATGGTCGTTACGCTGTATTTGAGGTTCCGCATACAGAAAGTGATGTGTCAGATTTTTGGAAAAATATCGAAATCTTAACTTCCGATTTGGCAGTTGATGATACAAAACCAATCATTGAACGGTATCCTGTCTCAAAAATCTCATTGCATTTATGTGAATTTTGTATTCCGCTAAAATAAAGGTCAGATAGAAAATACCAGCGGCTATTTTTCACTGGTGGAAATACTATGCTGCACAATACATTAATTGTACTTCTTTACTTTTTTTCGTAGAAAATTTTATTTGCACATTCTCCATACGGATCATTCGTCTTTCTTGTAATGATTTCAAAGATATTCTATAAATAAAGTACGTAAAATATTTTATGAACTTTCAATAGTCCAACTCTTCGTCATAGTTTTCCCCAAAAAGTTCCCAAATTGTGATATTCTCTCTCAAACACGTATCAATATAATCAATCCATTCTTCTCTGCTCAATGAAGATCCTTCTGTAATCAATCCATCATCTTTAAAATATTCATTATATCTGTTTACGGCTTCATAAAGGCGTTGATCCAACTCATTTAATTGCTTTCTATTCTCTTTTTTTAAAAAATCTGGCAGCATCATAATTGTCCTTACAGTCGTATTTCTCAATAACTCGTTCTCTGCTATGATTAAATTATTCTTTTTTCAATCTGACCTCATAGTGAATGTGAGGATTCTTTTTATACTCGACGGGCATTGTTTCATAAAAATATTCGTTATAAGCTTCAGCAATCATCTCTTTTTCCCTGCGATCGGCATTATCTAAAATTGTTTTATTTGCAATCGCAATTTTGCAAAATTTTTTAAAATCCTTTTTTTCTTTTAGTGTTCTGAGCATTTCTTGGATAATTCTATTCATCTCATCATCTTCTCAATATAATCATAAATTAAAAGTTGTTTCTTTTTAGATACTCTGAATTACAGACATACAATAATTATATCTTGAATTTTCCCTTTCATCAATCTGAAACTCCTTTAAAAACAAAATATCACGCTCCAGCTGTTTTTCTTCATAATAATTGTTTTCACGCAATGATCATATCATAATCTGGATATAAAGCTGTATATCCCTGATATGTCCTGTGCCTCTTTTGATGCCCTTTCCATGTCGTTCACCTTTCCTTTCTTAAAAATGGGTATAAAAATACCACCGGCCATTTCTGACTGGTGGAATTTATGCCTCATATGCTATTTTTTTCTTAAAACATCCAGATTTAAATTGTTTTCGATGAGCACCGTATAAGCTCATAATATGTCTCATTGGCGCATTCCCATTAAGTGGCTCTTTAATTATTTCCACAGCATCTTTTTGAAAATAAAAAACTAATTCGCCGGTAATATCATCGACTGTTCCACCATATGCATATGTAGCCGTCTCTTTGTTGTGTGACTTATAGTTACAATAAACCATCCGGCTCGCCCCCTTTTCCTAACTCTTCATCTAACTTAATCTGCCAGTCATATACTTCACTGGCTCTTTTGTGTGCTTCTGCTATAGTTAAATTATACTTTTTCTTTTGAAAATAGTTCGTTGCTTATTTTATCGTATTGCCGGATTTGTCCACATAGACATACTTACCCCTGCTTCTTCTTTATTTTTTATTATATCCTTAATATATTCTTCATCCATCCACGGTGTTGCTTCCTTCCAAAATCTTATATACTCTTCAAATCCTTCAACACCATTAAGCTGTTCTACATGAAGCGGATAATCTTTTGGATCGATCATTTTTAATCACCTCGAATTACTTAATTAATCCTCTTTCTCTCTTTATCCCGTCACAAATAATGGCAACAACCTCTAATTGTCCTAAAGGACTTAATCTCTTTTTTTCTTCCACTGGATGGTCTTCATGCAAAAATTGTATCATATCTTTTTCAAGCTGCAGCCATTCTTCATCTGTTTTTTCCTTACTCTCAAAGCGTCTCGTCAAATCGTTGATATCCATCTTATTCTCTTCTCCTTTTTTCAATTCATTCATTAAATTTCCATTTTCAAAACATCAAAAATTATTATTAAATTTTTCTGTTACTTTAACTATATTATACCGTACATTTTGTGTATCAGCAAAGATGTTCTATAAATAGAGTATGTAAAATATTTTATGACCTTTCTATAGTCTAATTCTTTGTCATAGTTCTCCCTGCATTTCTTCAAATAATTTATATGTAGTTAAAAGCATCATGCATTTTAATTTTTATTAGTAAGTTTATTATAAAATAAGAGACACAAAAAAGAGATTCTTCTTCCACAAAAGTTTTTCTGAAAATGTCGACAAGTTTCTGACAAAATACCAGACAGTCACCGGATCAGTATAGTATAATACAGGATAGTATAGCGTGGGATGTAAGTTTCAGCAAAACAAGAGAAATGTATGAACGTCAAAGTAAAAAGCCGCCATTTTAACAGATGAGTTCTAACGGTTCAATTTTTAATAAAGGAGAAAAAAGGCTTACGAAGATA
Organism: Candidatus Anaerostipes avistercoris; assembly: GCA_019119895.1. Classification (GTDB taxonomy): domain Bacteria; phylum Bacillota; class Clostridia; order Lachnospirales; family Lachnospiraceae; genus Anaerostipes; species Anaerostipes avistercoris. Next base: position 56,885 of record DWWD01000005.1, on the reverse strand, counting down.
TTTATAACGGGCTTACAGATGAAGAACGAGAAAGGATGATAAAAGCAGATATTCCTAAATTTGAAGTGGTAAGGCAGCGCGAATTGACGCCAGGAGAGCAAGAAAATGGAGAAAAAAACTACTTCGATTAATAGAAGAATTTAAAATCTCAAAAAATGAAACTTCTGAAAAACCCAAATAACCAAATGATTTTTATAAAACCGCTGGGTTTTAAACCAAGAAAAGCCGTGGCAGACTATGAGCAAAAAATCTTCCACGACTTTAACCAAAAACTTTAACCAAAACTTTTTCTGAAAATGAAAAAATCCCAGGAACCGCATAAATACGATACCTGGAAACGATGACTCCAACGGGAATCGAACCCGTGTTTGTGCGTTTTTGAAAAATAACAGATTTACGCCATTTTTTCCGCATACCGCATAAAACCGTGGTTTGCGCCATGTTGATATTTTTCACATATCGCAAAATTATGCGCATGTTGCAGGAATTGACGGTGAAATGCAACACGAAATACAACACGGAATTATTATATATAATAGAAGAAACCGCCTCCATTTAAGAAGGCGGAAATGAAAAGAAAAAAATTAGCAGGTATTATTTATTATACTATCTGTGCGCAAAAAAAGAAAGGCCGGAGATTGCTCCCCGGCCTGATGATTATTTTACGGCGGAAAAATTTTAAAAAATTGCTCTTATGGTATTGACTATTGGTTACCAATATGTTATTATATATCACAGAAAGGGAACGAAGGTAAATGAAGATGAAAAAATATAACTTATCAAACATCATGAAAAGAGCGTGGGAAATGGTTAAAAATATGGGAATGACAATTTCCGAAGGATTAAAAAAAGCATGGAGGGAAGCAAAAATGAAAAAAGAATTAATCGGAACACCTAAACAAGTAGCATGGGCACAGGATATCATTGATGACGCTATGAACACAATCAATGCAAACATCAAAAGAGCAGGAGAAAACGAAAACACAAAAAAATTATTAGGTTTTGACATATGGATGGAAATCAAAAATCAGGTTGTAAATCTTATCGATTCAACAAATGAAGCAAAAGTATTTATCGAAAATCGTGATGTAATTTCTCCTGACAGAATCATAAGAATTTTTGATGAGATGCATATGAGAGAACAAATTAAAAAGCACATGTAAGGAGTGTAAGATGTATATAAAAGGTATTGGAGTTATTAAAAAAGAAAAAGCAATGTCAATCTTGACAGACGAAGGTAAACACGCTGTAAAATCTGGAGATATTACTACCGGTGAGTTGGGAGAAATATATAAGCTGGAAATGGTAAAAAGGTTATCAAAAATAGGCAGAAACGGATCTACTTTTTCAAGCTGCTATAAGTGGATTCCCGATGAACTGAAAGACGAACTTAGTCCAGAAAACTTGGCGAAACTCACGGACTGTTTTTATAATTGCTATAGTGCAGGAAAAAACCAAAAGTAAAAAACAGGGCAAAGCCCTGTCTCTACAAAATTGCATTAAATACTATTATTTCAATCCGTGTCCGCCGGATTGCTAGCGGATCCGCATCAGAGAGCAATCCACTCTGTACGACAATCTTATTATATATCAGGGAGGAGCGCAATGCAAGTAAAACGAAATGTTATTTTTAACAAGGCGGGAGGAAACGCATCAAAAAATGCTATGACATACAAAATAAATATTCCGGCCGATATGATAAAAGGGCTAGGAGCAACAGAAGAAGATAGATCTGTAATTTTGGATTATGATAATGGTATAATAACCATAAAAAAATCCCCGGAGCAATAAGCCCCGGGGAAAATTTTATTTTACATATGTTTTTTTGTTATAGTATGCAGCGATCCATCCGGATGGGCACTTGACCCAAATATTGCTTCCGGATTTTTTGACCTGCTGGCACGTGATTCTTGTGCCTTTATCCAAGCATCCATTTTTGTCCTTGTCATGCTTTTGTCCGTCTGCTGTCAGTTCGCTGTGTTTTTTGGCACGATAATTGGTTCCTGCGCCGGTCCGAACTACCATGTTGCTCTGCAGGGTGTAGGTGTTGCCTACCTTATAAAATGGTGTGCTGGATGTGGTTGTAGTTTTGTTCCCACTGCCAGAACTTGAGCTTCCGGATGTACTGGATCCGCCTGCTACAGCTTTTCCAGTAATAGCTCTTACAATCGCCTTAGCACATCTATCTGCATTCCAGACCTTAGCATCATCTTTGTCGTCCACAAAACACGGTTCAATCAATACTGCTTTTGCTTTTGTGTGTTTGAGGACATACAGGCTTTTAACAATTTTGACTCCTGCGCATCCTTTTGGTGTAGTTTCGTCTGACCTTAAAGCATAATCAAATTCCTTTGCAATTTCATCGGCAATATCTTTTGCCACATCCTTAACAGCGGTTGAATAAATAAGCACCTCCGTGCCACCAGTCTTCCCATCTCCTTCATCATCGTCTCTTCCAGCATTGAGATGGACAGAAATATCAAGTTCAATTCCGTCATGACTATTGCATTTTACAACGATATTGGCCAGATTCTTTCCCTGCGTCGTTCCAGCATCGTCCGTGCAATCATACGCTGTATGTCCTTGTGCTTTCAGATATTTGATAACGGCATTTTTAACTTTTCTATCTTCTGTTACTTCATCAAGTACGCCTGATGCTCCCGGGACCTTCCTGTTGTGTCCGCCGTGTACATTATACTTTGCCATGCTACTCTGCCTCCTTTAATTCTTTTTCTGCTTCTGCAATTTCCTCCGGTGTTGGTTCTACTCCTGCATCCAGTTCATATCCTTCTCGAAATTCTTTCATAGTTATTCTCCTTCCTTTACTGTATCCTCATCTACTTTTACTTCCGGCAGTCCTTTAATGGATGTCAATAATGATGCCACTCCCGCCAGTGCCGCTGTCCCGGCTACAACCTTCCAGTCCACCGCTGTAATGGTTGCAGATGCCGGCAGCATTGCTACAGCTGTTTGTGCCATCGTCTTTACTGCTCGGATTCCTGCCGCTTTTGCCCATGCTTTATATTTCTTCATTCCTCATGCTCCTTTCTGATCTCTTCTCTTATTTCATCAATCCGTTTCCATATGCTCCTGATCTCCGCCTCCGTCTTGATCTGCCGCTCATTTAAAGCCTGCATCTGACTGTTGATCGCCTTGATATCCGATCTGGTCTCATTTGTCGTTGCACAGATCTGATCAAGTTTCATGTTGGCTTTCAGCACGCCCTGGCTGTCCTGCTGGATATCTTTTTTCCGGTTCGCAAAAAATGTGGCCGCCGCAACCAGCAAAGAGGACACGGATACTAATATAGATACGTCAATTACCGTTCCTGGGTTCATTTTTGCTCCTTTCTGTAGATTTTCTGCAAAATAAAAAGACCCCTTAAGGTCTTGCTCTAATCTCCATATGATCACCCGCCTTATGTATCTTCCCATGCCTGTGGGTATTCATCCGGATTAAAATTTGTATCCTGGACACATTTCTTTATGCTGCCATCCGTCCAGGTCATGTATTCTCCCTCTTTATATATGTCATGTGCCCCAGTAGGCTGTTCCCACGGAAGCGCATATTCTTTCTTCCGACTGTGCCATGGTTTCCAGCAAGTTGGAGTGTCGATTGTCCAATCCTGCTGTACAGTACCATCGTATGCCAGAATACACTCTTTCGGACAACCGGTCTCTGGGTGAGTGGCTGCCTCTCCGACCTCGTGCTGTTTGTTTTGCACATACGTTGGGAACAGTGCCATACACTGGATACCGAGCGTCTTATCCTCGTTTTCTGCAATCTGTGTCAATACCGCTTGTATTTGGATTTCCTGCAGGGCGGCTGTCGGGTCTGGCTGTGCCGGTTTCAGCTCCCATGTCTGGACAATCTTATCTTCCTGCTCCTGCCAACTAGGGACTGCCTGCTGGGTCTGTGTGGATACCGCCGGGGCCTCGGATGTTTCTACATCTTTATATCCCTGCTCTTTCAGAAGTTCTTCTCCGGGGTTGAATATCGTCTTTCCGTCTATGATTATTTTTTTCGGAGCGTAACTAAGTGCTCCATTTATCAGTTTTGCTAACAATGTATTGCCCCCTTTCTTATTTCGATGCTATATCCATCTTTCGCCGTTGACCGTGAATTGTACGTCAAACTCAACTTGTGCACCTGCTGGCATATCGCTATACATAAACAAACATCCAACGTCTTCCGGGTTCTCTAAAGTTTTCAACACAACAGTATTAAATTCCGGATTATTATAGGTAAAACCTCCCGTTTTAAATGAACCGGATATTTTTCGTTTAGACAGTCTAAAATTTGTTTGTGCATCGTAGCTACCGATACCTTTAACATTTTTTACTTCAAACCTTGTCTGAACACCTGCTGGGATAGTATAAATTTTAGGCTTGTAGTTTATATTTTGCACACTATCTATTGTATCTGAATTTTGCGATATATCAGAGATATTTATATATCCACTGCCATTGATACTTTTATAAAACATGATATGATTTCCGTTACTTATTTCTACATAACTTCCATCCGAAAACTCATGTCGCCCATTCACCAGCGGATACTTTGCACCAGATTCCATTGTTTGCATCATCATCCTTCTTCGGAGTAGGCTCATGCACCCACCCCGCTTCCGGCATTATTTAAGCTGTCTGCCTGCCTGTCTGTCTGTCTGTCTGTCAAGATTGTATTTGCTTTTCTCATACTGTCAACTCCTATCCTTCCCATTTGCCAGTGAAAAAGTTGAACGGAAGGCATACATATTCTAAAGTATTTCCTTCTGCAAACCATACAGTCTGTGTTGTTAATGATGATGCTGTAATTTTCCCATCGATTACAGAAAAATACGATGCATTACTTCCGCCCCATATCATACCACCGTTATTTGAAATGTCGTTTGCACTGATAAGACCATTAACATATGGCAATGCCATATATTTAGGGCTGCCATCAATGACATAAAAAATATACCCCCATCGTGTAGTTCCTCCCTGTGTCGCTACATTTTCTCCTTTTTGCGATAAATACACGACGCAATTATCGTAATCAATCGGGATCGGATATTCTGTCAATATTTCTTTTGTATTCATTTCGCGTGGAAGAACACATAATATGTGATTCTGTATATCCATCGAATTAAACGCCTCCATCATCCTACGTCTCATTTGTACTCACTCCTTTAATGTAAGCAACATTTTCTAAAACGCTCACCTCATACTTCATGTTCGCCTCGATTGAATATGCGTCGGACATGACATCATTCAATGTGAGTGTGGTCGCCGTACTTCCAGAAGTGAAGAAGAAATGGTACTCATTCGCCACATTGGAATTATCCGGCTCTGCCAGTGTCACAGTTAGACTCGACATTTCCGGGAAGACATACAGGATGTTTGGCTGTAAAGTTACGACTGTATCGGTGTTCTGCATTTCCTGCCGAGATACAATACCGGAATCTCCTGCCGGTCCCTGCGGTCCAGTTTCTCCCTGCGGACCCGCTGGTCCCTGTGCCCCGGTCTCGCCTTGTGGTCCCTGTGGTCCAGTGGCTCCGGTCTCTCCCTTGTCACCTTTATCTCCTTTGTCGCCCTTTTCTCCTTTCAGGCTTGACAGCTGTACAAGGTCTATCCATACATCATCTCCTTCGTACCGCCATTGAATTGCCGTTCCGTTATTCTGGAGTTCAATTTCACGCCCGTCCTTCCCCGGTGTTCCAGACCCGCCACCACCGGCTTTCAGCTCATCGATGGCCGCCCAGATTTGAGCCAGTGCATCCGGATTGCTCTCTGCGACCTGCTGTGTGCATTCCAGACCGGTCAATACAGTGCAATCATTGTTGATTGTAGTGCCCCAACGATTCTTATCAGGATCGTCCTGCTCATCCCCGGGAATGATTCCGCAAAATGAAATCTGTATATTTCCCTGATAGAGTGTTACCTTCTCTTCCAGCAACCATGAGAAAGTAATATCATCACCGTCAATCTGCATATCTTCTATCTTATATGCGTCTGGATCGCCGTTTGCATTTACATAGTTGATAAACAGGATGAAGTCCTGCGATAGATCCTTATTATCTCCTACGATCTTCGGGCACTGGAACGGAATCCGCTCCACTAACTTATCGTTTTCGACTCCTAAGAGCTGGTATTCCGGCGGGACGGTAATTGTGCGAGTCTCAGGATCAATAATACATACCGGCGTTTCGCTCTGAGCTTCTATTTCCATCTGCTCAAGTATTTCATCTGCTGTCGCCATACTATACCTCCTGTTCTATTCTTACCCGGTTGGTCGTAATGCGGTATCCTTTTCGAACGCCCACAAGCGACACCTCAAATTCTCGGTAATCAGTAACGTTATCCGGAATCGTACAATTTCCTCCAATCACTGGTGCTGCATCAATTTCCTGATCGAACCGCCAGAATGATGCCGCGATCTTGCAGTTCGCCCATTCTTTTGACAGGCTGAAACTGCACTGCAGGTATCCCCGGCTCCCGCGTATGATGCCGGAAAAGTCCGATTTCGAATCCTTCCGAAGATTCTGTCCTTCAACATAAAATTTTAAAGTTCTCATGTGTCCTCTGTCCTCCTATATTAAATACGTCGCGCTGAACGGGAACCACATATCTGTTGTTGCTGTTTTATATGCATTCCCTGTCGCCCTAAGCCTTGAGAAGGTTGCTTCTCCTGTTGTTTTGATAGAGAAATACCAGTAGTCTCGAATACTTCCCTGGCACAGCTTAGGATCTTCTACGACAGGGCGATAACCTTCCGGCAATGTAAAAATCGTATATTGCGTAGAACTTCCTGCGATAGATGCTGTCGGTTTTACTGCACCTATCACCTGTACCGCTCCATTTCTCTTTCGGTAACGTGGCCGCCAGCCAGATGAGTATGATTCGAATTGTGATGTTAACTCCGGGTAGATCCAGCCACTATCATCTTTGATCTCTATATTCATCCATCCTGTCCATGCTCCATCAACATAATACCTGTGATTTAGGGCATAAGCATTTTTATATGGATAAGCCATCTGGTGTCTTGGTGCATCTGTAGACTTTTCGCCATAAAAAATAGTTTCTACATAATAATAGTTATTTTCATCCGGCACTCCTTTATTGGTAAGTATCAGACTTTCCAGTGTGGTATCTGCACTGATTGCATTGCTGTCCATGCTTCCGGATGCGACATTGTTGTGAATCCGGGTGTCAAACTGATCATACATATTTTCGTTAAAATACGATACAAAATGGACATCCATTCCTTCTCTCCACGCCGGAGCCCCAAAAGAAACTCCCTTCCCGCCAGCCAGGAAATCTTCTGTATACAGAGCCGCAGGAATTGGCTGTGTCGCTGACGAATTTCCTTTGTCGTCCGTTACCACAATTCTTACATCGTACGCATATTCCGTATCCAGTGCGCCGTTTCCAATGATAGCAGACACAGATCCACTCAACCCACTTGCCGGTACTTGTATCTCCGTATATGTATCTTCTGTTGCGGGTTTATAGCCTATCATGATTGACTGGATCCCGCCGCTGTATGTCGCATCCAGCGTCCAATCGAATACAATTTTGGCATAAGTACCATCATCTGAGAGCGTGCCGTCCGCTTCGCATCGGTCCGCCGTAAATCCATCAATAGCCGGCGGAGTATATGCAAGTTCCCAGATTGCATATAGTGTAAGAGCTGTATTCCCTGTATAGGCAGCTCCTGGCTCATATGCGATTGTTGTTGCTCCGGCAGAAGTTCCCCACCCAAGGAAATTATAATTCGTTCTTGTTGGTATCACAGACGATAAAGTAAGACTTACCCCATAAGTTTTCGTCTGGTTGCCGGGTGCCCCGGAGCCACCATTTGCATCATAACTTACTGTGTAAGTATTCGCTTTCCACACTGCGTACAATGTCACGGCTGAATTAGAAGTATAATTTGCTCCAGAAGCATACTCAACACTGCTATCATTCGCTGTAGACCATCCCTGGAACGTATACCCCGTTCTGGTAGGTTTTGTTGAAGATAACTTCAATGTTGTGCCATACCATTTTGTCTGATTGCCAGGTGCCCCAGATCCACCGTTAGCGTCATATTTGATTGAATACGATGGTTTTGCAGGAATTGTATAGGAAGTTGTTGCTGTCATTGTTCCACCAACTCTATCAATTCCGGATAATTTAGCCGCTACATTTTTCTTTGAAGCTGATGTTCCTCTGCTCCAAGTGTAATCATACTCCGCAATCTTGACCTGATTCGAAGTTGACCACCCATTACCAGAAGTCACAGTTGTCCTGATATTAACGCTTCCTTTGCTCGTAGTCGCTGTGCTTGACTGGTCATCATAATAAAATGTATTAGAACTATCACTCAGACCGTATTTACTCCAAAACCAAATTTCCGTATGCCTTTTCGTCTGAGTATTGCTTATATTTGTCAGCGTGACAGATATCCCAATTCTACCGTAACTTCCAACCGTAGATCCCCATTTCGTATTACTCGGTGCCGCCATTTCATCAACTCCTTTCTACCCATCGAATGCCCATGTTGCCATTACTCCGACGCTTCCACACAAATCCAGTTCCTTCTCCGATCTGTAATTCATCCCTGATCACGGCTTTTTGGATATAGAGACATTTGTTACTGATATAAGCAACCTTCGCCGTCCCTTCCATAAAATCCATGGACGTATTTGTGATCCTAACCTTGAATGGATCTCCTTCTTTACCTAATTCAATGCAGGGATTTCCGCTGTCATCAGTCGCCAGAATGATATAGGCTGTTTTTTCTGACAGATCGTGTATCAGAGAATCCAAGTTCTCTATCAGGGAATCCATTTCCCCGATATTCCCATTCATTTGCTCTACTTTTTCCCTTGCGTCTTCCAGAGAAGAAGTGATCGCTCCAATGTCAAAACGCCATCCTTCTGATGTCTGTGTCATCAATGAATTTCCGTTTTCATCAGTAACAAGCATGGAAATTGAATCCGCCAACTGCTCTATCTCAGACTCGGCGACCGTGACCCTTTCATCAACTGCGCTGGCCAGGTCATTAGCCTCATCTGCAGAAGACTGAGCGTTGTTGATTCCCTGATTGATATCTTCGGGAGCCGGTGTCCAATCTGTATGCTTGTTTCCTTTTTCTAATTTACAACCACAAACGTAAAAATCGCCACTTGTTGCACCATCTGTCCTTATTAGAACAAATTTAGGTATAGATAAATCTCCAGTATCATCAAGCTCCCAGGTCACCCAATACCTTGTCCAATTATTTGATAAATTACCCATAGGGACCTGCCCGTCTCCATAATGAGTACCTGAAAATCCGGTCGAAGATGCAACCACTCTATTTCTGACATATCCAGCATATCCGTAGAAAAAGCAAGCAAATGAATCTATGCTTCCTTTTGCCCAAAAAGAAAATGTAAATATGTCTCCAGGTTTAAAATCTGAAATATAGTATTTGGCCATTTCGTCAGCGGTAGACCCTGTCACATTCAAAAGACATCTGGCTATACATCCGTTATAGGCCTCATCGGATATTTCAGATTCTGTAGTAGTCATAAGATCACCGTTAGAGTAATTAGCATCTTGTGATATTTCAAATAATTGAGTTTTCAAAAGAAGATTCCTTCCGCCAACTTCTACCTTATTAATAGCTTCCGATACAGAAGAAGTCACTTTTTCAGATTCAACTTTAATCGCTGCTTCTGTCTGTTCTTTTGTATAATAACCGCCAAGAGTTTTAGAAACTTCTGTCTTTGTAGCTGCTAGAGCGATTGCCTCGGCATTCTGAGTAATATTTGTTTCAGCTGTTGTGACTCTTACCGCAAGAGCATCTACTGCCGCCTGTGCTTCATCTGCCGCCTCTTGGGCACTGTCTGCGGCTGCCTGTGCCGCCTGCGCTGCCGCATTAGCGGTGTCTGCTACCTGCTGGGCAACTTCCGCATTATTTTTCGCAGTGTCAGCTGTGCTTTGTGCCGCCGCTGCATCTTGTGCCGCCTGGTCTGCGGCTGCCTGTGCCGCTGTGACTGCCGCCTGTGCGGCTTCCACCTCTTCTTCTGTCGCATCCACCTTGGATGTTACATCCACAAGATTCTGCTGAGCCGTAGCAAGGTCTGTCTGTGCCTGCTGGACTTTTGCGTCTGCTTCATCTGCTGCGGCCTGAGCATCTGCCGCCGCTTGTGCGGCTTCATTGGCTGCCGTTTGTGCTGTTTCTGCATTATTCTTAGCGGTATTGGCTGTATTCTGCGCCGCCGTAGCTGCTTCCTGAGCGGCCGCCGCTGTCTCCTGCGCCGCCTGGGCATCTCCTTTTGCTTCATTTGCAACTAACTGGGCCGCATTGGCTTTTGACGCCGCATCATTCGCCGCCGTCTGAGCTTCCTGTGCCGCAGTCGCTGCATTATCCGCCTTCGTCTGGGCACTTGTCGCCGAAGAAACTGCGGCTTCTGCATCCGCTTTTGCCTTATCAGCAGCTGCCTGGGCTGTCTCTACTGCTGCTTGCGCCGCTTCGATTTCTTCCTCTGTTGCATCCACCCTGGACGTTACTGTCTCCAGATCGGCCTGCGCCGCTTCCAAGTCCTCCTGAGCCTTGTCTGCCACCTGTTTTGCGGTCTGTGCTGCAGTCTTTGCTGTATCTGCTTCATTCTGTGCATTCGCAGCGGCCTGGGCTGCCTGATCTGCCGCTGTCTGTGCAGCAACTGCATCTGCCGTTGCCTGATCCGCCTTTGTCTGCGCCGCGGCCGCTTCTGTCTGCGCTGCAGCCGCCTGATCTGCTGCATTATTGGCTGTCTCGTCAATCTCTTCTACTTTTGATGCGGTACTGCTGATCTGTGCGGCATTCTGAGATATCTGTGTCTGTAGATCCGCTTTTGCCTCTGTCAAGTCTGTCTTGCGCGCATAATCTGCCTGCATCGTATTGGATAAGGTCGTAAGACTTTCTCCCAGCGAATCGATCTCATCCTGCGCTACTTGTGCATCCTGCTTTGCGGCGTCTGCTGTTGCTTTTGCAGTATCCGCTGTTGTCTTCGCTGTATCTGCTGTACTCTGAGCGGCATCTGCTTTTGTGACCGCGGTCTGTGCCGTACTCTGGGCAACCTCCACAGCCTCTTTTGCATCTGCAGCATCCGCAAGAGCATTTGCCGCCGCTGTCTTCGCTTCCTCTGCTTTTCCATCCGCAATCTCTGCCGCCTGTTGCGCCTGCTGGGCGGCGGACTGGGCATTATCCACTGTCGTTTCCAGCGATCCAACACTTTCTTCCACAGCATCTACAGCAGATTGTGCATTGTCTGCGGCCGTTTGGGCTGCGCTTGCTGACTGGTTCGCAGTATCAGCGGCCGCTTGCGCTGTCTCTGCGGCACTTTGGGCATCTGCAGCATCCTGTAGAGCGGATTCTGCCTTTTCCTGCGCGGCCTGGGCATTTTCATTTGCCGCTGCAGCGATCTGTCTCGCTCTTTCTGCGGAAAGTGACAATTTCGAAAACTGTTCTGCCAGGTCCTTGACCTTTTGAGCAATCCCGCTTCCTTTGATCAGATACTCTCCCAGCGTTGCTGTGTCTGTCTGATCTGCGACTGACGTCTCTAATTTCAACACCCGGGCAGATACATACATCTCTATTTCATCATCGATGATATAGACACGATCCCCGATCCGGACATTGTCCGGCAGTTTCGCGATCTCTACCTCATAATTTACTTCAATTTCACATGCTTTCTTAAGTTCTGTCACTGCATGTGCGCAAAGTTCAGATTTCGATGTTGTATCGTAACTGTATGTTTTTACGATGTGTCCCCTGTTATTGATCTGGTTCGGTTCTTTATTCCAGATATAACGGCTCCATCTCTGCAGTGCCTTCCTGGAATAGAGTCTTGTCCCGGATACGTAAAAATCGCCATCATCATACTTGTAGCCACTCAGCGTGATCGGATTCTCGGCATTCTCCGGAGTTCCTCCTGTTACCTCAAGGGCTGTAGCAAGATTGGCAACAGATTCTTTTGTAACGATGCTGTCAATATCATAATTTAAGCGCAGCTGGATCCCATGATCCGCGCCGCGCTGTTTATAGATATTAATATATTTGTTCGTGATCTCCATGCCTTTGACATCAAAGCTATATGAAATCTCGCAGTTATCAAACTGTGTTGCTACACTGGCCAGCCGTTCCGTTGCTGTGGCTTCTCCGTCCCAGCTCAGCTTTCTTGTCAATCCAGAAGCCTCATTGATCCCGATCACGAAGCCGGAATCATAAGCAAACTTTTCAATATAATGACTGATCGGATATGCTTTATCAGCCTCATATGATCCAACGACTTCATTGAGCAGGTCCAGCCCCGCATCTTCAGCATAAATATACACTTCCTGATTCTTTGTGTCGGCCTCGGACTCGATGATCGTATAAAATTCATTCTCGTCACCGTTTTTGCGAAGGATATAGTTTCCTACTGCCGTACACTCTTTCAGCTTCATCCGGTCTTCTTTATTGTACGGAATCGTACATTCAAACGTAGCGACGCCGGTCTCGATGTCCTCCACTTTCGTGTCCTCTGTGACCACAAATCCGTCCGGAAGGTTCGTGCTGGCTTTTTCCAGGATATTCATTTTTCTGTCTGTGAAATAGATGATCATAGAAATACCTCCCGATATCTTACCTTAATACTCGGCGCATACTCCTGCGACAACCATTCAGAATAGGCAATCCCAATCTGGTTGAGTCCCGGAGTCAGATAGAAATCTTCCCAGTCATTTCCCAGAGCTCCAAGAGATGGTTCTGACACTCCGTTCAGCAGAATCTTTGCATTCTTACAATCAGCTTCCAGCACATCATCCGCACTGAATTTATTCGGGATATCACGCATTGTATTGCAATTATTTTTTACAAACTTTACCCAGTACAAGCCGTTATGAGACAATGCAGTTGAGCTGGAATACTGCTCCAGCATAAAAGTAACCTTTGTAACTTTCGTATCCTGGACCGCATCTTCTGTGAAAGTATATTTCGAACCGCCGATGCTGAATGTTATCTTATTTCCAACCTTTGTGATCGTTGAGGTCTGAACCGCAGACTCTTTTGAACCAAAATTCTTATTATTATAGGAAAGATCGACGCTCGTTGTCTTTACAATGGATCCATTTACATAATAATCAATGTTTCCGCTCTTTCCAGCCTTATTCTTCCGGATCCTGACACCCACGACTGCTGTACCGGAAGCATCCGAAAGCTGGGCCTGGAAAGCTCCTAACTGGTTCGTATCATTCTTTCCATTTCCAATACACATCTTTTGCTTATAGGTCAGTGTAAAATTGGATGCTCCAACTTCTCCTGCTGCATCCGCAGTCAGTGTTCTTGTAATAGATGGACCGTGCCATTTGCCGCTGGAACTGCCATAACTGGACGCTCCCAGGCAATATGTTGCAGGGCTGCTTGCTGTATATGTACTAATCGCAAGATTGGAGCAAGACGTTTCTCCTAGCTCTCCTGCAGAACCATAGGAATCCGTTCTCGTTACCCGGAATTTAATACCGGTCAGGCTAGAGGTCGTGGAAGATAATCCGCTTACAGTAAATGACAGGTTAACCGTATGACCGGTCGTTCCGCGCCAATACGCCGATGTTGACTTGATCGTCACGTTATGCCAGGAGCCTCCCATATAAACACTGCCCCTGAGACCGTATCCTCGTCCAAAGTAAGATGCGCTGCTCCGCAAAGATGCTTTAATGGCTACTGTAATTTTGACACTACTTGCAGTCCGGTTTGATGTTTTGGCTGTCACAGTATAGTAAAACCGTGGCGATCCGGAAGATGTGCTCCTGTTTTTCAATAATGTGCCTGATGTTGACTTTGAGGTCGCGGCTGTTGCATATGATGCTACCTTGATCCCCATGCTTCCAAGCTGGCTTATACCGTTCGGAAGGACTACACCATTATTTGCTGTCCACAGCTGTTTCGCCGCAGTTCCCCAGGCAGTGCTAGACATAAATTTTTGGTTGATCAGCGTCTGAGATTTTGCATAAGCAGTCTCCCCATCTTCTTCCTCTGGGTCTCCCAACTGGATGATCTTCTCATCCTCATTAAAAAATGCTACATATCCGCAATCTCCGTTCCCAGTCAGTGTTTCTACCGTTTCGCCATCTTCTGATGCCTCATCCTCACTATAAAAATCCGCTTCCAGGACTGGATAAGACCGATACGTCCCGCCATAATCGATCAGGATGCTTCCTTCCTCCAGTTCCGGCTCCGCTTCATATTCGATCACAGAATACTTAAATGGATCTGCACAATAAAATCGAATCTCTCCGATGACTGCGTTCCTTCCCGGATCTACTTCTCCTACCTCTGTCGGCGTACCTGTAAAATATTTATCCGGCTCATCCGCAAAGATCAATTCTGCATCCTTTACATTTAAAATGCTCCCCAAAAGATTATATTTCTCCCGGAAATCTTCCGGAGAGTCTGCGATCAGCTGGTACGTGACCGTGATCGTCCTTGCCGGGTACCGCCGGCTCTTTAATTTCTCGCCGTCCCGGATCCCGATCTCATAGGCTTCCAGTTCCTGTGTCATCGCTTCCCTTCCGGACACCGTAAGCGTCCGATAACCGTCGATCATGTTTTCAATATATTCCCCATTGATCTGCAAGGCCTCGGAAGACAGCAAAGCACTTCCTTCCGGGATTGCGATCGTATCTACAAATTCGTACATGCTGCCTCCTTATACCCTTCCATGTTTCCTGTCATCTCTCGCCTGCAGTTTATCCAGTTTTTCTTTGGTGTATTTTGCAGACGCTCTCGCTACTTCTTTGCCTTCGATTTCTACCGGCACTTCGATCACATAGACACGATTGTGATAATAATCATAATCTGCTGACATCTCACCGGCATATGCGAAGGATACCTTCGGGATGGACAGTGCCGGAATGGATACCAGTTCCTGCGCCGCTGCTTTTGCGGCTCTTACTTTCGACAGGATACCGTTTACCCAGCCTTGTCCCCAATATCCTCCTGATTTTTCAGATACCTTTGATGGACTGTGGATCTTTGCTTTTGCCCGCACTGCTTTATCTGCAGCTGCAGCCATCCTTCGTGCAGCAGATTCGATCGTGCCCATGCAGGACAACATGCCCTGCGCGAAACCTTTACTGATATAAGCTCCTGCACTATATGCTTTGCTCCGGCCAGCCCGTAATTTACTTATCACGCTGTTTACCTGCTTACTTGCTACAGACGGCGCCTTCTTGAGCCCTGCCTGCATCGTCTTTGTGAAATCAGTCCCAATCTGCTTTCCTGCGCTTTTTGCTTTATTGGCTGCATTCTTAAACGCTGTTGTCAGCTGATTCATCGCCGAAGTTGCTTTCGGCCCGATTGTTCCAAGGCCGCTTGTTGTTGTGCGGAATGATGCCTGCAGACTTGCCAGAGAACCTCTTGCCTTATTTGCCCCACTTGAAATTGCGGTCAATCCGGACCTTGCAGATTTTAACCGGGCAGACATCGCAGATGCTCCTGCTGCCGCTGTGATCATGACTGCGCTCAACATCAGGATTCCGCCGCTGGATGCTCCGACTTGTACAGATGCCATCATAGCCGCTGCGCCAAGTCCTGCAAATGCTGTAACAAGTCCCTGCGAAGATGTTTTTACCCGCGTAAAAGCCGCAACCAAAGGTTCGACATTTGGAGGAGTGATCGTGAAATTCGCGAAGGACGCTTTCAGCATATTAATATTTGCCGGAAGTGTTGTCATCATCGTGGATAATGTCTGCATACCGGCGTTAAACATCGTGATATTTGCTGTTGCCGCTGTGAGTGCTGTTACCAGTACGGTCATTCCGGCAGCCACTGTCGGCAGGTCTTTTCCTTTCGTAGAAATAGTAGACAATCCTGTTCCAACTGCACCTAAAGATTTCACGATCGAGCCAATCGACAAACCGGAAATCTTTTTGATTCCGCTTGCAACGGACTCAAACCCTATTCCTGCATTTTTTGCAGATGTTCCGATCGACTCGATGATCCCGGCAATGGAATCCAGTACTTTAGCAAATCCACCACTGATCGCATCTACGACTTTAGCAACACCGTCTGAAAGCTTGGTAAATGTCTCCCCGAGCTGTTTTACCAATGGGATTGCCGCCTTAACAAATCCGGATGCTAAATTTAGTCCTTCTCCAACCAGAACTGCTGCTGCACCAAGTGCCAGCATTCCGGGGATCGCTACATTTAAAGCAGAACCAAATGTTGCAAAGACAACGACTAGCCCGGCAACTACAACCCCAAATGCCGCCATAGCAACTGCTCCCTCAGTTCCTGTGCTCGCGATCGGTGCCATAGCGACGGCCAGAAGAGAAACAGATGCCGCAAACGCTGCAATCCCTGCCATATTTGTTTTCAGAGACTGCCCAAAAGTAGCAAACACAACTGCCAGCCCGGCAACTACTGCCCCGAATGCTAAAAGCGGAGGGACTGCTGTAGTGCCCAATGAAGCAAGCGGCGTAAGTGCCAAAGCTAACGCTGCCAAAGAACCTACCATGACCGCAATGCCGGCGGAAACTTTAAGGAAAGAATTGCCAAGCGTCTCCATCTGTTTTGGCGTGGACTGGATGTTCGTGAGCATTGCCATCAAGCCTAAACTTAAAGCAGTCACAGCCACAGCCATTCCTGCAAAGATACCGATTGCCAGACCACCGGATTCAGAAAGCGTAACGGCCGCCTGTGCCAAAAGATAAAAACCGGCGCTCACCAATGCAACTCCTGCGCCCAGCATCATAAATGCTTTTGCGGATGTCAAAATCTGCTTCGATGTTGCTTTGCTGGATTGCCCGACGGCTTCCTGGCCTTTTGATGTATTAAACAACTTTCCTGCTAGTCCACTAAAACTTTTACCGGTCAACGATGTGATTGCTTTTGTGAATGTCATTACGCCAGGCGCAACTGCTTTTACTGCCTTAAATGCTAAATACGCTCCAACAAGTTGTGGCAAATGATCAATCAATGTTGCCACAATATCTGCATGATCTTCCAAAAATCCTGCAAAGCCTTTTAGGGCTCCACTTGCCACATCGATAGCGCTTCCGAAGTTTTCAATATTCTGAGTTGAACCGAATTTTCCATTTAATTCAGCAACTTTGTCTCCAATCGCAGAAAAAGCATCGCCAAAAGCCTTCCCAACTTCCACTGCTGCACCGGACAATATATCCCAGTACGGTTTGATTTTATCCAATCCGGAAGTTAATTTTTGAGCAATCTTCTCTCCATCCAGCTCGCCCATCTTATCAACAAGCTTGCTGACTGCGCTGATTCCAACGGATGATAAAACATCAAATGCAGGCGTCAGTTTATTGCCGATGGTTTCCTGCAAACCGTCCATAGCCTGTCCAACTGTTTTATACTGTGTGGCAAGCTTGGTAAAGCTGTCACTGGTTCCTACTTTTGCAATAGCATCGAAAAACTCCTCCGTTGATACTTTTCCGTCCTGGACATTCTTCACCATTTCCTGGGTAGACATGCCCATTTCTTTTGCTACTGCAGCAATACCTGCCGGCGTTTGTTCCAGCATTAGTTTGAAGTCTTCCCATGCCACTTTAGGTTTGGCTGCCATCTGCGTAGCCTGCATTGACAGGGTTTTCATGGCCTGCGTTGGATTTTCTGCAGCCGCCGCCAAACCACCGAAGCCTTTTACAAGTTTAGTACAATTCTTAGTTCCAACTGCCGCTAACTGACTATAAGTTGTCGCCATATCAGAAGAACTGTAGATAGTCTGTTCTGCAAATTTCTGCAGTTCCTTTTTTGTGGAATTGATTTCTTTTCGGCTCTTCCCGAGCATCGACATATTTCCTTCAAAGGTCTTCCAGGCGGCATTTGATGAATCAATCTCTGTCACGAGATTCCTTGCCCCGTCCGATATTACAGAAAAAGCTTTGGCCCCAGCGCTTGCCAGAACCCCAAAGGCAAAACCACCTTTTATCCTGTCTCCAAGAGATTGCGTGGCCTTTTCTGCATTTTTCATAGCCTGTGTATATCCCTTGTCGTATGCAGACAATATTGCTTTAACGCTAAAACTTTCAGCCACGCTCTTCTCTCTCCTTTCTCAAAAGTTCAGGGTCGATACCGGAAAACCGGCTATCAGATTTCTTCCCTTCTGCTTTTGCAATTTCGGCTTTGTAATCATAGAACTTTCCAAAGTTCGGATAGACAGGTTTCGTCTTATTTTTCCCTGCTTTCTTCTCCGCTCGAACGGTGAAATTTAAAAATGCCTGCAAATGATTCCGGAAGTCTTTATCTACCTGCTTCAGCTTCTCTGCCTTGACGAGCAGTGTATATTCCGGGATCGTAAGCCGATCAACCTCTTCAAAGCTCCGAAATCCAAAGTACCGGAAACAATTCAGTGCTACCTCTTCGTAAAGTTCTTCGACTGTTACTGTCCTTTCTTCTGCTCCGCTTTTTCCACTTCTTTCAAGATTTCCATCGTGGTTTTCTTCGTAGCATTGGTTTTCTTTAAAAAATCCAGTACCTCATCGAACAATGCATCAATATCGGTGTCTTCCTGGTCAATATAACCATCCAGCATCTGCTGTGTTACCCTTGGTGTCTGCCCTTTGTTCGCCGCATTCAGAACATTTACAAGTTCTTCCACATCATTGTCGACGATTCCTGCAACCGCATACTGCAGCCCTACATTTTTCTTTGCATCTTTCGTCCCCTGAATCGGCACTCCGATTTTTTTATTGATCTCTCTTAAAAATCCCATACCAAAGTTAAACTGGTACACCTTCCCGCTGATTGTTAATTCCATCATTTTTTATTTCCTCCTACGCTCCTGTTGGCTGCGTATCTTTAAATACATAAGCCGCTATTTCCTGCTGTGCCTGTGTTACGGTTGCTTCTCCATCCGCTCCATCTCCCTGGAGTCCAAAGGTCAGCGAAACTTCTACATTATCTTCCGCATTGGATGTTATCTCTTTTTCTGTCAGATATCCCTGGAAATATTTTGCCTTAAACTTGTTGTCGCCTTCTTCTGCAGGCTCTGCGAGATTCACTTCCCAGACCTCGACCAATTCGTTATTGTCCATTGCTTTTTCCAAATCATCTAACAAGGTATCCCCTTGTGCCAAAAGAGAAGTTGAAGTAATCTCACCCTCTGCAACTCCAGGAGTACGGACAGAACCGTCCTTTGTTGCTGTTGAGTTGGAATCTTTTGATTTTGTCCTGCCGTTTTCTGTAGCAAAAGCAATCCCTGTCGCTGAACCTGTAGCCTGTTTACTTAAAAGCCTGTACAAATACACAATCTTTGTTCCTGCGATTGCTTCCGCAAACATCTGCAATCTAAACATTCTAAACATCTGATTTACCTCCTAATTTGTTCAACTGAATGAAAACTCCACCTCTAACAATCCATGCAGAAGCGGAGTCTTTGTTGTATTGTCCGGCAAAATTCGCTGATCTACATTTCGTATCATCCATGCAAAATTTGCCGTATGTTCCAATCTGTAGCAGACCTTCTTGATATCCAGCAGCATCTGCGATACTGTGCCGCGCTGTTTTGGATTGTTGTGCCAGACATGAATTGTCTGATATGCATTTCCAATTACCGCATCCTTGGTCCGGGTATCCGTCTGCTGGCTGTCCGCCAGATAAATAAAAGGATACGGCGTGTCCTCCGGCGGAAGGAATGTATCATACACGTCGTATCCCGTTTTCTTTAATTCAATCAGTAAGTTCGTGAAAAGTTCCTGCTGTGGATCCATACTATCACCTCACAAGTTTTTTCATATCCTGCTCAAATTTTCTTTTTTGCTCGTTATATGCGGGCTTAAGATATGGCTGAGCACTCATGAATCTTGTACCATACTCGACGTAAGGCGCATATTCTGCTGTTGGTTCCACTTCTGCTGTCATTCCGCCGTCTTTGATCTCGAGCCCTATGCTTCGTTTCAGATGTCCAGTATCAACTGGAGCATTCTGCTGCGCTTTTGTCTGCATTTCTGCTCCGTTGTGGCTCACAACTCGCTTCACGTCATTCAAATTGACGTTCTTTTGCAGCTTTTTCTGCAATTTATCTAATCCAGTTATCTTAATCCCAGCCATCACTGCACTTCCGATACAATAAAAGTATGCTTTGTCCTGAGTTTCCGGGAAGAATCCACACTGTAGACCTTCTCCCCTACACGGATCCGATCAAATGGCTCCGTGTAGTGATTCTGGATCTGGATCGTAAGACTTCCCTGTTTCGGTCCGTCATAGACCAGCTTCAGTTGTTCTTCTCCAGTATTCATCACAGAGGCATATCGCAAAGCTTCCTCCGCGATATCATCACCATAGTTCCCGGTTTTCGGGTAATACTCACCGGGAGTAATCTTTTGAAAATATACTGGTGTGTCGTATCTCACAGGAACCTCACCCGGCCTTTCTTTGCTTCCTTCTGGTTATCCAGATATGTTTGTATATCCTCGCGGTATCCTGCAAAATCATCATCCGAAAAAGAGAGGCTCTCTCCTTCAACGCTGTGAGAAGAAAGCCCCTCCGACCCAATCCTGTTGAATCGAATCACTGCAACGTCCGTAATAATATAATCAAGTGATTCTGGTGGGTCCTGTCCTCCCAGCAATGCTTTCAAACGGCTTCTTGTCCCGGACAAGATCAAGTTTAACTTTTGGTCCTGCGAAGTATCATTTTCTGGTATTCCAAGAAGAATCTTTAAATCTTTTAGCATATCAATCGTCCCTTATTTTGAAGCTGTCTTTGTCGTTGTCTGCTTAGTTGTTGTCTTACCTGAGGCTGTCTTTTTTGTTGTTTTCTTCGGAGCACCTTTTTCCTGAACAAGTTCGATCAGGGGAACCCCCTGCCTATTATCAGGTCCGGCCAGCTCCTGGATCCGTTCTTCAGACACTTCCATGCCATCACGAGGGAACACATCCCCCACATTATACTCATGATAGATCCTACCGCTTTTTGTCTTCCTTGCATCCTGCAAATCATGAAACCGTTTAATTACTTTATACATGCTTTACACCTCCTACGCTCCTGCAAACACATCAGCTACTACATCTCCAGAACGAACAGCCTTTCCGTTTACATCAGCTTCTACGACCGTCACATGATGCCCGTCTGTAGCTGTAATCTCAGACTCTCCGTCCCATGCAGTCCATGCAGACACATCCAAGCCGTATGTAACTTCTGTTGCTGATGATGCGTTTGTCTTGTACCGGAATACATCATTGATAGATACCAACTGCTCTTTGACAGTAATCTTTGTCTTTCCTTCTTCAGTTCCCTCTGCAGAGGTCAGGGTAAGAGTTCCAAGAGTCTGTGTGTCGGAAGAACCAACAGCAATGTATGCGATTGCATCCAGATACTCTGCGAACAGCCGAACCCCCATGATTGCGAACATATCAGAGATTGCTCTTTCATATGTTCCTTGTGCATGGAATCCGATAAATCCAGTTTCAGGGTCTACAGTGTAGGCAAGGCCAGCTCTTACGAACTCAGAATCCGCCGGATCCACATAGTATGCAACCAGATTGTTCAGCGGAGTGGCGATAACCGTATTCTCCGGGATCTGGGAAGAGATAAAGCAGATGTCTGCTCCCAAGAAGTCCCGGATATAATTCATGCCAAAAGCAGTCTGCATGGTAATATTAGCGGCACCTACGTATTTATAGACATCAAGAGTGTTTACCCACACAGCCGTTCCAGTCGCGGTTTTTTTCATCTTTCCAAACTTATCCTTCACTTTTCCGATTGCCATAGCAACAG
Source organism: Candidatus Anaerostipes avistercoris (assembly GCA_019119895.1). Lineage (GTDB taxonomy): Bacteria > Bacillota > Clostridia > Lachnospirales > Lachnospiraceae > Anaerostipes > Anaerostipes avistercoris. The sequence goes on along the minus strand of DWWD01000005.1, from coordinate 35,171 downwards.
CCATCTGCCAAGTGCTCTCATGTCCTACTAAGGAGCCCATTTTCAGCTGGCCATAAAACTTGTCCAGGATCCTATTCTGTAGATCGGACTTAAATTCTGCGTCAGTCTGATCTACAGCGGCATCATATCCCTTATCTGCAATCGCTTCGATAGAAACAGCCTTTCGGTATTTCTCAATCTTGATGGTATCAAAATCTTTCTCTTCAACTTTGTACTGAGATAACGGAATCTCATCACCTTCGGCCACATCACCAGACTGCAGCGTACCGGTTACTTTTTTCACCCTCAATGTAGTTCCATTCGCCTTCTTAATCATCCGGGAAATCCCCATAATATCCAGCAAAGCCTGCATATTCTTTCCGAAGGAAGTAACGAAATCAATCTCCCTTGCTCTGATCTGAATCTGAGCGTTTCCTGTCATGTTAGTTGGCGCAGCGAATGCCTGCAGCCCAAGTTTACTTACATCATGCATAAATCTTCATCTCCTTTTTATTCAAATAAGTTTATGTGTTCCGCAATCATCCTCTGACGTTCAGAAGGATTTTTGATCGCAAGAATCTGTTCTCTTGTAACGGTGCCCTTTCCTCCGGTTCCTCGCTTTGGCGGGTTTCCCTTTAGCTTATCTTTGACGGCATCCTGAACATTCTCCTTGAACAGCTTCGTAAATGCCTGAACCGTATTCTTAGTATCCTCAGCATCAGTGCTGACCAGATGTGAAAGTAGCTCATCCGGGATATTGATATCTTCTTCGGACAGCATCTTTCTAGCCGTCTTAGACATTTCTGCCAGGGCATCCTTCTCCTTAAAAGCATTCAGCTCCTTTTCCATCTGAGACATTCTATAAGCTGCTTTTTCTTCATTGGTCATTTTCGCTAGCTTCTCAGCTTCAGACAGTTTGTCGTCATGAATATCTTTCCATTTCCTCTGCGCATTCGATACCGCTGTATCAATGGCTTTCTGTACTCTTCGGTCAAACTCCGCCTGGTTTCCTTCCTGCTTCAAAAAATCGTCAAAAGAAAGAAGCTCATTACCACCTTCTCCGCCAGATCCTGCGCCTCCATCGCCTCCGGTGCCGCCGCCATTTCCAGAACCTCCAGCTCCAGCGCCTTCACCTTCTGCAAATAACTGCAGGGTTCTCATTGCCTCAAACACTTTATTTTTCATTGTATCTTTCTTTCCTTTCTGCCCCAGCCCATTCAAAAAGCCCAGGCCGTTGCTCTGGATCATAGTTTTACGTCATTTCGGACACATCTTGTTACTCTATCCGGAGATAATCCGGAAACTCACTGGCGATCAAACAAATGCCAATGAAAAAGGAATCCACCAAAAGTTTCCCTTCCTTTGACAGATTCCTGTACTTTATATCAGCCCTTCCGAGCGACATTTCGTATTCAATTTTATCTTCTGTCAAGTCATTCATCGACTTGATCAGTGTCTGTGTCAGCGACGTTACTCCTGCGCAGATAATATCTTTTCCGACTCCAGCAAACCCCGCATGGCCGGACACTGTAACTCCATCCTCCCGGACACGTACCACAATCAATCACACCACTCCTTTACTGTTCCGGTCATTCCCCTCCGGTGGGAGATATCTGGATCACCGCCTTTCTATTCTGCAAACACCCAGTCTTCAGCCAGCATATCTGCCTGAGAAGCAAGCCATCCAAGCTGCACTCCGGATGTCCCGACAAAAGCAATGGCCATATTGCCGATTGCGTCATGGTCACAATTCTGAACACTTCCATCCGATGCTACATAGCTGATATTCATAGCCAGTTCGATATGCTGATTCTTCCCGTTCCATCCCTGACGCTTCACCTTGAGCCCACGCCTCATACACTTGATAGCATCACCAAAACTAAATGTTGGAGTTCCGCCTAAAATAGTTGTGTTTTCTTCTGTAGCCGGAACCCATTCGTCAGATAGGATATTGGTCAGAGTATATTCGACCCGCTGTGTTTCTCTAATATCTAATAGATCTTTTCCGGTTTCAGAATCAATCTTTCTGCATTTCATCATGATGGTTTCTTTTTCTGGATCCCAGAACCAATAGCCTCCCCACGATGGTAGTTTCATTGGAATACCTGCTTTCATGTTCTTTAGTGCCTCTGTAAATTCCATATTATTCACCTTTCCTTTCTTAAAAATGAGTATAAAAATACCACCGGCCATTTCTGACTGGTGGTATCTACTGAATATCATTCTTTGAATCATTATCAAATTCTTCCATCAAGCGCAACAAATCCTTTTCTCCTTGTTCTAGCTTTTCTTTTGATAAATTAGCCTCTCCTATGGTTCTGAATTTGGGAATATCTGCTTTTATCATTCTTTCTCGTTCTTCATCTGTGAGTCCATTATAAATATCTTCATAGGCCATATTTATTTCTCCTCCAACAAAATATTCCAAATACCATCTTGAAAAACCTTACTTATCACAACGAATTGTGATTTTCTTTCATATAGAACCTCTTTTTCGTCCAACCCGACCGAACTAATGTCTCTTCCATTTTTTGCATTTTGAATATAAATTTTGACATTCGCATTTTTATTATATCCAACACCTTTCGAAGTACTCCAATATTGGTCTATAATAATTGTTTCATCGAGAACAAATTCGTTTGCATATCCATCTGCTTTTCTTTGTGAATTTGGCCAATCCGAAAAATCAATAGTTCTCAAAAGATTCCCTTGATACTTAGGTATCTTTGATAAAGCTGAATCTAATGTGCGTACAAATATTTTCTCTTCTTCAGGAAGACTGTTAATATCTGAATTATTTCGCAACAATTCATTTATCTTATAAGACTGGAAGCTCTTATATTCAAGAAGTGCCCTTTTCTCATCCTCTGTTAATTGAATCTTATCAGATTTTTCTTCGTTCTTCAAGCGGTTCCACTCTTCTGTAGTTCCGCCTTTATCCAAGAAGTCCAGCCATGCCTCGTAATCTTCGCTGTCTTCATATGCCGCGATGCTACACCGACAATAAGGATGCATCGGCGGAGCATTCTCTCCCGGCATCATATCCTTCACCTCGAAATGCTTCTCATCCAGTTTCTTGCATTTCGAACAGGCATTTCCCAACGCAAGGAAGGTATATTCTTCAAATCCATTGCGTTCAAAAGACTGCTTCTGAGCCTCTGTCTGTACTCTTGCAAGTTCTGTAATCATCAGACGTTCTGCATTGCTCTGGCTGACTCCGAACCGTTTCCGAAGATGCGTTGCCAGCCGTCTTGGATTCTGTCCTTGGATTAAACCGGTCTGCAAAAGGCTGTTCAATTCGTTCTTAAGCATGTCCTGATACATCCAGATTCGATCAGAAAACGTGGCATTATGGAAAGAAGAATTTACAATGGCATCCGCAGCCTTCATCCGGTTAATGACTGTTTTCCCGAGAATCCCTGCCTGACGTTCAAATTCTTCTATCGCCTGATCTGTCATGACCTGTTTATAATATTTCTCCAGCTCGTCAAACCCGGCTACCATTTCCAGCCCGATCTGCGCTTTCAGAAGCTCCAGTCGGTTCACCTTCATGGTCATGTTGTACAGCCGCATCTCTTCATTGGCCTGCGTTGAGAAGTCCTTATCTTTCACATATCGCTTTGCTTTCCTGCCAAAAGCCTCAATATCGGCTTTGGCGGCACGTTTCCTTGCTTCAGCAATCGTGATACCTTCTTTTCTGGCATACTTTCCATAAAAACCATTGATCTCCTTCTCTATCTCATCGATCATGTTCTGGTAAATTTCTTCGATGTGCCTCCGATATTCGCGCTCATTCTTTATATCATTCTTCCTCTGCCTGGCCTCCCTCTCTTTCCAGTACTCCTGACTGGCCATCTGCAGCACCTCCAAACATCCGCCTCATAACTGCATCATCTTGGCTTTCCGTCTCTTCCTCGTCGATTCTCTGTAACTCTTCATCCACATTATCCACAATGGACAGCGTACCGATCTGAGTTTTCTTCGAAACAATTCCTTCCAGATTTCCGGCAATCTGAGTTTCCTCCAGGACATTCGCCGGAAAATTCCGTGTGAAGATTGGCTTCACTTTTACCCAGTCATCTTTGAGCATGCCGGACGCCGGATTGCTGAATATCAGCATATACCGCCGATTCATCCCGCTATTAAACTTCCGCTCTTTCGTCTTTGCAAGATTGCTCATTGCCTGGAGCTTATATTTCAGCGCAATGCCGGATGCTGTTCCGAAGTTCTCATCCGAAATATCTGCCACCATACTAATCTGGAATATCAGACGTTCCAATCGGTCGATTAGATGCTCTTGAGTAGTGTCGCCGTCCGGCTTCTGCAAGAACTCCACGATCACCTTTTCAATATCCCCATCAAAATTGATGATACGGTCATCTCTAATATGCTTAATATCATCTTCTTCCAATAGGGTTCCAAGTACTTTCAGGTAAGCGTCCGCAAAGTAATCTACATCATTTGCTTTTTCTGAAATTGCTTTATTGTAGGCATTGATCATCGTCAGAACTGGCTCAAATATTCCCTGTTCTTCCGCATTTTCCCGGTACTCAGTTGCGGGAACTCCTGCAAATCCATGCTCTTTCTCATGTTCATCCAAGAACTGAATCTTGCCTTTCTGGACGAAATATCGCACTTTCTCATCATCCGACACACTGCCGTGAAGGACATTTTTTGAATCCATGTATATCCGGACAAAGTACCTCGGGCGTTCCAGAACAGAGTCATCATAGATCATGAACGCTTCCTGTGGATCCAGATAAGTGATGCCTATCTTGCCCTCCTGATCCACATAATACATTTCGTACCCTTTTCCATAGATACTACAGATCTTCGACAGCTCTGCATTGTTGTCATCCTGATCATTGTACTGATCCAGAAGCTCAACATAGTTTGCTACCTTATCGTCATCGCACTGCAATTTAATCGGGATGCCGATAAAGAATCCATTCATTGTGTCCACGATATATTTTGCGAAATTCACTGCTATCCGGTTATCCGGCTTATATTTAGGCTTCGGCGGTTCCCGAAAAATGGGATACTTCGTCATATATGCATCCATCAACGGTTTATACCGGAATGTTGCCTCCGCTGCATGCAGGGCAAGAAATCTTCCGAGCCTGTCTTCGTCCAATATTTCATCATCTTCTAATCGAAACACACTTAAATTCCTCCTTTTACTCGGTGTAATCTTGCTTTCGGCTTTCTCCATCCCTCTATACCATACCGAAGAGCTGCCATTGCATCGTCCTGAAAAGGAACTGGCTCATCCAGATACTCACCCGTCCGCTCATCCTTTTTCCATTTCCACTGCTGCAGCTCCTTGATCGTATTCACGCAGGATGGATGCACATATATCATGCGGTGGATTACTCTATCCTTGCTTACAATACCTTTTAGCCAGTCGATCTGGGCAGACTGATACTTCTTTTCTGTCGTATGCTCTTTACTTACAGCCCTAGCCCGAAATCCGGCTGTTCTCCATGCTTTGATCCGGTCCGGCTCCGCAGAATCACACCACATTGTCCTGTTTTTCGGAAATCCATTGTTAACGGCCAGTGGAATAATCTCCGCTGTTTCTTTCTCAAAAACATATACTTCCTGCAGAATATATAGGTTGTCATCCTTAATCCCAAGAAGTAGCAACGCATTTGCATGATTAAATCCAAAATCCTGCCCAATCGCAACATCATCATAATCATTCAGGTTCTGACTAATCTCTTCTACCTTCCAGTTATGCAGGATTAATCCGCCGACTTCTCCCCATTTTCCCAGGCCATAGATCTGGTAACCTTCCGGATCTACTTCCTTACGGCGGGCCATGCGGGCATGATATGCAGCATCAATAAAACGATTGTCCAGATATGTGCTGTGATGCGTCAGAACATTTGGATCCGGAACATCAAAAAAGGCCTTCTTAATCCAGTGATTCCTGTTCACCGGGTTGAAGGTCATCCGTATTTGATAAAACTGCCCTGAAGGAAGCTCTCCTCTAAGACGGTCATCTATAATCTCAAAATCTGCCTGCGTTATTTCTGTTGCCTCTTCAATCCATACATCTGTCAGCTTCCCTCGCTGAAAAGTAATGGATTTAAGTTTTTCACGCTGTTTCTCGTCGTTTACTCCGCGGAAAATAATCTGATTTCCGTTTGCTCGGCAGGTAAGTGACAACGGGCTTTGTTTGATATTCCAATATCGATCTGTCTGCTCCCCAAACATCCGATAAGCGGCTCCTGTCAACTCTGCATAGGTGCTGTCTCGATTTGTGATGTCTGACTTTCGGATGCAGACCAGGTTCCTTCCCTTATCCTGCATCAAACGCAAGAGATAGTTCTGCGCTGTGTCTACGCTCTTTCCAGATCCAGCAGATCCCTTCATCACAATGTAGCGCTTATGGCTCCAATCCACCTCTTTAAAACAAGGATTTGCCTCTACCGTAATATTCATCTGGTATCATCCTCACCGTAGTCAACAGTAATATGCAGATCCATATCGGCATCCATATCCACTTTATCTGTATACAGCCCGAAGCGTTTTCCGAGGAGCTCTGCAGCCTTTAGTCGATCTTTTTCAGAAGGTCTCTTTTCCATTGTCCGCGCTTCACTGCAGCCGTCTCCGCACCCTTCCACAACAATTTCTTCAGATGTACTTTCGCCCCGGAGAACAGAAGTAAGATATTCCATGACCTCCTGAGCATCTGCTGTTTTTTCATTGTGAATTTCTTCGAGCCGGTCATCAATGTGCTTTTTAACGTTAGCATTTGTTAGCAATCTGCTTGCGTTTGCTCTTGCCGTTTCATCTTTTTTTACAGACGGATATGCCACCCGGTAAGCCCGAGTGGCATTTAAGTCAATCAGGTATTCATCTGCAAATAATTTTTGTTTTTCTGTCATTCAGGCTCACCTCATTTCTTGTTTTTAAAGTGGAGCACCGGAGTCGAACCGGGACACAGGGCGCGACCCTACACACCTGCCGTTGGCGATATGCTGCTCCACGTAAATTTAAGTACAAAAACAGCACCCATCTCTGGGTGCCGAAAAATAAAACTAAGGAAGATGTATATGACAAAACCTATCATCACCATTTTAAAGACCCGGGACCCGAAGGTTGCCCGGATTCATTCCGTAAGGGGAGGGCGACTCTTGGCCGCCCATGGTAAAAATTCATGAAAGAAATTCCTTGAAAACCATTAGAACAATATCTATTCGTTCTAGAATAATTATAGCATACTATTTTGTTTAATAGGTTTAATCTTTCACATATTGACTAATTATTTGAGACACTCTCCCTTTACTGTATCCGACACTTTCGCCGACCTCCTGCTGTGTCTTCCCATCCAAGAACACCATTTCAAATATCTGGCGATGAGTGCTGTCTGGAATATCTGCAATGAACTCTTCTATCTCGATCAGGAGGGCATTCACTTGATCCTTGCGCTTCTCGTTTATTATCCTCTGCCTGTCAATGCTGTCCATTCTCTTTGGCTCCCACATGGCTACAGTCATATGCGTCTCTATGTACGGAAATTCAGGTGCAGATCCCTTTACTTTTCCATAGACAGCCGGAACCGTTTCTTTTCTTTCTTCTAGCTTATCCAGCTTCTTTTCTATCATCTCCTGTTCCCGCTTTAATGGTCTGTACTGCTTTAATGTCTTCTTGTCCATGTACCCTCCTAATCTCTTGCCTTACTCTATCGCAATATCCCTGGTACCATTCCAGATACTCTATCCGTTTCCAGCATAGACCCATGCAGTATTCTGCACAGGCCTTGCATGGATTTTTCATGGCTTTAACTCCGTTTCGGTCAGGAATTTCAGCATCTTCTCCTGCCGCTTGATAGTTTCTCTCAGTTCGTTGTTTTCCCTTATCAATCCGGATGCGAATACCGCAAGTCCCATGATTGCCAAGAATAAAATTATGTCCATTGATTATCTCCTTCCCGCCTTCTGGTTCATCTGTTTTCTTTTTATGGATTTCGCCATCGTATCAGACCGGTATGGCTTATCCTTCTTTTTCTTCTCCCTTGCCTTCTGCTGTTTTTCCTTCCAGGTTGCGAACTTCTCGCATCCTGGGTGACAGGCTACTCTTTTGGCTCCTGTCGTTCGGTCGTTGCAGGAATAGCAGGGGCAATCTATGTATGCCATTATTCAACCCCGCCTTTCTCAACGATATCAAGCGCTCGATCTTTTTTAATGTATATTCCGGACATGATCGGATTGTATGATACCAATTCTATCTGTTCTTTTAATTCTCCAATCACCTTTTCCTTGTCAAAGGCTGTTTCTCTATGCTCTACAATCGATACAGCCGCTCCTATACCCATTAAAAACATAGTATTGTGTGGTTCATCCATGATTTCTCTTAACTCTTTTAGTAACGCTTTCCGGCTGATTAAATCATTACTCATCTTTCTCTCCTCCATTCTCCCATTCTATTTCTCACTTCATGTGCGAATTGACCAAGACAATGAATTAACGTCATCACTTCTTCTAAATCGTCAAAATCAATTCTCATAATCTCACAACCTGGTTTATGATCTGAAGTGTCTTCGTATTTTGCAGGAATAAGAATCCTATACCTTAAATCTTCCCCGCTATGTACAAATTGGATCACCTGCACATCTCTATCACTTCTGTTTAACCTCATCCTGTTCACCTGCCCTCCTGTTCCACTTGTCTATCACTCTGTATATCGCACCGCCACATGATTTTCCTTGAGAATTTCCATCTATAAGACTTATTGTTTGACATCCGCACTCTTTACATATCACGCATACGCCATCACTAACATGTATTACAGCTTGTCCGCCGCAGAACGGACACGGTTTTAATTTAATCTCACTCATCTTCCATTCCCTCCAAATTCTCATCCTCTGAAGTTTTCCCGTTCCATTTTGCATTGTGTATGCACCATGAACCGTCTCCACATATACATTGGCAATTTGCCATCGGGTTATCGTTATGTACACAAAAATTGCATTCGTCGTTGTAATTCCCGGACAAAATAACATTTAATGCTTCCTCTGCCCTTTTTAATTTCTCCACCGCTTCCCGACACTCTTCCACGGTTCCGATTTCACGATACTGTTGGATTTCTTCTATGCTTTTTAGGATTATTGATAAAGCTTTAATAGCTTTTTCTCTTTCTTTTGGTTCCGTTGTTGGTTGATACCATTTTTTGATATATAAAATAGCTTCATTCTCCGTCATGGCTATCGCTCCTTTCTGGTCGGTATGGCTCTGGAAGAGGTCTCCATGCCATTACTTTGTAGTTCGTTTTAAAATACTCAAATGGGCTTCTCCACTCTTTAAAATCCAATTTATTTCCGCCTAAGTACGCATATCCATATGTTGTGATACAAATGTCTGTATAATTTTCATCATCTATATCTGCATATGTGATTAAAACATCAACATCATCTTCTGGGAGCTTATCTTGTATTGGTATCCAGCCGTCATTCATGCGCTTGCGGATAAAGTCCCGTAGATATTCAATGTCCCTGTTGAAACTCGCGATATCCTCATCCTGCACTTCTCTCGGCTTTTCATTCCACAGTTCTCTTCCAGCTCTCTGACTGCCGAAGAATGATAGCTTATTAAGTATTTCAAGGGCTTTCTCTGATTCCTGCATGTCATTCCTCCTTAACTTTTCTTAACGCTTTTATTCTTCGTATCGCTGCTTCGGTTTTCCTGTCCTCATCCCAGCTGTACGCATATCCATCCGGGGCAAAGGTTCCCTGCACTTTCCCGTTGCACCGATCTATGATCGTCTGATAACTCATATGATTTTCCCGGCCGGCTTCTCTGGCAGAAGAATAGAAGGCTACTATCTCACCGCTGCTATCAATCTTGGCAACTGGCTTTCTTTTTGATTTTCCTCCTACCTTCTTCCCTACGGCCGCTTTTGACATATAGCATAAGTTTGTAAGGAAGTTGTCTTCCGGTATCCCATTCTTATGGATCGGTATGCAGCCTTCCGGGCACGGTCCCGCAAAAGTTTTTAATACGATCTGATGTACCGGCTCATCCTTCGCCTTCCTGGTCTCCGGATCTGTCAGCTTGACATAATATCTTTTGCTTCCATGAGCAGGTTTTCTCGTGTACTGCGAAAATATTTTCCGTTTCCCGTTTTTATACTTTCTTGAAACTTGACCGTCCATCCTGGCCTGATACCTTCCGCCGTATCCCGGTATGTCTTTCCAGGTTTTCTGTTCCATATTCGCCCTCCTTTTTGGTTTTTTCAAGATCACTTGTTCTCTCTGATCTGGAGCTCTATCCCTGTTTCCTTCCGAATCATTTCCAAGACATCTGCCCAGGTTGTGTGCCCATCTTCCAGGCACGATGTCTCAAAATTGAACCGCTCCTTAAATCTGTTAAGTCTCTTTTCTCCGAAGTGAAACTCATTCCGAAGTACCAGGCACGACATGGCAAGCACTGTATCTAATACCTGCATCTTGATCTTATCCAGTTCCTTGTCTATTTCCTTGTGAGATGCCGGAAGATTTATCCCGGTGATCCCTCTTCTCTTGAGTTCTTCCTCCAGACCTTCTATTCCTTCTTTTTTGGCTATCCGTAACGCATATGCCATACCATCCATCCTGGCCTGCATCTGCGCATCTATTTTTCTCACTTATTTTCTCCTTTCTGCCCGCTGCCAAAAAGGCAGCAGGCTCATGGCTTATACATTGGTTTGTTTCTTATGCGCATCGGTTACTTGTGGTATATGACTGGTGCGCTCAAAGCGGCCATCTCGGATTCCTGCTGATTGAGAATCACTTGAAAAACTATATTTAGTATGGGTTTACTGTTGCTGGCAGTCTCCCGATCAGGCCGGCTCTTTGCCTTAACCAATGACTGTGATCCGGGATGAAAACTCTGGATCCAGATTCTTTTTGATGTATTCTTTGATTGATTCTACAGCCTCGTACTTCCAAAGACCTCCATCTGCCTCGATCAGCTTAAAGATCGGCGCCTTGTCGGCGTCCTCGTTGATCCGGAAGACAAACTTGCTTTCCGGCTGTTCTACTTCCATGAACGTCCGATATGGTCTCAACACGACAGGGTTCGGTACTTCTGCATCCTCTCTCCCTGCAATACCATGGCTGATCGTTACCTTCTGGTTTGTTCCGTTATCTCCGTAATTCGCAACAGTTTCGTTTACCACATTTCCTGCCACGGTGGTGATATATCCAACCTCTTCCGTCTGTTCAAAGCAGGTCTGCATATTGATGATGAACCGCTCCTGGTCATAGTAATGATCGAATTGGAACCCTGCATCTTCTGCCCTGGCAAACATCAATGTTTCCCTTTCTCTTTCTTTGGTTAATCCGGAAACAAGGCTCACAAATCCCGGTCCTTCCACATGGACGATCATGGATTCTCGAAGTTCTTCGGATTTGCCGTTAATGTACTCCACTAATGATTTCAGGCTCCTGACCTGGATCGCTCCCGCCAGGTCTTCTTTCGCATATCGCTGCATACCCTTGTCGCAGTATGTCTTTCCTCCGATCTCTACAACATGCGGTTCTCTGGCATCGTTCGCCATTTCAGCCAAATACTCCAATGCATTTCTTAAATCGTATCCCATGATATGTACCTCCTACATCTTTCTCGCTCTCAGATCGACTACTTTATCGCTTGCTTCGTAAATTTCCCCAGTCTCCGGGTCAAACGTCTGCTCCGGTCGTCCTTCCGTCTCAACCTCTTCAAGCGACATCTGCCCCGGTATCTGATTGACAGTCTCCATCATGTCAACTACTCCAGTCTTTAAATCTTTGCCGATAGAAAATCCAGTACGGATTCCTGCATCCGGTGCTAAAACTGATTTGGTCTCAATGTAAAAATCCGTATAATCCCTATCATGGTTTGGCCGAATCTTGATCGTAACAGTAATCTTCCTCTCCTTTGTGGAATCTGTATTCGGATCCTGGATGTTTTTCGCTACTCTTTCAAGCTCTCTGTTTATTTTTGCAGACAGCTTTCCTTCTGCAAATTCTTCCAAGTTCACATGTCTCATCATTCTTCCTCCTGTTTCACTAAGTGATAAACTGCAACGCTTCTCTTTGTCAGGCTATCTTTCCGCTTTCCGACAACCGATATTTTTCCTTCCTGCATCAGTTCCGTGAGTCTTGGCTGCACCTGCTGCCGCGAAGGAGACAACACTAATCCGTGTCGGCATAATATCACTCCAATCTCTCTGGCCGTCATATCGCCGTAGGATAGCTCTTTTAGTATCATGCTATACATTCCTTTCCTGTCCGTCTTTTCGTTCGATTCACGGCGGGTCTGGCGAGTTATGCGGCTGCTCCTGTATGCGGTAGGACAGCCGAACATGCTCATCTGCTCCATGTATCATCCTCCTAACTGTTTTTGCATGAGCTTCTTCTCCAGCTCGTCAAAGTCATAATCTCTCTGGCATTCCAGTTCTCCCGGCGTTGCCTTTTGCTGTGGTTTCTCATAGTTCGCATCAAGATAATCCACGTACCCAGAGTTAAAAAACGTGCTGCCATTCTGGGGTTTTCTCCAGGTATCTAACGCCAAGTCCGCCTTGTATCGGTCAATGGCACGCTCAAGTTCTTCAAAACCGATATCAAGTAATCGCCTCTTATTGGCATCTGATACTCTCCCCTTCCCACGTTTCTGTGGGTACAATTTCCAGAGTCTTTCAAACAGTGCATCAGCGTCAGCTTTGCACTTAATATTTTTATTTATATCTTTCTCTTTATCTTGATTCTTTATCTTTATCGGGTTTTTTGGGTTTTCGTTTAAACCGTTCGGTTTTTCAGAAACCGATGGGTTTTTTGGGTTTTTGTGCAAACCGTTCGGTTTTTCCTCTTTCCTCGGTCTTCCGCCCTTTTTCCCGTTCTCCCGGTTTGAATTGCACCGGTTTTCATATTTCTCCGAATCCCGATCCATCTGTTTCTGGATAAAGGAAAATGCCATCATGGAGATCCCATCCAGTTCCGGGACCATACCTGATTCGGAGTAGTCGATCAGGGCCATCAGGAGTCGGCCCCTCTGCTCATCTGTCAGTAATTCCAATGGCTCCCGATATTCATGATAAATCAGGAAGCTACTCTTCTGCATTCACCTCACCCTTTTCCATAAGTTCCATACCGGCTTCCCATTCCCGGTAGATTTCCATAAAATCATCCAGGAGCATCGTGACCATCCAGGGTTCACGGTTCTTTCTGTGCATCACACAGGGTTTTTCTCCGTCTCTGGCATCGTGGATGCTCTGATCCATGGCAGTACGCAGATTCAGTTTTTCCACCCGCTTGCACTCAATGTGCAGATAAGGAAGCCCAACTACGTCAGCGTCTCCGTTGCTTCCGCAGTATTGCTGTCCTCTCCTGGTATCATATCCATGCCCTCTTAAGGCTCTGGAGAGTTCAAGTTCACCCTTCTTTCCCTTTTCTCTGCTGTTTATAGCCATGATCTGCCAAACTCCTTCCTGAAGTCTTCTCTGGTGCCGATATATTCCTCCCAGTATCTCTGTGCTGCCTGTTTCAGATCTGTATCAATATCTCCATTCTTTGGATCAAAATGTACGCCGTTCGGGTGGTAGTCCGGCCGGAGCGGTATGACAAAACCGTACTTCTCGCTCCGGGACCGGTTAGCGCCTCCGAAAATATGATGCCGCTCCACCTTGTGGGAACCGGTATAGATACAGCAGTCCATGTTGTCTGTAAATGCACTCCATAATCTTTTAGACATTTATCCCATACCTTTCTTTCAGTATTTCTTTTTCATTTGGTGTCACGATCTCTGTTTCCGGGATCCCTGCTTCCTTACAGCAGGTGATCAATCCGTCGATCAATCTTGACATCTCCTTTGTGTCATAAGTCCTGGAACCTCTTAACAGGCGGTATGTCCGGTACATCACTCCATCATTACCGAGTCTTGCCTGTGATGTAGGAGCAAGATGATAATCCGTTGCATTATTTACTTTCTTCTCAGATTCTTCAGTGTCAGGAATTGTCACATATACTGCTTTACCGTCAAATATCTCTGATTGTCCGTATCCTCGTAGCATCATGTTGTGGGCTTCTGGATTGCTCAAACCTACCACATCTGCAAACTTGGTAAGAAGCGTCCAGTAATAAGCATTAGCATCCAAAGATCTCTTTTTCCTGTACTGGACAATGCGGATCCGCAGCTTATCTTTATCTTTGAGCTTGTCATACTCTTTTCGGATATCGCTGTCTATTTCAATCTCCAGCTTTTGATGTCTTGACATCAGATCAATTCCAAGACTCTTAAGCCGTCCTATGCATTCCATCCATCAGCACCCCACTGCTTCATGTACTGAGCATGCACCCGGATGATCGTTGCGTGCTGGTTTTCATTCAGCTCTGAAATATCTTTCAGTGCATAAGAATCCAATATCTTTCCAATATCCAGATGCTTCTCATCGCAAAACTCTAATAAACTTTTCTGCTTCTCTTTGCTGATTTTCTGTTTTCCAACAGGCTCTTGATGCATCTCATCTTGATATTGCTCATCGTCACTTGAAGGGAAAGAAAATACCACTTTTTTTGTACGATTGTTTCTAATTTTAAGTTTCACAATCTTTTTATTTTCTACCTCTAAATCCGCAACAGAGAAGCTGTCTTTTACTTTCCCATTTTCGATTTTTACATCTTTTTTAAGAATCCATATAAATGGAGCGGTATAAAGTTCTCTCCCAATCCCGATGTTAAAACACGCCCTTTTAAATGCATCTGAAGCCTGTCCTTTTTCTTTCTCTACCCCTGTTTCCTTTCCTACATCTTGCTTTGAGATCCATTCTTTTTTAGAATCATCCCAAATTTCAACAGTGCAGAACAGGTTTCCATTTATGGACTCGTGATGTCTCTTCCATCCAGTGATTCCAAATTTTTCATCTAGGATGTTCATGTCGCATCTTGCATCTTTAAAAAGCAGCAAAGAGCATCCTTTATTAACATTGAGCGTGCCTACCCTGCACTCTACCTCATCTTTCGTGAGGTCTCTAAATTCATATTCCATTTTTACCTCCCACTATCCAAGACTTTCTCCAAAATCCTTTTAGATTTCTGTTTTTAACTTTATTTTCTTTCATAAATCCTTGGTATCTATCCGCTCCATACCTTTTAATTTTTGATTTTCTGTCTCTTAAAATCTGTTCTATCAACATATCCACCTGATCCTGTCGAAAATAAATCCTAGGAAATCCTCTATTATTTCCGTACCGATGCTTTTTGACAAAAGAACCTATATTATATCTATATTTCAGATATTTCTTTCCGGTATGATCGCTGATTCGAATGGAATTACACACACCAAAGTCAAGTTTGAGATAAATGCTATCTGTTTTATATGCGTCATATCTCTGCACTGTAAAACCTTCTGCAATCAACCTTTGGCACAGGTAATCAGCGAGTTCTTTTGGGTTCATAACGCTTCGCCTTCGAGAACCCGGCTTGCCCACATATCTGCAAAGTGCAGGATCAGATACAGTGCCGTTTCCTTCCCCTGGATCTGGTACCGGAAGTTTCCGTATAATCCGTTGTGCCAGAGGATGGCCTGCTGTTCTTCTTCGGTAAGGTCTATGTACTGCTGCGCAATCACAATGGATCGGACCTCATGATCCACATACAACAGATCTGGATTTGTCTTGTACGGTTTACTTGTGCTCTGCTTTCCGCTCTTTAAGATATTCTCTACATAGTTTTCTTTTCCGTACTGCCCCATCTTGCCGAGATCGTGCAGCAGGCATACGATGGTCAAGCTGTCCTTTAATTCCTTAGGCATGAGTTCTCCCTGAGATAATCCGAGGCTCATGTCTGTTGCGGCATTAAGTACGTTCAGGCTATGTTTTGCAAGCCCGCCTTCTTCTGCAAGGTGATTTCCTCCACTGCATGGAGCGGTAAAGAATCCACCTTCTTCCATAGCCTCGATCAGCTTGTCCATGCCCGGTCTGTTTGTACTCTTTAACAATTTGATGATCGTTTCTTTTGTTTCCATTTATTCTTCCCCCTGTTTTTCTCCGGTGATGATCAACACGTGATCTGGTGTAAGTGTCCCGGCTTTTGCCAGCCGGATGATGACCTGTAACTGTTCCTTTTGTCTCTGGAGACCATCATACATATATTTTTCGATTGTGATCATTTTTGTTTCTGCCATTTTCTTTTCTCTCCAATCTGTGCTATAATGCACTTGAAAATGTTATTTAGCTACTTGCCCTTGGAAGTTGCCGCTTCCGGGGCATTTTTGTTTTCCAGAACATACAAGACCTCTGTAAAAGCCTGCATCCTGGCTTCCAGCTCTGCCACTCTTACCACATCTGGACAATTCTGGTATTCTTTCTCCAGCATGTAATTGCAACTCTCAATCTCTTTCTTGATGAAAGTCATTATCTCCATCTTCCTCACCTCCTCCCAGAATGATTGCCGGGGCTGCTGCACACATCCCAAGCCATAAAGGATAATCCAGCCATACCAGGATGAGCCCTAGGATGGTCAATATCGATAATTCTATTTTGCTCATCTGCGTCCCTCCATCTTTTGTAAAGCCATAACAATTGCCATTGCTATCCTATCCGCATTTTCTTCCGGTGGCGATGCCCCGACAAAGAAGTTTACCTTCTGCGGAATCTGCAAGGCGTTTGACATGATCGCCAGCTGCTCGACTGTAAACTTGCCGGGATTGTCCATCTTTTTCAGGAACGTCCTCTCGGAAATTCCCAATATGTTTGCCACATATTCAGGCGTTACATTACGTAAGTTCATGTACTGGACGATTACGCCTTTTACTGCAGAGGTCTTCTTCTTTGTATCGGAAACTGCTGTTCTTCCCATGGTTATCACCTGCCTTTCTTTTGTCCAAAAACAACTTAAAGTGAGTATTCTATTTTAAAAAAATATCCCTTTAACAGACCGGTTAAAATGCTTCGCGATCATCACTTTGACATCATCTCTAGGAACTCGTTCTCCGGTTTCATACATTGCGTATGCAGATGCAGAAATTCCCACAGATTTAGCCACTTCTGCCTGTGTTTCTCCTTTTTCTCTTCTTAGGCTTCTTAAAACCTGAGCCATCTTTTCTCTATCCACTCCATTGCCTCCTTTCATTTTTATTCCTTACATTTGCCATTATACGCTCACTAATTGTGAGTGTCAACACTTTTAGTGAATTTTTTATTTATTTTTACTCACGTTGAGTGTATAATATAAGCAAAGGTGGTGATTATATGGGATTCGACGAAATATTATGGAAATTACGAAAAAAACGTGGAATATCACAGAAGAAACTGGCTGAAGATTTAGGTATGTCCACAGGAATCATAGGTATGTATGAATCAGGAAAGCGAAAACCGTCTTATGAAGCTTTAGAGCAAATAGCGGATTATTTTAATGTAAGTATAGATTATTTGACCGGAAGAGATAGCAAGTCTGTTTACTATCTTGACCCCGATGTAGCTGAAATGGCTCAAGAAATCTATGATAATCCAGAACTTAGAATTTTGTTCGATGCATCGCGGCATGCAACTACAGAAGACTTAAAATTTGTAACTGAAATGGTAAAAAGAATGAAAGGAGAGGACTGATTGTCCAGATTTTTGGACAGTCAAATATGATATACTCCTGTTGGGAGTTGATATTATGACAGACGAAAACATAATTGTAATATACAAAGATATGCCTGCAAAAATTAAAAGCTTTGTAATTCCGGACGGCTTCGGGAATTATACAATCGTATTAAATTCATGCCTTAGCAGTGAACAAAACCGCATATCTGCCCTGCATGAGATTGAACACATTGAACGTGGTGACTACGACAAGAGTCGCAATGTAAATGTTCTTGAAATTTACAGGCATAATTTACAAGATCGACTTGGCAATCATTAAATACAAAAGAGGATTATTATGGGATTATTAAATTTCATTTTTAAAAAAGATAAAAAGAAAAATGACTTTTCTCCTGATTTTAATTTATCAGAATATGACAACTTGTTGAATTTCTTGGATTACGGAGGAAATTCCGATGTTTGGGAAATTATGAAAAAAGAAAACAATTGGAAATTTCCAAAAGATAGTACTGAAATCTTTATGGAATATCAGGAAGAAGTAAGGCCGATATCCGATAAGTATTACAGGCTTTTAAAAATAATTGAAAAAGATTGGTCTGCTTTGTACAATTCGAAAGACTATAATAGCGCACTTTCTAACAAAGTCGAAAGAGAATGCATTGACGCGATAGAGTGTTTTAAAAAAATGCGCGCCATTGATATCAAATATGGCGAGATGTCACCAAAAAACATTCCTGCATTCAAAAGGCTTGCTATGCTATATGAGCGACGCTCTGATTACGAACGAGCCGCTGATATATGTAAACAAGCCATATTCTTAGAAATGGATGAACGACCTCGTATGCTAAGGATGATTAAAAAGGCTGGCCGCACCCCAACCGATGAAGAAATGGAACTTATTAATAGCGAATAAGATATAATCGCTGTAGCGTTTATATACAATACCCGCAAATATGTATTTAGGAGGAAAAAGTTATGAGAAAAAGAATTTTAACATTAGGGTTAGCTGTTTTAATGGCAGTATCTTTTACTGCTTGCAGTGGAGGAAGCGAAGATGCTGGTGATTCCGCTGAAAAAACTACAACCGAAGCTAAAAAAGAGGAAAAAACCTACGAATCCATTTATAACGAATATTCTGCTAAGATAAAAGAAGAAGCGCCAAAACTTGTAAAAGAGTATAAAGAAGAAGCCGCTGAATATGCAGGAAATGTTGATAAATTAGCCGAAATAAGTAACGACAAGATAAGCGATCTGGCCGAAATAAGCACTGATGGAGTCGGCAAAATGGCAGATTTGATGTACGAAAATGGTGATGATGATACAGAATATAGCGAATGGGCAGATAAATTACAGGAAGTATATTCTGACGAAGCCGAAGCTATTACTGACGCATATATGGACTCTGCTACAAATTAATTCTAACTAAAAGAAAACCGCCCCTGCTCCAACAGAGGCGGAAATCTTAGAAACCTATCAACCACGGATGATTGATATAATCTCTAACCTAGACAATTAGAATTATATCATACATCCTGCCAATTGACAAAGGGTGTATTTTTTGTACCCTTTTTTAGAAAGGATGATATTATGCCAACAGCAAAACGATTACCAAGCGGCTCCTGGCGGTGTCAGGTTTACAGCCATTCCATTATCAAGACTGACAAAAATGGTAATATTGTGTACGACAAAGATGGAAAACCTAAAAAGAAGAGAATTTATGAATCTTTCACGTCAGACGACACCTCCAGGCGTGGGAAGATTGAGGCAGAAGCCATGGCAAATGATTTTATACTGAATCGAAAGGGCAAAGCACAAAAGAGACTCTCAGAAGGCAATATGACGCTTCTGGAAGCGATTGAAAAATACATAGATCAGCACAGAACCACTCTGTCTCCTACTACAATAAAAGATTATGAGACTATCAAGAAAAACGGCTTTCAAGATATTATGCTGCTGAAACTGAAAGATTTCGACACGGATATTCTACAGGATGCCGTTAATCGCGAATCTAAGCGCCTTTCCAGGAAGAGGACAAGAAATCCTAAGCCTATCGCCACAAAACGCCTTAGAAACGAATATGGACTCATACGGCCGGTTATAAAAAAGTATCGAAAGGACATAGATTTTGAAGAAATCTCTCTGCCAAAGGTTCCGCCGAGGATACCAGACCTACTTCCGGCAGAAACTATATTCCGTATCATTAGAGGAACAGATTTGGAACTTGCGGTGTCTCTGGCTATGTGGCTGTCCTTTACCAGCTCCGAAATCAGAGGACTGACAAAATCAAAATCTGTCAATGGAGACTATATAACCATCCGGGAGGTTCTTGTAGATGGTCCCAATGGCCCGGTACGAAAAGCAATCGGGAAAAATGACTATAGAAACCGTCGTCACCGGATTCCGCCATACATCAAACAATTAATTGAAAATATAGATGGTGATATCTTGGTTCCATTCAAATCATGGGAATTATCCCATAAGTGGACTCAGCTCCTTAAAAAGAATGGACTCCCTCATATGACTTTCCACGATCTGCGCCATGTTAATGCTTCTGTTATGGCTCTGCTTAGGATTCCAGATAAATATGCCCAGGAACGTGGAGGATGGAAATCAGACAAAATCATGAAAAAAGTCTATCAACAAACTTTTTCAGACGAAAGAGAAAGAGTGGATGATGTTATAGATCAATACTTTGAAGATAAAATACAACACGAATGCAACACAAAAAAATAAAACCCACGTAAATACGCAGGTTTTCGGATGACTCCAACGGGAATCGAACCCGTGATTCGACCTTGAGAGGGTCGCGTCTTAACCGCTTGACCATGGAGCCTTATTTCTTTGACAGAGGCGGCTGTTTCAGCCACCTCTATCTATTATCCTTATTTTTTGAAAAAAGTCAAGCCTTTTTTGCATTTTATTTAATTTTTTTATACATTCTCCAAAGCTTGTTTCAAATCGTCGATAATATCATCCGCATTTTCAATTCCGACGCTGAAACGGATCAGATCTGGCTGTACACCTGCCTCCAGTAATTCCTGATCATTCATCTGGCGGTGAGTATGGCTTGCCGGATGGAGTACACAGCTTCTTGCGTCTGCCACATGTGTTACAATGGCGATTAATTTCAGGCTGTCCATCATTTTAATAGAAGCGTCTCTTCCGCCCTTTAATCCAAATGTAAGAACACCGCAGGTTCCGTCTGGCAGATATTTCTGTGCCAGTTCGTAATTCTTATCTCCCTCTAAAGCAGGATAATGAACCCATGCTACTTTTTCATGATCCTGAAGGAACTTCGCTGCTTTCAGCGCATTCTCGCAATGACGAGCCATACGCAGATGCAGAGTCTCCAGTCCGATATTTAATAAAAATGCATTCTGTGGTGACTGAATGGAGCCCAGATCTCGCATCAGCTGCGCTGTAGCTTTTGTAATATAAGCCGCCTTCCCGAATTTCTGTGTGTATACAATGCCGTGATATGTCTCATCCGGCTGTGTCAGGCAGGCAAATTTATCCCCCTGAGCTTCCCAGTCGAATTTGCCGCTGTCTACAATAGCGCCGCCTACACAGGTTGCATGACCGTCCATATATTTTGTTGTAGAATGTGTGACAATATCAACGCCCCACTCGAACGGACGGCAGTTGATCGGTGTCGCAAACGTATTGTCAACAATGACCGGTACTCCATGATCATGCGCTGCCTTTACAAATTTATCAAAATCCAGCACATCAAGAGATGGGTTGGAAATTGTTTCTCCAAATACAGCTTTCGTATTTTCCTTAAATGCAGCATTGAGATCTTCTTCACTTACATCAGGCTCTACGAAGGTTGCCTCAACACCCATTTTACGGATTGTATGAGCAAATAAATTATAAGTACCTCCATAAAGAGCAGAAGAACAGATAATATGGTCTCCAGCTTCACAGATATTCATGATCGCGTAGAAGTTGGCTGCCTGTCCGGAAGATGTGAGCATCGCTGCCACTCCGCCTTCCATATCACAGATTTTTGCCGCAACTGCGTCATTGGTCGGATTCTGAAGTCTCGTATAAAAATATCCGCTGTCCTCCAGATCAAACAGTCTTCCCATCTGCTCACTGGTGTCATATTTGAATGTAGTACTCTGATAAATCGGAAGAACTCTTGGTTCTCCTTTTTTCGGCGTCCAGCCGGACTGAACGCATTTTGTTTCCATTCTAAAGTCGCTCATTATTTTCCTCTTTTCTATTATGATAATAACATCCTGTCGTTTGCAAAATCCTCACCGCTGACTTCTTCGAATTTACTCAGAAGATCCGCTACTTTCAGTTTCTTCTTTTCTTCTCCTGAAACATCATATATGATTCTTCCTTCATTCATCATAACCAGACGGTTTCCGATATTGATTGCATCTTTCATATTATGTGTTACCATCAGTGTTGTCAAGTTATCTTTGGCAACTATTTTCTCTGTAAGATCCAAAACTTTTTTCGCTGTCTTCGGATCCAGCGCTGCTGTATGCTCATCCAGGAGCAGCAGACTCGGCTTCTTAAGAGTCGCCATCAGAAGAGTCAGCGCCTGTCTCTGTCCTCCGGAAAGAAGCCCTACTTTCGATGTCATACGGTCTTCCAGACCCAGGTCCAGAGATGCCAGTTTCTCCCTGAACATCTTCTTCTCTTTTTTTGTAATACCCCAGCTCAGACCTCTTCTTTTTCCTCTTCGATAGGCCATTGCCATATTTTCCTGAATTTCCATGCCGGAAGCCGTTCCCATCATTGGATCCTGGAATACGCGTCCCAGCATATATGCTCTTTTGTATTCCGGAAGATCGGAAATATCTTTATCATCCAGAAGAATGGTTCCCTGATCGATCGGATATACGCCTGCGATCATATTAAGCATTGTAGATTTTCCGGCACCGTTTCCGCCGATGACCGTAACGAAATCTCCCGGCTCCATCTTTAATTCGACACCGTTTAATGCTTTTTTCTCATTAATGGTTCCCTTATTAAAGGTCTTATGAACATTTTTAATCTCTAACATCTTTCAATCCCCTTTCTACGCCGGCGTCCTGCGCTGTGAATATTTTGCTTTAATTGCCGGGATACCAAGCGCGATTGCTACAATGATTGCAGTAAACAGCTTCATATCGTCTGTACTCAATCCAAAATGCAGCACCAGGGATATGATCATACGATAAACGACAGATCCGCCGATCAGTGACATAAGGATATATGCAAAATTAAAACGGTTTCCAAAAATTACTTCTCCGATTACAATGGATGCCAGACCGATCACAATAGATCCTGTTCCCATCTTGACATCTCCATAGCCCTGATTCTGAGCCACCAAAGCTCCTGAAAGAGAAATCAATCCGTTGGAAATTACAAGTCCCAGCACTTTTGCTGTATCTGTATTTCCTCCCAGAGCTCTTACCATATTTTCGTTATTTCCCGTAGCACGGACTGCACTTCCGATTTCTGTTCCAAAAAACCAGTAGAGTGCAGCAATGACGATGACCCCGATGATCAGACCGACAATCAGTGTTGTCAGTGTCTGATCCAGGCCAATGGAATAGATGATCTTTGTAAACACTGTGTCTTCTCCAAGAAGAGAAACGTTTGGTCCTCCCATAATCCTTATGTTGACAGACCAGAGAGCGATCATTGTAAGGATTCCTGATAAAATTGCCGGGATCATCAGTCTTGTATGCAAAAGTCCTGTTACTGCTCCAGCGATCATGCCTGCTGCCAGAGCCATCAGAAGCGTTACAAATGGGTCTACGCCTCTTGTAATAAAGATAGCACTGATACATCCTCCGAGAGCGAACGTTCCGTCACAGGACAAATCCGCAATATCGAGGATTCTGAATGTAATATATACGCCCAGCGCCATAATTCCCCACAGCGTTCCCTGGGCAAGCGCGCTGTAAAGATTTGTCATCAAAATCATGTTTCCACCTCATTTTTTATTAACACAAAAGTGTCCTCTTAACTAAATAAGAAGACACTTTCTTTCTCATTCACTTATAATAAATATCCGTCGGCTACTCTGCTGTCTTCTGCGTTGTCACCATTTTCGCTTCTTTTTTCAGGTTATCCGGAATTGTGATGCCAAGTTCCTTTGCCGTATCCTCATTGATGATCAGATCTGCATTTTCCTGATATTCGATTGGCATATCTTTCGGCTCGGCTTCTCCTTCCAGAATCTTAACTGCCTGTGCTGCTGTCTGTTTTCCCAGCTCATAATAGTTGATTCCATAAGT
Organism: Candidatus Anaerostipes avistercoris; assembly: GCA_019119895.1. Classification (GTDB taxonomy): domain Bacteria; phylum Bacillota; class Clostridia; order Lachnospirales; family Lachnospiraceae; genus Anaerostipes; species Anaerostipes avistercoris. The sequence continues at coordinate 11,397 of DWWD01000005.1, read as the reverse complement.
AGCAAGACCTCCGCCCTGGCACATTCCTTCTTCTCCTACAATGAACGGCAGCTTCGCTTCATTGGCAACCATAGATACCGTATTGATACCTGCTGCGATCATATTGTCTGTCGGAGAATAGATTGCGTCAACTTTGCCTTTTAAGGATTCCACTACTTGACGAATCTCGCTTGATTCAGATACGGTAGCGTCGACAGATTCCATTCCTAATTTCTCTGCGGCTTTCTTTGCCAGATCCACCTGGAATTTGGAATTTGCCTCTGCGGAGCAGTACAGCATTGCAACTCTTTTTGCATCCGGAACAAGTTCTTTCAGCAGTTCCATCTGTTTTTCAACCGGTGTCAAATCAGATGTTCCTGACACATTGGTTCCTGGCTCATCGTTTGATTTTACCAGCTTGGCATCCGCAGGATCTGTTACTGCAGTAACGAGAATCGGAATGTCTTTTGTCTCATTTGCCATTGCCTGCGCTGCAGGTGTCGCGATTGCAAGCACCAGATCGCACTGATCTGTTACAAACTGCTGGGCTATCGTCTGGCAGTTTGACTGTTCATTCTGAGCGTTCTTATATTCAATTTCGATATTATCCCCATCTTTATATCCCGCTTCTTCCAGTCCGTCTTTAAAGCCGTCATAGGCAGAATCCAGCGCGTCATGCTCTACCAGCTGGACAACTCCTATCTTCTTCTTGCCATCCGCACTGTCATTCCCTCCGGAGCATCCGGTCAGTGTGGATACAGCCAGCGCCGCAGCCAATCCAATTGCTGCCACTTTTTTTAACCTCATAACTTTTCCTCCTCATACACGTCAGCGCTTCAACGCTTTTATGTGCTAAATTATAACACCTGTCAGCATAAAGTGTCAAGGAAGATTCCTCAGAAAATAGTTTATAAAATATTGGATAATTTTAAAAAAACCGGTTGACAGACAGCGCCGCTCATGGTAAAGTAAATAACGGTTTTGCTGCTGTGGCACAGGAGGTAGCGCACCTCATTGGTAGTGAGGAGGTCACGGGTTCAACTCCCGTCAGCAGCTCTCCAGCTATGTTAGAAAATGACGTATTTAAGCCATTTTCGAAACATCAGTCATGATTTAAAATGATTACCTGTGATTACCTTTTCCGTACTGTTCAGGGTATTTCACAGGTAATCTTTTTTATTTCGAGTAAATTATAAGCAATTCACGGAATCGGCTTTAAGAAATAAGAATATAAAAAACACAAAAACCGACTGACTCTCACATGAAAATCAGTCGGTTTCTTTTTTTTCTTCGAAATCTCTCAAACCTTTACATAATATTCTTTAAAATCATTCAGTCTCAGACATCCCAGATTTTTGCCATATGCCGCTCCGCAGTCAATGCCGATTCTGCGATTCCAGAAGACCATCCTAAATTTGCTGCATCTCTCCTGCTGATCAGCAGGCAGCGTATCGGCGTACCGCAGCATCGCACCGGTCGGCGTATGCCCGAAAATAATATAATATGGAGGTATGACAGGAGAATTAAAAAATTCTCCTCTGATCCATAAGGCCTCCTCTTCGTCGATATCCCTGCATATTTCTTCCAGAGATCCTTCTTTCATAGGCAGTCCGGCATGTATCAGAAGATAATCCACGCCGCTCACGGAAATGATACGGTATAAAGGCAGATTCCGGACATAATCCAGGCAGTCCCGCCGGTTTTCTTTTGAAAGCTGCCGGAGACCGTTCAGAGTTGTCCCGCCGCCGTTAAACATCCAGGTCCCGATCCACATTTCATCGGTCGGATACCGAGTAGATTTCAGCATCATGTCCTCATGATTTCCCAAAATCATTTTCATGTTCGGCTGTCTGCGGATGTATTCCAGCAGTGGAATACCGTCCGGACCACGGTCAATGACATCACCCAGAATGTACATTATATCCGCCTCTGAGAATTTTATCTTTTTCAACATGCGGAAAAAAGCCTTTCCCTGTCCATGCAGATCCGATATAATATAAATATTTTCCATACGATCCCCGCCTTTCTTCCTTCAGGAATCCTGATTTAATTTTCTGCGGATTCTCTGAATCGCGTTATCAATAGATTTATTGGTCTTTCCCAATTTTCGCGCAATTTCCGTATAATTATCTCCTTTCAGATAATATTCCATGACTTGTTTTTCAAATCGGCTGAGTTTTTGATTCATCTCATTGTAATAATCCTGAATTGCTTCTTTCTGAAGCATCAAATCCTCCGGATTATCCACAGGATCTCCCAGGGCATTATCCAGTTTCCCTTCTTCTGTTTCTCCCTGTTCTCCGAAAATGGAAATATAGTGATTCAGCGGACTGTGCTTTTTTCGATTGGACGCAGTCACCGTTGTATAAATCTGACGACGGATACAGAGCACCGCAAAGGTCGAAAATGCTGTATCTTTCTCCTCCTCATAGCTTTGTATTGCTTTGAAAAGTCCTATCATTCCTTCCTGGATCAGATCTTCTTCATCTCCGCCGGCCAGGAAAAATTTCCTGGCTTCCGTGCGCACGAGTCCTCTGTATTTTTCCAGAAGTTCTTCCATTGCTTCATTATTTCCTTTTCTGATTTTCCGAAGGAGCTCCTGGTCTGAGCTTTCTTTTTTACCGTTCATTTCTTTTATTGTTCCATCCGCTGTCTTACGATTTCAAATGCAAGCACTCCTGCCGCAACAGAGGCATTCAGCGAATCGATATCCCCTTTCATAGGAATGGAGGCCGTAAAATCACAGTTCTTTTTCACCAGACGGCTGACACCGGATCCCTCATTTCCTATGACAAGCCCGATCGGTCCGGTGAGATTCTGATGATACATCACCTCGCCATCCATGTCTGCGCATACGAACCACATACCTTTTTCTTTTAATTCTTCCATTGTCCTGACAAGATTTGTCACCTTTGCCACCGGAGTATAATGAATGGCTCCCGCTGAAGTCTTTGCCACCGTCGGAGTCAGACCTGCCGCCCGGTTTTTCGGAATAATGACCCCATGAGCTCCTGCCAGGTTCGCGGTTCTGATGATTGCCCCCAGATTATGAGGATCCTCAATTCCGTCCAGCAAAAAGAAAAATGGGGCTTCTCCCTTCTCTTCTGCCTTGTCAAACATATCCTGAATACTCGAATATTCATAGGCCGCAGCTATGGCAACCACTCCCTGATGCTGCTCATTTGTCAGCTGGTTAAGCCGTTCCTTATCCACAAATTTTAAGATAGCGTCCGTTTTCTTCACTTCTCTTATGATCGTGCGGATCGGACCATCCTTGCATCCATCCAGAATATAAATCTTGTCGATGGGCTTCTTTGCCCTCAGCGCCTCAATAACCGCATTTCTACCCGCTATTAAATCTTCTCTATGCTTCATGTTCTTCTCCTGATCCAAGACCTGCTCCAACCAGTGAAACAGCTCTTTTCATTTCTCCATTCAAATATAAATAGCCCATCAAAGCTTCCACGCCGGTTGCCTTCCGATAATCAATCACATCCGCGTTTTTGGCTACTGTGGCAGATTTAGCATTTCTGCCACGCTTATAAACCGCCATTTCCTGTTCCGTAAGCAGCGGTTCTATTTTTTCGAAAAGCTGTGCCTGAGCAGAAGCTTTTACCATACTGCTTGATTTCCTGTGATACTTGTTTACGCTCATATTGCCTTCCGATAAGACGATCGTGCGGATGATCACCTCATAAATTGCATCTCCGATGTAGGCAAGCCCAAGAGGGGAATATGATTTGGGATCCAATCCGGATAAATGTAATTCTTCTTTGATCTCTCCGACTATGCTCTGCTCCATTTTACACCTTCTCTGGTATCTTTCAACACGATTCCCTGTTCCAGCAGCTGATCACGGATTTCATCTGCGCGGGCATAATTTTTCTCTTTTCTCGCCTGATTTCTCTCTTCGATCAGCGCTTCTATTTCTTTATCCAGAATTTCTTCCTGACGTTTCGTCTCAATTCCCAGAACGCCGCACAATGTCTCAAAAATCTTTAATACTTCCCCGGCGTAAGCGGCTCCCGCTTCTTTTACTGTGGAATTGGAAACACGGACAATCTCGAAAATAGCCGCTATGGCATCCGCCGTGTTAAAATCATCTTCCATGGCATCTTCAAATTTTTTCACCAGTTTCTGAATTTCTTCCAGATGTTCTTTTTCTGCTTCTGTCATTTCTTGACCGGAATCTTTTTGAGCTGCTTCACGGCACAATTCTACCGCTGTCAGGATACGCTCAAGGCTGGTTTTGGCACTTTCTATCAGAGTATCACTGAAGTTAAGCGGTGTGCGGTAGTGAGCGCTCAGCATAAAGAACCGGATTACCTGCAGCGGATATTTCTCGCCGATTTCTCTTACAGTAAAGAAATTTCCGGCAGACTTGGACATTTTCTTATTATCAATATTTAAAAATCCATTATGCATCCAGTATTTCGCAAATGTTTCGTCATTGCATGCCTCACTTTGCGCAATCTCATTTTCATGATGAGGGAAGATCAGATCCTCGCCGCCAGCATGGATATCGATGGTATCTCCGATATATTTTTTGGACATCTCAGAGCACTCAATATGCCATCCCGGACGTCCTTCCCCCCACGGAGAATCCCAGGAAATTTCTCCTTCTTTCTTCGGTTTCCACAAAACGAAATCGAGAGGATCTTTCTTGCCTTCTTCTCCTGTTACTTTTATTTCCCGGTGTCCCGCCTCCAGGTCATCAATGTTTTTCTTGGACAGTTTTCCGTAGTCTTGAAAGGATCTTGTCTTGAAATAGACCGTTCCGTCCACTTCATAGGCGTGCCCCTTTTCAATCAATGTCTGGATCATGCGGATCATCCCGTCAATCTCTTCCGTTGCTCTTGGCTGATGAGTCGCCGGTTTGATATTGAGGCCTTCCATGTCTGTTTTGCATTCTTTGATATAGCGTTCCGCAATTTCCATGGCGGATACACCTTCCTCATTGGCCTTGTTGATGATCTTATCATCTACGTCAGTAAAATTTGATACATAGTTCACATCATACCCCTTATACTCGAAATATCTGCGAACCGTATCAAAGACAATCATCGGTCTTGCATTTCCGATGTGGATAAAATTATATACCGTCGGACCGCATACGTACATTCCCACTTTTCCGGGATGTACCGGTACAAATTCTTCTTTTTTTCTTGTCAGCGTATTATAAATTTTCATTTGATTCTTTTTCCTTTCCCTTGTTTTCATATTTCAGGCAGTGGTCGATAAATGTCTGCAGCGCCTGACGGAGTTCGGCGTTTTCCTTCGCAAGTTTCTCGATATCCATCTCCACCGGATCCGGAAGATCAATCTGATTCAGGTCAAAGCTCTGAATCTGGTTGACTCTCTCCCCGTCTCTCTTGATGATCTTCCCCGGCACGCCTACAACAGTAGAATTCGGCGGAACATCTTTCACTACTACGCTTCCTGCTCCAATCTTGGAGTTTTCTCCTATTGTAATTGATCCCAGAACTTTTGCACCGGAACTTACCATTACATTATCCTCAATGGTCGGATGACGTTTTCCGGTTTCATGTCCGGTTCCGCCAAGGGTCACTCCCTGATACAGCGTTACATTATTTCCTATGATCGTTGTCTCTCCGATTACAACCCCATGTCCGTGATCAATGAAGAAACCTTCTCCGATCTGCGCTCCAGGATGTATCTCAATTCCCGTCTTCCGCGCCATCCACTGCGATATTTTTCTGGCTATGTAAAAATGTCCTTTTTCATATAACTTATGTGCAATACGATACCAGTAAAGTGCTTTCACATATGGATAAAGAAAAACTTCCCTTTCTTCTTTCAGAGCAGGATCTCTCATCTTGATTGTATCATATTGACTTTTTGCAAATTTTCGAAATCCCATCGTCTTACCTCTCAGTCTATCATATAATAGGAAAGCGGACAATTTTATATTCAGAGAATTTTTATATCATAAAAATTCTGATGAAATTTTCCATGGTATAAAAAAACTCCGTCTCTGAAAAAGAGACGAAGTAATCCGCGGTTCCACTCTTCTTAGAAACCCGCTGCCCGGGCTTCCGCTCATCTTCCGTTAACGCCGGCTACGTACAAAACTACTGTCATTTCGTCTTGTCTGCTCCCAGATGCATTCCCATTTCCTTTCCTAAAGACTGCTTACAGCCGGTGACAGTCTCTCTCTGATAGTTCCGGCAATGGTACTCCTTCTGTTCCCTGCATTTTCCTATGCTTAGTTTATGCTTTTTTCTAAAAAAAGTCAACCAATTTTTTTCAGGGCATTTCTTGCTTTTTTTCCGGCGATCACTGCCACGGCAATTTTAACAGCATCTCCCGGAAGATATGGAATCACTCCGATCACAAGCCCCTGGGGAAAACTCAGGTTCATCTGAATGCACAGCCATGCGGTTCCAAATAAATATGTAACTGCGGTTCCCAGTACCATGCCTGCGGCACTGACCCAGATCTTTCCGTCTGATTTGTCAACCATCCATCCGCTGAGCAGCGCAAGAAAGATAAATCCTATGAGGTAGCCTCCTGTGGGACCCGCCAGTTTTGCCACTCCTCCCGTAAATGCGGAAAACACCGGGAGTCCGGCTGCTCCCAGCAGCATATAAATCAAGTAGCCGCTGACTGCCATCCTGCATCCTGCTGCCATCACAATAAAATACAATGCCAGATTTGTAAATGAAATCGGCACCGGCGTTCCCGGTATAGTGATAGACAAAGGCCCGAGAATACAGATCAAAGCGGCTATAAGTCCTGTCATTGTTAAGTCTTTTGTCTTCATAATTTCCTCCTGTTGTTTCTGATGACTTCTCTAATATACCGGTTCTGCCTTTTATTGTCAACCTTTTGTTGTTCTAAGTTTACAATTCTTGTAAAAAAAACATGCTGTCATTTCTGACACCATCCGCTTGATAAGCGAGGTATCGCAGCGATCGGGCAGAGGGAAGAAACCTTCCCCTGCCGGCCAGCCTTTTGTTCCCTTATTCTTCCTCTTCGTCTTCTTCATCGAGGATCCCAAGTTCTTTGATCCGCTCCTCGATTTTCTTTAAAGATTCCTCATAGGATCCTTCCGCTGCTGTATTACTTTCTTTTTCTTCATCCATCCGATCCAGCAGTTCATCAATATCTCTGCTGTACGGATTCGTGTCTGTTTTTCTAGTCAATAATCCCATTGATATCTCCTTCTTTCACTTTACGAATAATTTTGCATGGATTGCCTGCCGCTATGACATTGTCCGGTATATCTTCTGTCACTACGCTGCCCGCGCCGATGGTAACATTGTTTCCAACCGTTACGCCCGGCATAATAGACGCATTGCCCCCAATCCAGACATTATCCCCAATCACGACCGGCAGAGCCCATTCATATCCCAGATTTCTTCTCCTCACATCCGTCGGATGCTGTGCCGTGTAAATTCCCACATTGGGGGCAATATACACGTTATCTCCTATCGTAACCTGTCCTCCATCTAAAATCGTAACGTTAAAGTTAGAGAAAAAATTCTTCCCTATAGAAATACGATACCCATAGTTACAGTAGAACGGCGTCTCGATATGAGCCCTCTCTCCTATCTCACCCAGCAGTCTGTGCATCAGATGATCCCTGTCTTCCTTTCGGTCCGGATGTGTCTGATTGTACTCTTTCGTAATTCCTTTTGCATAATTTCGTTCCGCGATCAAATGTTCATCATCTGCCCGGTATAAGATCCCCATATACATCTTTTGTTTTTCTGTCATTCTTCTGCCTCCATCATAGATCTGTACGATATGCATCCATATTTAAATTTATTATATCATAAAACCTCTGTCACAAGAAAGAAGTTTGACTTTCTTATAAAAAGAATGTAGGATGGAGATAACAAGTTGGATCTTAAGGAGGTAAGAACTGTGAATAAAAATTACACAATTTTGTTAAATTCCATTGACAAGGTAAAAGATTTCGCCAATATGATCAACCGCTTTGAATGCGACGCTGATTTATCATCCGGAAGATACATCATCGACGCAAAATCCATTATGGGAATCTTCAGCCTGGATTTACAAAATCCGTTATCCCTTACCGTCTACGAAAACAAAGATATTGAAACATTAGAAGAATCCCTGAAACCTTTCCTTTATAAAGAAGAGGACGAATAAACTCCAGTTTCTGAAGAACCCCCGGTATGATACCGGGGGTTCTTTCTGTATTGCTGTTTTTCATCGGTCTTTTTTACTTCAGAAATTTTCTCGTAACCGCTTTCAGCAGCTGGATGATCGGAAGGTTCAGCAGAGCAAGTCCATAAACGATCAGGAGCTGACTGAATTCCAGTGTCTGCACCTTAAACATATTGTGGAGACCAGGTATCATGACAACCGCCGTGATTAATATAAGTCCAATCAAAAACGCTCCTGCCAGGTAAATGTTGTTGAAGAAACGTTTTGTAAAAATAACCGGAGAATTTGATTTGCTGTTGTATCCATGCACCAGTCTTGAAGTACACAGTGTTGCGAACGCCATGGTCTGAGCCAGAAGCGTATTGTGTCCGCTTCCATACCCGATCGTATAAGCGGTCATAGTCATAATTGAAATCACAAGCCCTTCCGTTGCGATACGGATCAGGAAGTCTCTGGTCAGGATGGATTCATTCATCGGGCGCGGCTTGCGCTCCATTACCTTTTTCGTATGAGGTTCCAGCCCAAGTGCAATTGCCGGAAGGCTGTCCGTTAAAAGGTTAATAAACAGCAGATGTACCGGAGCAAACGGCACCGGAAGCGCACGGATGGATGCATACAGTACTGCCAGAATTCCTCCGAAGTTTCCAGACAGCAAAAACTGAATAGAATGTTTAATATTCTCATATACATTTCGTCCATTTTCCACCGCTTTGATAATCGTCGCGAAGTTATCATCCGTCAGTACCATGGAAGACGCATCTTTCGCCACCTCTGTTCCCGTGATTCCCATGGCAACACCAATATCCGCCTGTTTCAGAGCCGGAGCGTCGTTGACGCCGTCTCCTGTCATGGCAACGATATTTCCTTTTTCCTGCCATGCTTTTACAATACGGATCTTATGTTCCGGTGATACCCTGGCATATACAGAAATATTTTCCACAAAGTCCTGAAGTTCTTCATCAGACAGCGCATCTATTTCCATACCCTCACAGGCTTCTTTTTCATCCTTTAAGATTCCGATCCTTTTTGCGATAGCGGCAGCTGTCACCTTATGATCTCCTGTGATCATAACCGGTTTCATTCCGGCTTTGATACATTCTTCCACCGCCATCCGTGATTCCTCTCTCGGAGGATCCATCATGGAAATCAGACCAAGGAATACATAGTCTTTTTCATCTTCCGGAGAAATCTCTTCGACTCCGTCCATTCTTTTATAAACAAACGCAAGAACTCTCAGTCCGTTTTCAGAGAACATCTGGTTCTGCTTTTCAATATCTTTCCTGTCTTCTTCCGTAAACGGACAGACCTTTCCATCTTTCTGAATTCCCGTCACACGATCAAGGAGCACGTCAACGGCGCCCTTCGTGATCATGGTTCTTCCGGAATCCAGATCATGCAGGGTAGACATCAGTTTACGCTCACTGTCAAATGGAACTTCCGCAATTCTCGGATACTTTTCTCTGACTTCGTCAGATGACACATGCATACGATTTCCCATATGGATCAGCGCCGTCTCTGTCGGATCACCAAAATCTTTTCCATCTACAACTTTCGCATCAGAACACAAAATACTTGCAGTTAAAAGTTCATTCTGCACCGAATCTTCTTTTTTCAAAACATCGGCAGAGTAGCATTTATTCTCTACATAATAATGCTCTACTGTCATTTTATTCTGTGTCAGAGTTCCTGTTTTATCGGAGCAGATAACAGACACGCTTCCCAGACCTTCCACAGCCTGTAATTTACGGATAATCGCGCCCTCTTTCGCCATCTTTCTCGTACCGAAAGACAATACGATGGTTACGATGGAACTTAACGCCTCAGGAATTGCAGCTACCGCCAGGGCTACCGCAAACATAAAGGCATCTCCGATCTGATTTCCCTGCCACACAGTAATGCCAAACAAAATAGCACAAAATACAATAATGATAATAGAAAGCTTTTGTCCAAACTGATCAAGATTTACCTGCAGCGGCGTTTTCTTTTCCGATGTACTTTTCAGCAGAGCAGCAATCTTTCCGACCTCAGTCTCCATACCAACCGCTGTCACAAGGAAGGATCCTCTTCCATAGGTAACAAAACTTCCGGAAAAGACCATATTTTTCTGATCTCCCAGAGCCACTGTTCCATCCAGAATGCCTTCTTCTTTCTCTACCGCCAGACTTTCTCCTGTCAGTGCGCTTTCATCAACTTTCATACTGGCGCATTCAAGAATACGTCCATCTGCGGGAATCTGGTCTCCTGCTTCCAGGATAACTTCATCTCCGACTGTCACTTCCCTTGACGGAATATGAGTAATCTGTCCGTTTCTCAGGACTTTTGCCATTGGGGAAGACATCTGTTTCAGGCTTTCAAGAGATTGTTCCGCCTTAACCGTCTGTACCGTTCCCAAAATAGCATTAACCGTAATAACGATCAAAATAACAGCTGTACTCTCCACATCACCAAGAAACCCTGAAATGATAGCTGCGAAGATCAGGATGATAACAAGAAAATCTTTGTACTGTTCCAGAAAAATCTGCAGCGTACTTTTCTTATTTCCTTCTGCCAGCTCATTCATTCCATATTTTTTCTGATGCTCTTCCACCTGACGATCCGTCAGCGGCTTCATGGAGCCATTAAGCTGTTTCCGCACTTCTGTCGCGGACTGCTGGTAAAATTCTTTCATAGTCATTCTCCCTTTCTGAATTTGGAATTAAGCCTCTTAAATTGTCCGTCTATTATAAGATGGACAAAAAAAGAGACTTTTATTGCACACAACAATCTGCTGCAATAAAAGTCTCGCTGTTTCATTACGATACGGGCAGTTTCCTGCCGAGATTGACGACATCGCAAACGCTTCGCGCCAGCTACTCCCTTTTATTTATTACATAATATCCAATGAATTCCCCTTTGTCAATTCTTTTTTCAGGAATTAATATAAAAAGGCAATAAAAAACTGGGCTAGCTGGATTCGAACCAGCGAATGCAGCAGTCAAAGTGCTGTGCCTTACCCCTTGGCGATAGCCCAATAAAAACTTCTATATATAACAAAAAGGTGGGTAATGGGATTCGAACCCACGGCCTCCAGAGCCACAATCTGGCGCGCTAACCAGCTGCGCTATACCCACCGTAAACAAAAACGTTGTAGTTATCATATATTCTGATTTCCGTCAGAATCAACGAGCCTGAAGGGATTCGAACCCCCGACCCACGGCTTAGAAGGCCGTTGCTCTATCCAGCTGAGCTACAGACTCAAAAGCGGGTGATGGGAATCGAACC